>JAZSPY010000072.1:0-29300 GCA_045537705.1 Clostridia bacterium
CCTACCGAAGCAAAAATTGATGCCGAAGCAAAATATCTTCTTGATTTTGAAAAGGCAATGCTTAAAAAATATAATATGGTATAAACTAAAAAGCACCGTAAAAACGGTGCTTTTGTTTTTCTAAAACTTATCGTAAAAAACGGTTTCTTTTATATCGCGTTTCTTAAAATGCATATCAATGGGTTTAGCATCAGCACTTGGATAACCCATAACAAGTAATGCACAAGGTTCATAGTTTTCAGGAATATTAAATGTTTCTCTCATTTTAAAAGGATTAAAATGCATTACCCAACAAGTGCCAATACCTTGGTTTTGCGCTTGTAGCATCATAAAAGTTGTAACAATTGTTGCATCAACAGGTGAAGATAATGCACCGTCATAAGTTCTTTTCCAACTTTCATTTTTGTTGTGGCAAACTAAAAATGCGCAAGGCGCGTTAAAATGGCAACGGGTACAATCCTTTAATTTTTCTATAGATTCATCCGTGTTTAAAACAAGAATACGCTGTGGTTGAAAATTACAACCTGTGGGCGCCTTGTGTCCTGCTTCTAAAATTTTATCAATCACTTCTTGTGGTAAATGTTCATCTTTAAAACTTCTTACTGAATATCTTTCGTTAATTATTTTTTCAAAATCCATAAAATTGCTCCTTTTAGTTAAGAATATTTCAAAAAGAGTTTATTTGTGAAAATACAAATTACTTTTGATTTATAACAATATAATCTTTTTCGTGGTTGTTTAATTTTAAATACGTGTCAATTCTTAAAAGTAAAGCATTGTCAACACGAGGATCAATTCCTCTATTTAGAAGAAAGGAATAAGAATTGCTTTTGGGATTGATTTGCTCATCTAGTTGTATTAAAAGATACTGGTGATTCATATTATCTTCTTTATTAAGTTCATAAACTGCTTGAGCAGTAGTTCCGCTACCTGCATAGAAATCTAATATTAAAGCATCTTGGTGTTGAGAACATCTAATTAAAAACTTAATCAATTCAACAGGTTTAGGCGTATCAAATAATCCGTCTAAACCAAGTTTTTTGAGGTTGTTTGTACCTTGTCTTGAATAAAAATCAAGTAATGACGGAACATTATTTTTTGCCTCATATAAATACTCAATGGAATAAGGCCGACCATTTTTATAACAAAGGCGATTTTCGTGATGGAGTTTCAGAATTTTTTGCTTACTTGACCAGCCACGAGTAGGTAAGGGGTCAAGATGCAATCCAATCTCTTCGATATCCAAACGGGATGGATTACCCGGGGTTGATAAGTCCTTTGCAAAATAAATATTGCCACAATCATCAATGTTTGAGTAATTCTTTATCCAAGTAGTGCCGGTTTCTTTTACGTATTTATCAATTTGTTTGTTTAGTTCTTTTTTTGCATCGCTTTTTGAGACTTTTGATAATTTTTTAATTTTTGATATAATGCGCTTTATTTTTTCAGATTCAGCAGGGTTTTCAATTCTGTTTATATAAAATGGGTTTAATTGTTTTTTGTTTTTTGCAAAGCATAATACATATTCGTGAACTGTGTTTATATATTTTGCGTTGCTTCTTTGGGCTTGTTTTGTAATAAATAAACCAACATAATTGATCGTGCCAAAAATTTCGTAGCAAATATTAAGGAGATTAGCTAATTCGTTATCGTCGATGCTGATAAAAATTACGCCGGTTGCTTTTAATAAATCTTTTGCAACGAGCAATCTTTTATAAATATCATCTGACCAGGTGTTGTTTTTATCATTAAAAGCCAATGTGCCGTTTGTTGTATTATATGGTGGATCAATATAAATGAAGTCTATGGCATTTTTATATGTTGAAAAAGCAGAAGAACGCATTATATCATAATTATCACCTATAAAAATTTTATTTTTCATTTAATGAGTCTCCTTGCACAATGTTGTTTTCAATAAATAATTGCATAAGTTTTCTTTTGATCTTCATTGTAGGCTGGTGTTGATTATTTTCGTAACGGTTAATAGATATATAAGAAACACCTAATAGCTCTGCCAATTCTGTTTGAGTAATTAACATTTTTGCGCGCAGTTTTTTTATGTTTTCTGACCAGTCCATAAAAACCCCCATATATCACAAATATAACACTATTATAACACATTTTAATATTTTTGCAAGAAAAAAAGGCTTTAAAAGCCTTTTAATTAAGAGATTCTTTAATCAGTTCAAACTCTTTTTTTGTGAAAACAACAAAACCGTTATCATAACGATCCAAAGTACCATTGGGATTATATTTTATAAAAGGTTTTACACAGTCCCGATATTGATTAGCCTTGCTTTTAACTTTATAATATGGATTTTCATAGTCGCTTTTTGTAGGTACAACATACCAAATATAAAAATATTCACTTAATGCATCTTCACCACTATACATTCTTGATATTTCGGGCCTTTTAGATTCCTTTTTAATTTGTATTTTAATCTCTTTGTTTTTATAGTTTACAAGTATGTCAATGCCTTTATGATCCAATTCAGTACTTTGATCAACGGAATCCTTTCCAAAAACACTTTCGGCAACATAGCCGGCGTGAATTTGCGTGATTAAAGAAGCCCAAGTGCGATATATTCTTGCTTTTAATCCTTTTTGAAAACAGTCGCAATCGTGCCCAAAGCCAGTCTTTCCCCAAAATATTTCAATATCCGTTTTGCAACGGTTATAATAAACGTCATAAAAATCATCAAAGGACAAGGGTTCATCATAACAACAGTCTTTGTTCCAATATACGTCATAAATAGTGTCTAATGCTTGAATGTTTTTAGGCAGGTCCATTTCAACAGTTTTTATAGTAGTATATTGTTGACGATATTTATCTAAGTCAATATTTTTAAGAAACCTTTCAAAGTCTTGTAAATTAAATCGCATTTTTTATACCTCGTACTTTTTTCGACAATTATAGCATATATAAAGTTTAATTACAAGAATAAATAAAAAAATGTTTTTTTACGGTCTATTCCTTCTTAAGCTTCAAATCCCGTCGCAGAAATAAAAACAGACGGCAGGTGCTGTCTGTTTTTATTTGGTCGAGGCGACAGGATGCACCCCGCCAAAGCGGTGTGCCGTGCTCACCGACCACTCCGTATGCTAAAAGCAATACTCG
Source organism: Clostridia bacterium (assembly GCA_045537705.1). Classification (GTDB taxonomy): domain Bacteria; phylum Bacillota; class Clostridia; order Christensenellales; family QALW01; genus UMGS1322. The sequence continues at coordinate 3,119 of JAZSPY010000072.1, forward strand.
TGGTGCCCGTTTCGTACATATAACGCTAAAAACAGTTCACTGAACTGTTTTTTTACGCCTCGTACCTTCTTAAGCTTCAAATCCCGTCGGATAAAAAAGACGATGACCGATGTGTGATTTTAATATGTACGATTACTTGGGTTTGATTAATTTAACCCGTCTTTTTTGTCGAGGCGACAGGATGCAATGTGCTACGCACCTTGCCACGTTCGTTGACCGCTCCGCTTGGCTTTGCCAATGCTCGCAGTACCCAACTCACGTATATAACGCTAAAAACAGTTCACCGAACTGTTTTTTTAACGCGTTATACCTCCTTGATGTTCAAATCCTGTCGGACAAAAAAATACAGATAAGCGATGCTTATCTGTATTTTTTGGTCGAGGCGACAGGATTTGAACCTGCGGCCTTTGCGTCCCGAACGCAACGCGCTACCAAACTGCGCTACGCCTCGTTTTATATTGTCATTTAAGTATATCTAAAAAGATAAGTTTTGTCAAACAAAATAAGAAAATAAAAATAAAATAAGTCTTGCTTTTAAAAGATAACAATAGTATAATTATTAGGAATTTGTATATACAAAAGGAGAGTTTATAATGACTAAACAAGAGTTCTTTCAGCAAGAAAAATTACCAATAGACAATATGCGCCCCAACGCTAACGTTAACTGTTATCAACTTGCGGACACAAAGCAGGTTATCTGCGAAATTGTTGTTGAATCTAAAAAAGGCGGCGAACCTGTTGACGTTGCAGTTATGGCGGACACACATATTCACGTTGTAAGTGAAAAAGATGCTGATGATGAAGAAGTTCAGTTAAGCAGTAAATGTCGCGGAATGATTTTCAGGCATCCAAGTTGCTTTAAAGCGTTGGAGAATGCTACAAAAGCCGCTGAACAGTGCGATTTTACTGTAATTGCAGGGGACGTTCTTGATTATCTTACTTACGGATCACTTGATTATGCAAAGGAACTTTTCTTTGATAGATTACCTAACCTTATCTGTACTATTGCGGTTCATGACGTTTCAAAAAACAACATGACCAACCTTCCTGATAAACTTCCTTACGAACAACGTTTGGATATATTAAGGGAATATTGGCCCCATGACGTTCATTATACTTCAAAAATTATTGGCGATAAGGCAGTTCTTGTTGGGCTTGATAACGATTCCAACGCCCATTATCACGAAGAACAGATTGAACAGTTAAAGGCAGATATTGAAAAAGCACGTAAAGAAAATAACATTATGTTTATTTTTCAGCATACTGCAATTTCAACAGGCAAGGAAGAAGATAAAGAAGCACCTAACTTCTTTGTAAACAGGTTTGAAACATCTAATGTGTTTGATCGCAGGCTTATTGGTAACCCCCAGTATACAAACGAAACAGATAAAAAAATGTTGGATATTATCACCAGCAATTCTGACGTTATTAAAGGTATTTTCTGCGGGCATTTCCACGATGGAAATTATACTCAACTTCCTGCATATTATATTGATGAAAAAGGGGTTAAACACGATCAGCCCATTGACCAATATATTGTAAGTTCAACACCTTATTGTTTGCCACACGGTGTTATCACAAGGCTCATTATAAAATAACTTAAAAAGACTGCATTTTTGCAGTCTTTTCTTAATTTTTTGATATTTACAAAAAGGAATATAGCAAGGTATAATAAAAAAAACAAGAAATTAGGGGTAAAAAATAATGGAAAGCAAAAGAACAATCCATCTTGATTTTCAAACTTCACCGGATATAAAAAATATAGGCAAAAGCTTTTCAAAAGAAAAGTTTCAGCAGGCGGTTAAAGTAGCAAATGCACATAGCATAACCGTTTTTGCTAAGTGCCATCACGGATACTCATATTATCCAACAAAAATCGGCACTATGCACCCGGGGCTTAACTTTGATTTGTTGGGCGCAATGATTGATGCTGCACACGAAATCGGTGTTAAAGCACCAATTTATATTCCTGTAGGATGGTCTGATCTTGATGCAATGGAGCATCCTGAATGGATAACTATGCATGGGGATGAACCTTCCACAATGAACTATGATATTCATGCTAATGAAGATGACGCCAAACCCCACGCTTCCTGGCTTAATATGTGCTTAAACGATAACGGATTTGCTAAATATAATTACGAAATCATTCATGAACTATGTAAAAATTACACGATAGATGGTTTGTTCATTGATATATGTTGGGTAGGGCAATATTGCCAATGCGAAGAATGTAAAAATGGTATGCAATTAATGGGCATGAAGCCTGAAAATATTGATGACTGCATAAAGTATTTTGAAGAAATACGCCTTGTTTTCACTCAAAAGTGTGCCGAGATCTTACATTCATATTACCCCGATGCTACAATATTTTTCAATTCAGGTGGCGCAGATATAAAGAATCTTCACCGCATAAAACATGAAACCCACCTTGAAATGGAAGATCTTCCTACTGCTTGGGGCGGCTATGATAAAATGCCCTTACGTGCAAAAGTTTTAAAACAAACAGGCTTAGATTATTTTGGTATGACTGCTAAATTCCATCTTGATTGGGGCGAATTCGGCGGTTTTAAAACTAAGGAAGCCTTAAAATACGAAGTTGCCGCAATGACTCTTTACGGTGCAGGGTGTTCTATTGGTGACCACTTACATCCTGAAGGCGAAATGGATATGGAAACCTATAAAAATATAGGCTACGCTTTTGATTACCATAAACAGATTGAAGATTATGTTTATAACGGTCAAACTCAAACAAAACTTGGGGTATATCTTTCAAAAGATAACAGCGAAATCCACGGCATCGTAAAAATTCTTTTAGAAAATCAGATAGAGTTTGATATTGTAATAAACGATAATTTTTCTTCATATTCTACTTTAATTGTCCCAAGCGGTTCTGTTTTAGAAGATGCTACTTTGGTAAAAGTGCAGGAATTTATAAATAATGGCGGAAAAGTACTGTTCTCAGGCGATTCTTTAATAAAAGATAATAAATTTTTAATTGATTGCGGTGGCGAAATTATAGGTGATAATCAGTTTGACTGCAATTATCTCCACGTTAAAAATGCAAAGCGGGAAATTCCCGATTCGCCCATTCTTTATAGAATTACTTCAAAATTAGTAAAAGCAACTGATGGACAGGTGCTTGGTGAAATAACACAGCCGTATTTTTCAAGAACGTATAAGCATTTTTGTGGCCATAAAAACACCCCCGATAATAAAGGCGGTGAAACTTTTGCCGGCATTATAAAAAAGAATAACGTTGTTTATATTGCTAATCCAATAGGCGCAAACTATAACGAATACGGTGCAGTTTTCTATAAAAGAATGTTTATGGAAGCACTTGATTATATTTTTGAAAGCAACGTAAAAATAAATCTTTTGTCTGAGGGTAGAATTTCCTTTATAAAGCAACCACAAAACAACCGTTACTGTTTAGGTATGCTTTACGCTTCACCTGTTAAACGTGGCTGTGCTGAAATCATTGAAGATATCGTTCCGCTTTATAATATCCCTGTAGAAATTTCAGTTAATGAAAACATTAAAAAAGTATATTCACCTGTAACTAAAAAAGAGTATGAATTTACTGATATTGATGGTAAAATTCAATTTACCGTTGATAAACTTTTGTGCCACGATATAATTGTTTTAGAATTTTAGGAGTAAAAATGTATTATTTTAAAGAAAATTCCCTTTATTACAACAAAAAGGTGCTTTTTAAAAACATTATTCCTTGGGTTAATACAAAACTTCAACCTTGGGAAACAAACCACAAAGATAAAATTTATCTTGATTTTATAAAATCTGATAAAACCTGCGCCTACTTTGAAACTGAGGGCAAAAATGCAAAATTCACCCTTTCTATTAAAGAAGAAAATAGCACGGTTATTCTAAAACTTGAAGGCGGATATACCAACGAAGGCTTAATGGGGCATGGGCATCACCTTAACTCATTATGTTCATTAGGTATTGATTTTGATATTAAAAACGTTGGTTCGTACGTTTCAGGGTACGTTGGCTATATCTTCTGGCAACAACCTTTTGTAAATGATAAATTAAAAAATTTAAAGCCACGTACACAAGCACTGCTATATAAAAACCAAACGGAAAATGTTTGTTTAATCACCCTTTGCGATAAAATGTTTAAAACAGAACTTTTTCCTTGTAAAAATAACAGGATTTCATTGATTGCATGTTCAAACACGTTGTGCGACAGCATAAATGAATATGTACTTATATGTGCAAATGGTGAAGATGAGTATGCATTATCTGAAAAAGCAGCAGAATTTGGCTTAAAAGAAATGGGTAAACCGGGGGATTTAAGAAAAAACAAAAAATACCCGGATATTTTTGAATATCTTGGCTGGTGTTCCTGGGATGCATTTCAGCATCACGTAACCCCGGAAAAACTTCTTGATAAATGTAAAGAATTTAAGGATAAAGAAATTCCTGTAAAATGGATAATCCTTGATGATACCTGGAACGACGTTACAAGTATTGATAACGAAACCAAGAATATGCGCGAGCTTAATGATTTTGAAGCAGCACCCCAAAGATTTCCAAACGGGTTAAAGGATTGTATTAAAAGAATAAAACAAGATTACGATCTTAAAGTTGGTATCTGGCACCCCATAAGCGGTTATTGGTATGGCATCAATCCAAACGGCCCCCTTGCAAAAAGAATACCCGAACTTTTAGAATACACCATTCCCGGTTTTTATCCTGATGGCCCAAGGCTTATGCATTCTTATAACAAAAGGAAAATTGAAAAATATTACGATTACCAGTATAAATTCTATAAAGATTGCGGCGGAGATTTTGTAAAAGTAGATAATCAGGGTTCATCAATGCGTTTTTCTTATTTTAAAGGCGGAATAGGTGAAACTACTAAAAACCTGCATCAAGCAGTAGAAAAAGCAACTAAAAAGTACTTTGATAAAACCATTATCAACTGTATGGGTATGCCTATTGAAAACTTCTGGAACCGCACGTATTCTAATATAAATCGTTTCAGCGGTGATTTTTTGCCTGAAGATAGACTGTGGTTTATTGATCATCTGCTTCAGTGCAGTTACAACAGTTTATTTCAGGGCAGTATATTTACAGGGGATTGGGATATGTTCTGGTCTGATGATCAGCAAGCCCAAAAGAACTCTGTTTTAAGGGCTTTAAGCGGCGGTCCCGTTTACGTTTCTGATAAATTAAATCGCAGTAAACAAGAAATTCTTATGCCGCTTGTTTTTGCTGATGGCAGAATTTTAAGGCTTGAAAATCCTCCACAAATCACAAAAGATTGTTTTTATGAAGATGCCCGTACCAACAAAAAGATATTTAAACTGTTTAATACTTATAAGGATACTGGTATTCTTACTGCTTTCAACCTTGATAACCAGGAACAAGCCGTTAATGGCACAATTTCCGTAAAAGATATTTCAGGGTTAAAAGAAAACAAATACGTTATGCTTAACTGGTTCAGTGGCGAAACAAAAATCGTTGATTATAGTGAATCTATAGATCTTACCCTTAACAATTACGATGATTTCCGATTATTTATCTTTTCACCTATTATTAAAGGCAAAGCAGTTTTAGGTTTAAAAGAAAAATACTTAATGCCAAAAACCTTTAAAAAAATTAAAGGCGGAGTTCAGGCTTTTGATCAGGGCACACTTTTAGTTTATTCAGAAAATTATTTAAATGGTTTTACAAAGATAGGCGAAAATCTTTATTCTAAAAAAGTAGAAAAAGATGAAAAAGTTTTGTTTTAAGGTATAATTTAATAAAAATAAGCACAGAATTTTTACTGAGGTGAAGATCTGTGCTTTATTTTTTGATTTTTATTTTGGTCTTTCTCATACCTGTAAAAATAAGGTTCTGGGCAGACACCGAAAACGAAGCAATAAGCATACAGGCGGAAATTATGCTCCCGTTCAACTCGGGGATAAAATTTCTTAAAAGAAGCATCACTGCAAAAAGCGTTATTGAATCACTGTTTTCACGTAAAAATCCAAAAAAGCATAAAGCACCGATCTTCAATATTGTTAAAAGACACGCAAAGATTAAAAAATTAACTGTTTTTTTAGAATTAGGCACAGGCGATGCAGCATCAACAGCGCTGATTTCAGGGCAGATACTGGGTTTAGTTTCACCTTATGTATTAAGCCTTTCAAAAGGAAAAAGCAATATTGAAATCAATCCAATATTTGAAAAAAGTGCGTTTTATTTAAGGGGCGAATGTATATTTTCCCTTAATTTATTAAGAATAATAGTTATATTTACAAAAATCAAATTTTCAGGGGGCAAGAAAAAATGGAAAAGCATACGATTGAAAACATAATGGGAACTACTATGGAAAACCTTAACAATATGATTGATGTTGATAAGGTTATCGGCAATGCGGTAATTGCGCCAAACGGCGCAACGGTTATACCTGTTTCGCAAGTATCATTTGGCTTTTTAACAGGCGGTGGTGAATACGAAGTGGAGCACAGCAAAAAGGAAGGTTTTCCTTTTTTAGGCGCTTCCGGTGCCGGCGTGTCGGTTAAACCAAGCGGATTTTTAGTAATAATGGGTGATGCAATAAGATTTTTACCTATTCAAAAAAACACAAGTTACGATAAATTGATTGATCTTGTTCCCGGTGTTTTGGAACAAATAAAAAATATCAAACAGGAAGAAGATACCGGGATTTAAAAACTAAAAACGAAGTAAAATAGGGTAAAGGATTTTATCCTATTTTTTATTTTAAAAGGTGAAAAAATATGAAAAAACTTATAGCGGTTATGCTTATAATTATCAGCATTTCTGCATTTAATATAACTCCAAAATGCGCGTCCCTTGACGCATATACGGTTATTGAGCAATCAACAGGCAGGATATTATATTCAGTAAATGATGAACAAAAAATGCCAATGGCAAGCACCACAAAGGTTATGACGGCGATGCTTGTTATTGAAAACCTTGATTTACAAAAGGAATACACTGTTCCTGATAAGGCGGTTGGTATTGAGGGTTCTTCTATGTATCTTAAAAAAGGCGAAAAGCTTACGGGGTTGGATTTATTGTATGGAATGATGCTTGCTTCGGGTAACGATGCCGCTTATGCCCTTGCAATTTTAACAAGTGGCAGTGTAGAAGAATTTGTTTATAAAATGAATATGAAAGCCCAAGAATTAGGATTAAAAAATACCCGATTTTCTGATCCCTGCGGATTAAAAAGCGAAGATCACTATACTACAAGTAAAGAACTTGCACTTCTTTGCGCCTATGCTATGCAAAATGATTTATTTAACGAAATCGTTGCAACAAAAACCCATCAGATTAAAGGGCAAACAGGTACAAGATACCTCTATAACAAAAATAAAATACTGGATTATTCAGGGGGCAACGGAATAAAAACAGGCTATACTAAAAAAGCAGGCAGATGCTTGTGCGCTTCAATGAAACGTAACGGAATGCAAGTAATATGCGTTGTACTGAATAATTATAATTGGTTCAATGATTCCGTTAACTTAATGGAAAAAGCATTTAACGAATACACTATGGTTCAAATCGGTGAAAAAGATAAAAAAATAACTTCTGTAAATATTAGTGGTTCAAAAAAGCAAAAGTGTGATATAATACTTCCTGAAGATGTGTTTTATCCACTAAAAAAGGGTGAATATATAAAAGCACATTACGATTTTACAAAAAACAAACAAGCACCTGTAAATAAAGGTGAAAATGCAGGGATGGTTTATTACTATCTTAATGATGAAATGGTAAAAACAGCACCGCTTGTATTTAATCAGAATGTAACCAAATAAATTTTTATTGGGGGAAAATCAATGAGATTGCAAAAATATATGGCTGATTGCGGTATTGCTTCAAGGCGCGCTTGCGAACAACTTATTTTAGAAGGCAGAGTTATGATAAACGGAATAACTGTAACTGAGCTTGGGGTTAAAGTTCAGGAAGGCGATAAAGTCACTTTTGATGGCTCTTTAATAAAGCCCGTTAATAAACGGGTTTACATAATGCTTTATAAACCCGATAAGGTTATGAGTACCGTTTCCGATCCCGAAGGCAGAACTACTGTTTTGGATCTTGTTGATGAAAAAGTGCGGCTTTATCCTGTTGGCAGATTGGATTATCATACCGAAGGTCTTATTCTTCTGGTTAATGATGGGGACGTTGCCTATCACTTAACCCATCCTAAATTTGAAATTGAAAAAGAATACCTTGTAACAGTTCAGGGGGAAGTTTTAAGGGAAGAAGTTTTAAAACTTCAATCAGGGGTAATTATTGATGGCCAAAAAACAGCGCCAAGCAAAGTTTTAATAACTGAAGTAACTGACCATACCACAAGCCTTTCAATAATTATTCACGAAGGCAGAAACAGGCAGGTAAGAAAGATGTTTGAAGCCATAAACAAAAAGGTAATTCATCTTACCCGTTTCCGCCACGGTGAACTTGTTTTAACAGGATTAAAACCAGGCCAGTGGCGTTATCTTACAAAAGAAGAAATTGAATATCTGGAAAATATAAAATAATTACGTAAAATATAAAAATATTACCAAAAAACGCTTGCCAAAAACATATTATTTATGTTATTATAAGATGCGATAATTTTTGAACAACATTTATGTTTTTTCAGGTTATATGCAAGCTGAAAAAGCATTTGACGAAAGGGCCGAAATGGGCAATTTACAAAACCAAACAAACTTGCATAAACTTAAAAAAATAAAGGCTGATGGTCTTTATTTAATATACTTTTCAAAAAAATACACAGCTTAAGCGAATTTTTTATAAGAATGCGCTTTGCTGTGCTTTTTTATTATATTGATAAAAGCGTTTTGCGCTTATTACTAGAGAGGTGAAAGAATAAATGTTTCCAACATTCCAGATGCTTTCTGCCCAATGGTTAACCGATTCATTAAAGGTTACCGCAATAGGCTTGATTGTAGTTTTTGCAGTTCTTGCAATTTTAATCGTGCTTATTGAAGCGCTTCACTTTGTGTTAAAGGACAGAAAGAAAGAAGAACCGGCCCCTGCACCTAAAAAACAGCAGGAAGAAAAAAGAATTTCCGCAGGCGTTATGGCCGATGTGCCTGAAGCCGATAAGGCTCAGGAAGATGCAGAATTTATTGCTGCAGTATCAAGCGCTATTACTTGCGTAACAGGCAATGCAAATTTCAAAATCAAATCAATTAAAAAAGGTTAATTTTTAGGAGGAAATAAAAATGCGTAAATTTAACGTAAACGTAAACGGAAAGATATATGTTGTTGAAATTGAAGAAACAGGCGCAGCGGCACCTGTAACAGCAGCACCTGCACCAGCACCTAAGGCTGAAGCAGCACCTGCACCTGCACCTCAGGTTTCAGGCGGCGCAGTAAATGTAGAAGCACCTATGCCAGGCACAATTTTAGATGTTAAGGTTCAGGTTGGCGCATCTGTTAAGGCAGGCGATATTCTTTGTATTCTTGAAGCTATGAAGATGGAAAACGAAATCCTTGCACCAAGTGCAGGCACAGTTAAGTCCGTTGTAACTAAGGGTTCAACAGTAAACACAGGCGATATTCTTGTTGGCCTTGAATAATTTTTGAATAGTTGTGGAGGCTCAAGATGGATTTTTTAACTTTATCTACTGAAAATTCCATCAGTATAATTGATACCATAAAAACTTTATGGATGGAAAGTGGAATTTACAGTATTTTCTCAAACTTTATAGGTGGTGGATGGCAGACGCTTGCAATGATAGTTATTGCTTGTGTTCTTTTGTATCTTGCTATCGGCAAAAAGTTTGAACCTTTACTTTTAGTTCCTATTGCAACAGGTATGCTTTTAGCAAACATCGGCATTGGTGAAATTTTTAACAACCTTTGCTTTGATGGCGGCGAAGTTCACTGGGAAGCTTTTTCAGGTCACGGCCAGTACGTTGTAAACTCAGCAAAACTTTTACTTGATAATGCACAGGCATACGTATTAAACAACGGTAATGTGTATTGGGTAAGCAGTACTCTTGGTGAAGGTGTTATCGGCACAATTTCAGGCCTTAACATTCAGGATACTTTGCAGATTCTTGCTGATGGCAGTATTGTAAACTCTGCAGGTGAAGTGGTTAAAGAAAACGCAAATATTTTCTTATCAATAAGTGATATAAACGTTATTAACCAGTTTGCCTTAGATGCAACTTTAGTTAAAGCAAGCCTTTTTGACTTTTTATATTTAGGTGTTAAATTAGGCATCTATCCTTGCCTTATCTTTATGGGCGTTGGTGCTATGACCGATTTTTCACCGTTAATTGCTAATCCTAAAAGTCTTCTTTTAGGTGCTGCAGCACAGTTTGGTATCTTCGTTACTTTCTTTATTGCACGTGCAACAGGCTTTACCGGTGCTGAAGCAGCAAGTATCGGTATCATTGGTGGTGCAGATGGTCCCACTGCAATTTTAGTAACAAGTAAACTTGCACCACACCTTCTTGCAGCTATCGCAGTTGCAGCATACTCATATATGGCACTTGTTCCAATTATCCAGCCGCCTATTATGAAAGCGCTTACAACAAAGAAGGAAAGGGAAATCGTTATGGAACAGCTTCGTCCTGTTTCAAAACGTGAACTTGTTATTTTCCCAATTGCAACAGCAATAGCAGTTATACTTATTCTTCCTGATACTGCGCCCCTTATCGGTTCTTTAATGTTTGGTAACCTTTTAAGAGTTTGCGGTGTAACGGAACGTTTAAGCAAAACAGTTCAGAACGAACTTTGTAATATCGTAACTATTTTCCTTGGCACAACAGTTGGTGCAACTGCAGTTGGTTCAACGTTCCTTAGCTTACAAACAGTTCTTATTATCTTAATGGGCTTGTTTGCTTTCTGTATCGGAACTGCAGGCGGTGTGCTTTTAGGCAAACTTATGTGCTGGCTTACAAAAGGAAAGATCAATCCTTTAATTGGTTCTGCAGGCGTTTCAGCAGTACCTATGGCTGCCCGTGTTTCACAGGTTGAAGGCCAGAAAGCTAACCCCAAAAACTTCCTTTTAATGCACGCAATGGGTCCAAATGTAGCAGGTGTTATTGGTTCTGCAGTTGCTGCAGGCGTCCTTCTTGCTATTTATGGTTAATGGAGGAAATATTTTATGGCAAAAGTTTTAATTACAGATACAATTTTAAGGGATGCTCACCAATCACAAGCAGCAACCCGTATGCGTGTCGAGGAAATGCTTCCCGCTTGCGAAGTTTTGGATAGCATCGGCTACCATTCTTTAGAAGCCTGGGGCGGTGCAACTTTTGATTCCTGTCTTCGCTTTTTAAACGAAGATCCATGGGATAGATTGCGCAAGTTAAAGAAAGCGCTTCCAAATACAAAATTACAAATGCTTCTTCGCGGTCAGAACATTTTAGGCTATCGCCACTATGCTGATGACGTTGTTGATAAATTTGTTCAGAAAAGTATTGAAAACGGTATTGAAATTATCCGTATCTTTGATGCTTTAAACGATTTAAGAAATATGGAACAGGCTGCAAAAAGCACAAAGAAGTATGGCGGTATTGCCGAACTTGCTATGAGCTATACTACAAGCCCTGTTCACGATATCAATTACTTTGTTAATTTAGCAAAAGAAATGGAACAGTTAGGTGCCGATATCATTTGTATTAAGGATATGGCAAACCTTCTTCTTCCTTACGATGCTTTTGAACTTGTTTCAAAATTAAAAGAAGCAGTTAAGTGCCCCATTCACCTTCATACACACAACACTTCAGGTACAGGTGATATGACCATTTTAAAGGCTATTGAAGCCGGAGTAGATATTGTTGATACTGCGCTTTCACCCCTTGCAAACGGAACAAGCCAGCCTACAACTGAATCTTTGGTTGCAACGCTTAAGGGTACACAGTATGATACAGGTTTAGAACTTGATAAACTTGTTGAAGCAAGTAATCACTTTAAAAAGGTTGCACAGCGCTTAACAAACGATAAGATCCTTGATCCTAAAGTTTTAGCTGTTAATATCAACACTCTTTTATATCAGGTTCCCGGTGGAATGTTCTCAAACCTTCTTTCACAATTAAAAGAAGCCGGTAAAGAGGATAAGCTTTTTGATTGTTTGGCAGAAGTTCCAAACGTTCGTAAGGATTTTGGTTATCCGCCACTTGTTACACCTACAAGCCAGATTGTTGGTACACAGGCTGTATTAAACATTTTAACAGGCGAAAGATACAAGATGGTTACCAAAGAATCAAAAGGTCTTTTAAGGGGCGAATACGGTCAGCTTCCTGCACCTGTTAATGAAGAAGTTCGCAAAAAATGTATTGGCGATGATGAAGTTATCACAGGCAGACCTGCTGATAAGTTAAAGCCCGAATATGAATCATTAAAGGCTGAAATAACAGAATATCTTGAACAGGAAGAAGACGTGCTTTCCTATGCATTATTCCCGCAAGTTGCCATGAACTTCTTTAAAGCAAGAAAAGAAGCTAAAGAAGGCAAAAAGGATCTTGATATTCTCGTTAGCGTAAGCGAAATTTTATAAAACCCGATCTTTAAGGGGATGAATAATGAAAGTATATGTGGTAGGCGGCGGTCCTGCAGGTGTTATTGCATCAGCGCAAGCATCAAAAAAAGGGCATGACGTAACTTTAATTGAGAAAAACGAAAAGCTTTTTAAAAAAATGTTTATAACAGGCAAGGGTAGATGTAACGTTACAAATGCCTGTGATATTGAAGATTTCTTTGAAAATATTTCAAGAAACTCAAGCTTTTGTTATTCCGCCATTTATACTTTTACCCCTGAAAACGTAATGGATTTAATCGCAAATAACGGAACACCCTTAAAAACCGAAAGAGGCCAAAGGGTGTTTCCTCAAAGCGATAAATCAAGCGATATCATTAAAGCGTTTGAAAGATATTTAAAAAATTCAGGCGCAAAGGTGTTATTAAACACCAGATTTGAAGATGTTATTGTAAATGAAAACAAGGTTACAGGCATAAAATATAACGGTCAGGTGCACCTTTGCGATAAAGTTATTCTTGCCTTAGGCGGTGCATCGTACGTTTCTACAGGCTCAGATGGTTTGTGGAAAATAAACATTGAAAATTTAGGGCATAAGGTAGAAGATTTTATTCCATCACTTATCCCTTTTACATCAGGCGAACAATGGGTTAAGGAATTACAGGGGCTTTCCCTTAAAAACGTAACCCTTAAAGCCGAATATAACGGCAGGCTTTTATATCAGGAATTAGGTGAAATGCTTTTTACCCACTTTGGTATATCAGGTCCACTTGTACTTACTTTAAGTTCAAAACTTAAGCAATATGATTTTTCAAAATTAAAGATTACGATTGATCTTAAGCCGGGGCTTAATTTTGAACAACTTGATCAGCGTATTTTACGTGATTTTAAAGAAGCAGGTAATAAAACTATTAAAAATGCAATGGTTAAACTGCTTCCTTCAAGGCTTATTTCCGCGGTGCTTTTAAATGCTCAGGTTGATGAAAACAAGTGTGTTAATCAGCTTAAAGGCGAAGAACGCCAAAGGATCGTTAAAACTTTAAAAGGCCTTAATATTTCCGTTAACGGTTTGCGCCCGATCAACGAAGCAATTATAACCCGTGGCGGTGTAAACGTTAAAGAAATTGACCCTTCCACTATGGAAAGCAAACTTATAAAAGACCTGTATTTTGCAGGCGAAATGATTGATATAGATGCTTTAACAGGTGGATTTAATATTCAGCTTGCTTTATCTACAGGGTATTTAGCAGGCGAAAGTTGTTAGGAGTGTTTTTATGAAAATAGCCCTTGATGGTCCCGCAGGTGCAGGCAAAAGTACTGTTGCAAAGGCATTGGCAAAAAAATTAGACATTATGTACCTTGATACAGGTGCAATGTATCGTGCCGTAGCACTTCATATGATTGATAACGGTATTACCGTTGAAGAAAAAGATAAGGTTGAAGAAGCCCTTAAAAATATTGATCTTGTGGTTAAATATGAAGATGGTGCGCAAAAAATGTACCTTGCAGGGAAAGATGTTTCTTTAAGAATCAGGGAAAATGCAGTTTCAAAAGCCGCATCAGATTTTTCTGCCCTTCAACCTGTAAGAGTATTTTTAGTAAAAATGCAACAGGAAACCGCCAGAAAAAACAACTGCGTTTTAGATGGCAGGGATATCGGCACTTTCGTGCTTCCTGATGCAGATTATAAATTCTTCCTTACCGCAACTTCTTTTGAGAGAGCACAAAGGCGCGCAGGGGAATTGGCTGAAAAAGGTCAGATAGTTGACGTAGAACAAATCCAAAAAGAAATTGAACAAAGGGATTATAACGATTCCCACAGGGAATTTGCACCTCTTAAGCAAGCAGAAGATGCTGTTTTAATTGATAGCACTGATATGACCATTGATGAAGTTATTTCCTTTGTATTAAATATTATTGAGGGCAAATAAATGTTAAGGCGTATTGCGTTTATCATTTTTACACTTTTAAGACCGTTTATTCCCTGTAAAGTTTACGGCAAAGAAAATATTAAAGGCAATAAAACCATTTATATCTGTAATCATCAAAGCATCTGCGATATTATAGTATTGCTTGCGCATTTACCTCTTAATACATTTTTTATGGCTAAAAAGGAAGTTTTTCAAAATAAATTCTTTGGCCTTATATTAAAAAAAGTAGGCGCTTTTCCTGTTGATAGGCAGGCAGTTGATTTAAAAAGCATAAAAGTTGCTTGTTCAAAAATAAACGAAAACAACAATTTAATGATATTTCCACAGGGCACAAGAAAAGATTCACCCCAAATTCTTTTAGAAGATATGCACTCAGGGGTTGGAATGATAGCCTTAAAAACAGGTGCAACCGTTATTCCAATGATGTTTAAAAGCAAACCACAGTTTTTCAAACGGAATGTTTTAATTATCGGTAAACCAATGGATTTAAGTGAATTTAAAGATAAAAAGCCTAATTCAACGGTGTTGTCAGAATTCACACAAAAAGCAACCGATGAACTTAGCGCTTTATTAGGTGAAAAATAATGGAATTTATTATTGCAAAAAGTGCAGGCTTCTGCTTTGGGGTAAAAAAAGCGGTGGAAACCGTTGAAAACAATATGGGTAAACACGTTAAGCTATATACTTTAGGCGAAATTATCCATAATCCTCAGGTAGTTAAAAAGTTTAAGGATAACGGCGTTTATCCAATAAACAGCGCCTATGATTTAGAAGAAGGCGCGGTTATAATCCGTAGCCACGGTGCGCCTAAAAGCGCAATAAAAGAATTCATTGATAAAGGTATAACGGTGCTTGATGCCACTTGTCCATTTGTTTCACGTATTCAAAAAATCGTTGAAAAAGCATATAGCCAAGGTGATTTTATCGTAATTATCGGTGAAAAAGAGCATCCTGAAGTTATAGGCATTAACGGATACGCTGAAAACAACGGGCACGTTGTAAATTCTAAGGAAGAAGCAAAAATGCTTCCCGAAACTGATAAAAAGGTGTGCGTAGTTGCGCAAACAACTACCAGGCACCAGCTTTATGAAGATATAATCGGTGTTTTAAAGGAAAAATATCCTAATAAAACAGAAGTTTTTTCAACCATCTGCGATGCCACAAGCCAAAGGCAACGTGAAGCAATGGAAATCGCAAAAAAGGTTGATATTATGGTGGTAATAGGGGGCAAACAAAGTTCCAATACCGCAAAACTGCAAAAGATATGCAGTGAATTTTGCAAAAGAACCTATGGGGTTGAAACAAAAGAAGAAGTTTCAGCCATAAAAATACATAAAAACGATATCATAGGGATAACCGCCGGTGCGTCCACGCCGGAGTGGTTAATAAAGGAGGTTGTGGATAAAATGAGCGAAAATGAAGTTTTTGCACAAAACCTTAGTTTTGAAGAAGAAATGAACAAAACTCTGGTAAAAATCCGTCCCGGTCAGATTATCACGGGTAAGGTTATTTACGCTAAGGAAGATGAAGTAAGCGTAGATATCGGGTATAAAGCTGATGGCTTGATTACCAAAGAGGAATTAACAGCCTCCGGTGCCGAAGATCCTAAAACACTCTTCAAAGAGGGCGACGAAATTGAAGTAGAAGTAATCAAGGTTAATGATGGCAACGGTAATGTTATTCTCTCAAGAAAAAAGGTTATTGCTCGTCTTGAGGCAGATAAGACCCTGCAATCAATTTCCAACGGCGAAATCTTTGAAGTTACTGTTAAAGAAGCAGTAAAAGGCGGTTTAACTGCTGATTATGATGGGGTAAGGGTATTTATTCCTCGTTCACAGATCAGGGCAAACGGCTTTGCAAAAGATGTTGATCGTTACGTTGGCCAGACATTACGTGTGCGTGCTATTGATATTGATGCAAAGCATCGTAAAGTAGTTGCAACACATGGCGCAATCGTTTTTGAAGAACGCCAGGCAGCACTTGATGAAGCATGGGGCAAGTTACAGGAAGGCGAAACCGTAACAGGTATCGTTCGCAGGCTTACCGATTTTGGCGCATTCGTTGATCTTGGCGGCGTTGATGGCCTTATTCATATCGGTGATATTGCTTGGTATCGCATCAATAAACCTGAAGATGTTCTTAAAGTAAATGATGAAATTCAGGTAGTTATCCTTGCTTTAGATAGGGAAAAAGAAAGAATTTCATTAGGCTACAAACAGCTTCAGCCAAAGCCTTGGGATAATGCAGAAGAAAAATATGCAGTTGATAGCGTTGTTAAGGGTACAGTTGTTCGCCTTACTTCTTTTGGTGCATTCGTTGCTTTAGAACCCGGTATTGATGGCCTTGTGCATATTTCTGAACTTTCAAACAAATTCGTTTCAAAGGCAGAAGAAGCAGTTAAGGTTGGCCAGGAAATTGAAGCACTTGTTTTAAACGTTGATCCTACTGAAAAACGTATCAGCCTTTCAATTAAGGCACTTCTTCCTGAAGAAGCAGAAGAAGCAGAAGAAACTGTAGAAGAAACTGTAGAAGAAACTGCAGAAACAACTGAAGAATAATTTTTTTAAGGGCATCTTATTTAAGATGCTCTTTTTTTGTATGTTAAGTTTAAAAAATGCCAATAATAAAACGGGTGATTGTTTTGAATATAGCATTTTTTGATACTAAACCTTATGATAGAGAATATTTTGAAAAATACTCAAAAAAAACAGGAATAAAATTCAGGTTTTTTGAAGCAAAATTAAATAAAGATACGGTAAGCCTTGCAAAAAACTGCCAGGGCGTATGCGCTTTCGTAAACGATATTGTAGATAAGGATGTTATTGATGCGCTTTATGAAATGGGAATAAAAATTCTTGCATTAAGATGCGCAGGCTATAATAATGTTGACGTTAAATATGCATTTAATAAAATCCATTTAGTTAGGGTTCCTGATTATTCCCCTTATGCAGTAGCAGAACATGCTATGGCACTTTTGTTAACTCAGGTAAGAAAAACCCATAAAGCATATATCCGTACCCGTGATTTTAATTTCAGCCTGATTGGTATGACAGGCTTTGATTTAAAGGATAAAACCGTAGGAATTATAGGTACAGGTAAAATAGGCAGAGTTTTTGCAGATATCTGCAACGGTTTTAAAATGAACGTTATTGCCTTTGATAAATTTCCTGATAAAAACAGCAATATTAACTACGTTGATATTAATACACTTTTTAAACAAAGCGATATCATATCTTTTCATTGCCCGTTAACAGAAGAAACCTTTCATATGGTAAATAACGAAACACTTAAAATGCTAAAAGATGGCGTTATTATAATAAATACTTCAAGGGGCGCGTTAATTGATACAGAAGCTTTAATAGAAGGTATCCGCCTTAAAAAAATAGGCGGTGCTTGTTTAGATGTTTATGAAGAAGAATCAGATGTTTTTTTTGAAGATAATTCAGAAAACGTGATAAATGATGATACCCTTTTAAAATTAATCTCAATGCCAAATGTTATAGTAACAAGCCATCAGGCATTTTTAACTGGAGAGGCCCTTGATAATATTGCAAAAATAACGGTTTCTAATTTAGAAAATTACTTTAAAAACGATATTTGCGATAATGAAATCGGTAAATGTGAATAGCACGGAAGCAATGAAAAAAGCAAGTGTTTTTAACACAAATTTAACAGATGCATAATTGCACATTTGAACGCATACAGCAACAAGAAAAATATTTAAAAATATCCTTCAAAAACAGGCAAAAAAGCCTAAAAGTCAGTTGACAATTTTATACCTAAGTGATACAATTTTAATGTAAAAATAAATCTTTAAAGGCCGATACTGTGATATCGGTAAGATTACATATATTTGCTTGAATGCAGCGCAGGTTGTGTTCGCTTTTTTGTGTGTCTTGCCGCTGTTTTTCGGGCAAGGCTTTTTTTGTAAAAGGAAGGGCAAAAGAAATGGGAAACAAACAAGCAAAAACCATTTGTCTTAATGAACAGATGATAGGCAAAGTATCTTCATTTTTATCTTCTTTGGATAAGTGCCCCCAATTAACAAATGATAGTTATATTTTTCCCGGCTTTGTGGATGTGCATGTGCATTTTCGCCAGCCGGGTTTTTCGTATAAAGAAACTATTTTTTCAGGTTCTTTTGCTGCAGCGGCAGGGGGATACACAACGGTTTTTACAATGCCAAACTTAAATCCTGTGCCGGATTCAAAAGAAAACATCTTGCTGCAACAACAGATAATAGATAAAGATGCAGTTATCAACGTTTACCCATACGGTTCAATAACGGTTGGCCAAAGGGGAGAACAGTTAGCAGATTTTGAAGGTATGTTACCTTACGCCATAGCCTTTTCAGATGATGGCAGGGGCGTGCAAAGTGATGAAATAATGCTTTCTGCTATGGAAAAAGCAAAAAAGCTAAATAAGATTATAGTTGCCCATTGTGAAGTTAATTCCCTTTTAGAAGGCGGATATATTCATAAAGGCGAATATGCAAAAAAACATAATCACAAAGGCATATGTTCCGAAAGCGAATATTTGCAAATAGCAAGGGACATTGAACTTGTCAAAAAAACAGGTTGCAAATATCACGTTTGCCACATTTCCTGTAAAGAAAGCGTTGATATTATCCGCAAGGCTAAAAAAGAAGGCGTGGATATAACTTGTGAAACAGGGCCCCATTACTTAGTTATGGATGATAGCTTTTTAAAAGAAGAAGGCAGATTTAAAATGAATCCGCCCCTTAGAAGCAAACAGGATAGGGAAGCGTTAATAGAAGGTATCTTAGATGGCACAATTGATATGATCGCCACAGATCACGCGCCACACTCTTTTGAAGAAAAATCAAAAGGTCTTGAAAAAAGCGCCTTTGGTATAGTAGGGCTTGAAACAGCGTTCCCGGTTCTGTATACCTACCTTGTTAAAGAAAATATCATAACACTTGAAAACCTGATAAAGTTAATGAGTGATAATCCTAAAAAGCGATTCAATATCACCGATAACGGATTCAGTGTTTGGGATTTAAGCAAGGAATTTATAGTAGATCCTAAAAACTTTAAAAGCATGGGCAAAGCAACGCCCTTTGAAAATATGAAATTAAATGCTCAGTGTATATTAACCGTTTCAAACGATAAGATTGTATATAGCATGGATTAAGGAGAATATTATGGCAAAAAGAACAGATTTAAAGAAAATACTTATTATTGGCTCAGGCCCTATCGTAATCGGTCAGGCTGCTGAGTTTGACTATGCAGGAACACAGGCTTGCCTTGCATTAAAGGAAGAAGGTTACGAGGTTGTTTTATGTAACTCTAACCCTGCAACAATTATGACCGATACCACAATTGCAGATAAGGTTTATATGGAGCCTTTAACCTTAGAATACGTTGCGAAGATTTTAAGATACGAACGCCCTGATGCTATCGTTCCCGGCATTGGTGGTCAAACAGGTCTTAACCTTGCAATGCAATTAGAAAAGAAAGGCGTTTTAAAGGAATGCGGTGTTGAACTTTTAGGTACAAGCAGTGAAAGTATTGAACGTGCAGAAGACCGTGAACTTTTTAAAGAACTTTGCCAGTCTATCGGCGAACCTACCATTCCTTCTGAAATTACATATAATCTTGAAGAAGCAAAAAAAGCAGCAAAGGAAATCGGTTATCCCGTAGTTCTTCGCCCTGCATTTACCTTAGGTGGCACAGGCGGTGGCTTTGCCTATAACGAAGAAGAGCTTATTGAGGTTGGTGTTAACGCATTTAAACTTTCACCTGTTCATCAGGTTTTAATTGAAAAAAGCGTTAAAGGTTATAAGGAAATTGAATTTGAAGTTATGCGTGATTCCAACGATCATGCCATCACTATCTGCGGAATGGAAAACATTGATCCCGTAGGCGTACATACAGGTGACTCTTTGGTAGTTGCACCTATTATGACCTTAAGCGATCACGATCTTAAAATGCTTAATGATTCAGCAATTAAGATTATTCGCGAACTTAAAATTGAAGGCGGTTGTAACGTTCAGTTTGCCCTTGATCCTAACTCAAGCCAGTATTACTTAATTGAAGTTAACCCCCGTGTTTCACGTTCTTCAGCACTTGCATCAAAAGCATCAGGATATCCCATTGCCCGTGTAACTGCAAAGATCGCAGTTGGTATGGCGCTTGAAGATATTAAGATCGCAAACACAAACGCTGCTTTTGAACCTCAGTTAGACTATGTAATTGCTAAACTTCCACGCTTCCCATTTGATAAGTTTGCAACTGCTAAAAACACCCTTGGCACACAGATGAAAGCAACAGGCGAAGTTATGGGCATCGGTGCGAATTTAGAAGAATGTCTTTTAAAATCAGTTCGTTCACTTGAGATCGGTGCATATCATTTCCACCTTAATAAGTTTGATAATATGGAAACTAATGAACTTCTTGATTACATCAAGGAATTTAAAGATGATAACATCTTTGCAGTTGCTGAACTTTTAAGGCGCAAAACCGATATTGAAACACTTTACGATATTACAAAAATCACCCGTTATTTCCTTGAAGCCATTAAGCGCATTGTTGAAATGGAAGAACAGGTTAAATCAAATAAAAACGATATTAACATTTTAAAAGAAGCAAAGAAAATGGGCTTCTCAGATAAGTTTATTGCAAAACTTTGGGAAACACAGGAAATTGAAATATTTAACCTTCGTAAAAAGGAAAACATTTTCCCAATCTTTAAGATGGTTGATACTTGCCACACTAACGCATATATTCCATATTTCTATTCATCATATCAGGGCGAAAACGCATCTAAATTAACGAAAAGCAAAAAGATCATCGTTTTAGGTGCAGGTCCTATCCGTATCGGTCAGGGTGTTGAGTTTGACTATTCAACCGTTCACGCAGTAACCACAATCAAAAAATCAGGTTACGAAGCAATCATTATCAACAATAACCCGGAAACCGTTTCAACTGATTACACAACCGCTGATAAACTTTACTTTGAACCTTTAACAACTGAAGATGTTATGAATATCATTGAGTTTGAAAAGCCTGAAGGCGTTATTGCTTCCTTAGGCGGACAAACTGCAATCAACCTTGCTCAGCCTTTAATGGCAAGGGGCGTAAAGATTATCGGTACAGATTGCGATGCTATTGAACGGGCTGAAAACCGTGATAGCTTTGAAAAAGTATTAGAAGAACTTAACATTCCTCAGCCACAGGGCAGGGCAGTAACTAAGATTGAAGATGGTATCGCAGCAGCAAAAGAAATCGGCTATCCCGTACTTGTTCGCCCAAGCTTCGTTTTAGGTGGCAGGGCAATGCAGATCGTTGCTAACGAAGAACAGCTTCGCCATTACCTTAAAACAGCGGTAGAAATTGATGAAGATAAGCCTGTTTTAGTTGATAAATATATCCAGGGTAAAGAAGTTGAAGTTGACGCTATCTGCGATGGTCGTGATGTTTTTGTTCCAGGCATTATGGAACTTGTTGAAAGAACAGGTATCCATTCAGGTGACTCTATCAGCGTTTATCCTACCTTCTCAATTTCCGATAAGGTAAAGGGTACAATTTTACAGTATGCTAAAAAACTCGGTTTAGGTATCGGTATTGTAGGTCTTTACAACATTCAGTTCATCGTTGATGAAAACGATAACGTGTTTATCATTGAAGTTAACCCACGTTCTTCACGTACAGTACCATTCTTATCCAAGGCAACGGGCTATTCCTTAGCAGATATTGCAACTGAAGTTATTATGGGCAAAACCCTTAAAGAACAAGGTATCTTTGATATCTATCCCAATGAAAAAAATCGTTGGTACGTTAAGGTTCCGGTTTTCTCATTTAATAAGATTCGCGGTCTTGATGCTTACCTTTCACCTGAAATGAAATCCACCGGTGAAGCCATCGGTTACGATGATAAGCTTACAAGGGCACTTTATAAAGCACTTCAGGCTTCAGGAATGCACCTTCAGAATTACGGAACTGTTTTTGCAACAATTGCCGATAAGGATAAAGAAGAAGCACTTCCTTTAATTCGCCGTTTCTATAACTTAGGGTTTAATATTCAGGCAACCCAAGGTACTGCTGATTTCTTAAAGAAAAACGGTATCCGTACCCACGTGTTAAATAAGATTCACGAAGATCCGGATGAAATTCCTGATGCATTACGCCAGGGCCATATCGCATACGTAATCAACACCCGTGATATCGGTTCAGGCCAGATGACAGATGGTTACGAAATCCGTAAGTTTGCAACAGAAAATAACGTAACAATGTTTACTTCACTTGATACCGTTAAGGTTTTACTTGATGTTATTGAAGAAGTTACACTTACAATTTCCACAATTGATGCTTAAAAGGTGAAAAATGAAGCAAAGCATATTTGAAATTTTACAAAATACTCCCTTAACAAGCACCGTTTATAAAATGGTGCTTAAGGGGGATACAAGCGAAATTACTGCATCAGGTCAGTTTGTTAATATTAAGCTCGCAGGCTTTTACTTAAGGCGCCCCATTTCCGTTTGTGACGTTGTTGGTGATGAACTTACCATTATCTATAAAGTGGTTGGTAAAGGCACAAAACTAATGTCCCAGATGAAAGAAGGCAAACTTGATATTTTAACAGGCCTTGGTAATGGCTACAATTTAAATAAATCAGGCAACAAGCCACTTTTACTTGGTGGCGGCGTTGGTGTTCCACCAATGTATATGCTCTGTAAAGAACTTATAAAACTTGGTAAAGAAGTTACCGTTATTTTAGGCTTTAATACTAAAGAAGAAGTTTTTTACGAACAGGAATTCAAAGATCTCGGTGCTAACGTTTTCGTTACTACCGTTGATGGAACACAAGGCACAAAAGGTTTTGTAACAGATGAAATGGATAGGGAATATTCCTATTTCTATACCTGCGGTCCTGAACCTATGCTTAAAGCCATTTATAAAAAAAGTGTAACAAGCGGGCAGTTCAGTTTTGAAGAAAGAATGGGCTGTGGTTTTGGTGCTTGTATGGGATGCTCTTGCAAAACAGTTACAGGATATAAGCGTATCTGTAAAGATGGCCCCGTTTTAGAAAAGGAGGAAATCTTATGGGAAAATTAAGCGTTAACCTTTGCGGTATTGAACTCGCTAACCCCATAATTCCTGCAAGCGGAACATTTGGCTACGGATATGAGTTCAATGAACTTTACGATATAAATATTTTAGGTACCTTTTCCTTTAAAGGTACCACAAAAGAAGCTCGCTTTGGCAATCCTACCCCAAGAATTGCAGAATGTTCAAGCGGAATGATAAATGCTGTTGGATTACAAAATCCCGGTGTTGAACAGGTAATCAACCACGAATTACCCTTATTAAAAAAATGCTTCCATAAACCTGTTATGGCAAACGTAAGCGGATTTTCTATTGAAGATTACGCTTATACTTGTGAAAAGTTAGATGCTTGCGATCAGGTTGGCTGGTTAGAAGTTAACGTTAGTTGCCCTAACGTTCACGGTGGTGGAATGAGCTTTGGTACAAGCCCGGAAAATGCCGCAGAAGTTACAAAAGCAGTTAAAAAGGTAACAACAAAACCTGTTATTATCAAACTTTCGCCTAACGTAACGGATATTGTTTCCATTGCAAAAGCCTGCGAAGATGCAGGGGCAGATGGAATCAGCCTTATAAATACCCTATTAGGTATGCGTATTGATCTTAAAACAAGAAAGCCTGTTATTAAAAATAAAATGGGCGGTTTTTCAGGTAGCGCGATTTTTCCCGTTGCAGTAAGAATGGTTTATCAGGTTGCAAACGCAGTAAAAATTCCCGTTGTTGGTATGGGTGGTGTAAGTAGCGCTGATGACGTTATTGAAATGATGCTTGCAGGCGCAACTGCAGTTGAAGTTGGTGCAATGAATTTAATTGACCCCTTTATCTGCAAAACAATTATTGAAGAACTTCCTAAAAAGATGGAAGAATATAAAATAGATAAATTAAGTGATATTATCGGAGGTGTTTTATAATGGGAAAGGACGTTATTATTGCTTGCGATTTTGCTTCAAAAGAGCAGGTTTTTAACTTTTTAGATAAATTTAAGGGCAGAAAACCTTTTGTAAAAATCGGTATGGAACTCTTTTATGCAGAAGGTCCTGAAATCGTTAAAGAAATCAAAAAAAGAGGCCATAAGATTTTCCTTGATTTAAAATTACACGATATTCCAAATACAGTAAAAAAATCAATGGCAGTGCTTTCTCGCTTAGATGTTGATATGACAAACCTTCACGCTTCAGGCACAATCAATATGATGAAAGCCGCTTTAGAAGGGTTAACAAGGGAAGATGGTACCCGCCCCATTTTAATTGCGGTTACTCAGCTTACTTCCACAGATCAGGAAAGTATGGAAAACGATCTATTAATTAAAGAACCCATTGATAAAGTTGTTATGCACTATGCTTCTAATGCAAAGATTGCAGGCCTTGATGGTGTTGTCTGTTCACCCTTAGAAAGCGAAAAGGTACACAATCTTTGCGGTAAAGAATTTATTACCGTTACCCCCGGTGTTCGTTTTGCTAATGGCGAAATCGGTGATCAGAAACGTGTTATGACGCCTGAACAAGCAAAAAAAATCGGCTCAGATTATATCGTTGTTGGAAGACCTATTACTGCTGCAGAAGATCCTGTTGAAGCTTACGAAAGATGCGTAAAAGAATTTTGCGATTAAGGAGAAATAAAAATGGAAAGTTATAAAAGAGAGTTTATTCAGTTTTTAGAAGGCGCAGGCGTGCTTAAGTTTGGTGATTTTACTGCAAAATCAGGCAGAAAGATTCCTTACTTTATTAACGCAGGCGATATTAAAACAGGCGATCAGATTTCAAAGCTTGGCGAATTTTATGCAAAAGCATATTTTGAAAAAATTGGTAACAAAAGAACAGTGCTCTACGGCCCTGCATATAAGGGTATTCCCATTGCAGTTTCCGTTGCATGTGCTCTTTCAAAACAAAATCTTGACGTTCCATTCTTCTTTAACCGTAAGGAAGAAAAAGACCACGGTGAAGGCGGTGTGTTTGTAGGTTATAAGCCAACTGAGGGCGAAGAAGTTGTTATCGTTGAGGACGTTATTACAGCAGGTACTGCAATTCGTGAAAGCATGGCAAACCTTGGTAGCCTTAAAGGTGTAAAGGTAGCTGCAACTTTCGTTATGGTTGACCGTAAGGAAAAAGGTCAAACCGAAAAATCAGCAATGCAGGAAGTTGGCGAAGAATTTGGCTTCCCGGTTTACTCAGTTGTTGATGTTTATGATATTATTGAGTATCTTGAAGAAGATCCCAAAAACAAAGAAAACGTTGATAGAATTAAAAACTATTTAGCTATTAACGGCGCAAAAATCTAATTTTGAAAGGCGAATATAATGAGGAGTCTTATTGATGTACTTGACCTTACGGTTGAAGAAATAGATGAACTTATAGAATGTGCCCAGGATATAATTGAAAACCCAAAAAAATACAGCGAAATGTGTAAAGGAAAAAAACTTGCAACGTTGTTCTTTGAACCTTCTACAAGAACACGCCTTTCCTTTGAAGCGGCTATGTATGAGCTTGGCGGAAACGTTATCGGTTTTTCTGAAGCTGCAAGTTCATCTTCTGCAAAAGGCGAAAGCGTTGCAGATACTGCAAAAACTATCAGTTGTTATGCAGATATAATCGCTATGCGTCATCCTAAAGAAGGCGCACCTTACGTTGCAAGCATTAACGCAACCATTCCTGTTATCAATGCAGGCGATGGTGGACACAATCACCCAACGCAAACTTTAGCTG
>JAZSPY010000054.1:0-7258 GCA_045537705.1 Clostridia bacterium
CGGTAAATATGTATATAAAGTGGTGGACAAGCAAGTTTTTGATCAAAATGATCCAACCTATATACTTCGTGATGAAGGTGAAATGTTAACTATTTATACTTGTTATCCTAAAAAAGGACCATATCGCAAACAACGCATTGCAATAATCGGTTTATTGCAAGAAGAATTAAGCGATCCTACGTGGAGGTAATTTTATGGGAGAAACTAATTTAAAAAAACCACGCCTGTGGAAAAAATTTTTAAGAGGTTTATTAAACGTTATCGTAGCAATAAGTTTGCTGGCTGCAGTTGTTACAAGCGTATTGGTTCACGGGGTTTTAGATATAGAAAAATTTAAAGATAGCATCTGTAACCGTGAGTTTGATGATGTGGTTGAACAAACGGTACTTGCAAGCATTAATTCAAATAGTTCTGTTATTGAACTTGATAGTGAACAGTTATTTATTGATGCTAATATGGATTATCTTGTGTTGTATACAAGAGAGTACACTAAAGAATTTATTGAAAGCTTATATTCCAATAAAAAATTTGAACCAAAGCCATTTGAAGATCAAAAATATAAAGATGGTGTTATAAAACAACTAAAAGCAATTGGTGAACTAACCGAAGAAGAAATCAGCGAAATAACTGATGAAGCAATGAAGAATATGCAAAACACGTTGCAATATATTCCATTGATTATTATAAACAATATACAAGTTGTTTCACCGATTTTGTTAAGGATTTCAGTTTTGAAATTTGTTGAAGTGCCATTATATTTCTTTGGATTTATTATGGCTGTTATAAACTTTATCTTTGGCGGAAAAAAGCACAGATTAGATGTTTTTTATGGATTAAGCGCATCTTGTTTTATTGCTTTTATTACGGTGTTTATTCCTGCATTGATGCTTAGCATATATAACGTTCCGAAAAAAATTGTGTTAAGCGAATCATTACTTCTTTACCTTATTAAAGGGCTAAATGAAGTATTAGTTGTTGATTTAACTGTTGTTTTTGCCATTTGCATTATTGTTTTTAGCGTTATGTTAGGCTTTTCAATTACATTATTGGCAAAAAACAATGCAAAAAAAGTTAAATGCAAAAATGATAAAAAACAGTTGACAAAAGTATAAGTTAGTAGTATTATATCTACGCAAAAGAAGGAGCTGCCCGCTTCTCACCTGTCAGCAATTGGGCTGCACACGGTTAAGTTTGGCTTAAAATAGTCTTGTTTTATGCGGGTAGTTTTGTGCTATCCGCTTTTTATTTTATTTGGAGGTGTTCAACATTACAGAGTTAGCAATTAATGATGAAATTAGGGAAAAAGAGGTTCGCCTTATTGGGCAGGACGGTACACAGCACGGTGTAATGCCACTTGATCAGGCAATGCGTATGGCTGAACAAGAAGATTTAGATCTTTGTTTGATTTCGCCTAAAGCAGTTCCACCTGTTTGTAAGCTTATGGATTACGGCAAGTATCGTTTTGAAATGCAAAAGAGGGAAAAGGAAGCTCGTAAAAACCAAAAGGTTATTGCTTTGCACGAAATTCAGCTTTCAGCAACTATTGAAAAGCACGATATGGAAGTTAAAGCAAAAAAAGCAAGGGAATTTATTAAAGCCGGTGATAAAGTAAAGGTTTCAATCAGATTCCGTGCCCGTCAGATAACACACCCCGAAATCGGTCATCAGATTATGCAACTTTTTGCCGAAATGTTGAAGGATGATGCAAAAATTGAGAAGAATGCTACTTTAGAAGGCAGAAATCTCATTATGATAATGTCACAAATTTAAACTTATAATAGGAGGGTAAAATTATGCCAAAAATGAAGACTCACAGAGGCGCAGCAAAAAGATTTTCGCTTACCGCTTCAGGAAAAGTTAAAAGAGGAAAGGCTTACAGAAGCCACATTTTAACAAAGAAATCAACTAAGAGAAAGAGAAATTTACGTAAGGGTGGCTATATTGCCGCTTGCGAAAGTGCAAACATTCGCAATCTTATACCTTATAAGTAAGCTTTAGGAGGATAGAAAAATGAGAATTAAAAGAGCAGTTAATACTAAAAAGAATCATAAAAAGGTCTTAAAGCTTGCAAAAGGCTACTTTGGTGCAAAATCAAGACAGTTCCGTGTAGCTAACCAGGCAGTTATGAAGTCACAGGCTTATGCATACGTTGGTCGTAAGCTTAGAAAAAGAGATTTCCGTTCACTTTGGATTACTCGTATCAATGCAGCTGCAAGGCTT
Organism: Clostridia bacterium; assembly: GCA_045537705.1. Classification (GTDB taxonomy): domain Bacteria; phylum Bacillota; class Clostridia; order Christensenellales; family QALW01; genus UMGS1322. Next base: position 2,221 of record JAZSPY010000054.1, read on the forward strand.
AACGGTCTTAACTACAGCAAGCTTATCTGCGGTCTTAAGAAGGCTGAAATTGAAATCAACCGTAAAATGCTTGCAGAGCTTGCAGTTTATAATGCAGAAGCATTTGCACAGCTTGCAGAAATTGCTAAAAAGAACATCTAAAAAAGTTGTGTGCAATGTTTAATTTCATTGCACACTTTTTTGTATTTGTAAAATGAATATTAAAATAACTTCTACGTCAAACGAACGTATAAAATTTTTAAAAACCTTAAAAAGCAAAAAGGGCAGGGCAGAAAGTGGCACGTATCTAATTGAAGGTAAGCGTGCAGTTCTTGATGCGTTAAACCATAGCGTTAAGTTCAAGTGCCTTATAATAGAAGAAGGCTCAGAATTTTCTATAAAAACAGATTGTGATATTCTAACAGTTCCAAGGCATATTATTGAAGCACTTTCTGAAACTTCAAGCCCGGAAGGTATAATTGCCGAGGCTATAATGCCTGATTTATCCTTTGATATAAATAAGGTATCAGGGTTAACAGTGTTTCTTGATAGGCTTCAGGATGCGGGCAACGTTGGTACTATTATAAGAACATGCGATGCGTTAGGTGCAGGTGCTGTGGTGCTTTCTAAAGAGTGTTGTGAGCTTTTTAATCCCAAAACTATCCGTGCTACCATGGGCTCAATTTTTAATATTGATGTTATGATTGCTGATGATAGCATTGAAACTTTAAATAAGATTAAAAACGCAGGTTATACGTTGTATTCTGCTGCTTTACAAGGTGAAGATTTTAATAAACTTAATGATTTAAACAGTGATAAAAGTTGTGTGATTATTGGTAACGAAGGAAATGGTATTTCAGATGAAATTTTATCTTTTTCAGATAAAATCGTTACTTTAAAGATGCGTGGCGGTGCTGAATCCTTAAACGCTTCAATTGCCGCAGGTATTCTTATTTACAACTTTATAAACCGCTGATTAGGAGGATAAACTATATGTCAGGACATTCCAAATGGGCAAACATTAAAAATAAAAAAGCAAAAACCGATGCCGCAAAAGGTAAAATATTTACAAAAATAGGTAGGGAATTAGCCGTTGCAGTTAAAGCGGGCGGTCCCGATCCAAGCGTAAACTCAAAACTTGCTGACGTTATTGCAAAAGCAAAAGCAAACAATATGCCTAACGATACAATTTCACGTTCCATCAAAAAAGCCGCAGGCGAAGGCGATGGTGCAAACTATGAAGAACTTGTTTATGAAGGATATGGTCCTGCAGGTGTTGCTGTTATCGTTGAAATCTTAACAGATAACCGTAACCGTACCGCAGGTGAAATCAGGCATATCTTTGATAAAGCAGGCGGAAGCATGGGCGCAACAGGCTGTGTTTCATGGATGTTTGATAAAAAAGGCGTTATCGTAATTGAAAACGATGGCAATATTGATGAAGAAGCTTTAATGATGAGTGCTCTTGATGCAGGTGCTGAAGATTTTACACCTGTAGAAGACACCTTTGAAATTTATACTTCACCTGAAGATTTTTCTACTGTTCGTCAGGCACTTGAAGATGAAGGCTATGCTTTCCTTGAAGCCACAAACGATATGGTTCCACAAAATACCGTTGCAGTATCAGGTGATGATATTCTTAAAAAGATTTACTGGATGCTTGATCAGTTTGATGACCATGATGACGTTCAGAACGTATATCACAACGCAGAACTTCCTGAAGATGAGGAAGAAGAATAAAATTTAACAGGGTGCTTCTTTTAAGCATCCTGTTTTTATAGGTGTAACTATGATTTTTGTATATATTTTTCTTGGCTTTATAGTTTTGATACTGGTTTTTTTATATTATATTTTTGATGCAGCATTTTATAATCCACCAAGAAAAAGAAATAAAAAATTAAAAATGGACAGGGAACAGTATAATGCTTTAGGTGATAAGGTTAAGGAACCTGTTCGTTTTGTTAAGCAAGCTGAATATGAAAAGGTTGCTATTGTTTCCTATGATGGATACGTTTTAACTGGAAAATATTTTCATAATAAAGATGGTGCGCCGCTTGATATTATATTTCACGGCTATCGTTCAAATTCATTTAATGATTGCGGCGGCGGCTTTAAATTAGCCTGGGATTTAGGCCATAACGTACTTTTACCTGATCAACGCAGCCACGGTGAAAGCCAGTGTAATATCATTACCTTTGGTGTAAATGAAAGGCACGATTGCGTTTCTTGGTGCGAATACGCTAAAAATCGGTTTAATAACGTTAAAATTGTTATCTCAGGAGTTTCAATGGGCGCAGCAACCGTTTTAATGGCAAGCGACCTTGATTTGCCAAATAACGTTAAAGGCATTATTGCCGATTGTGGTTTTTCAAGGCCTATTGATATTATTCTTGAAGTAGGCAGAACAATGCATATTTCACCTAAAATTGCATCGCCTTTTGTATCTTTTGCAGCAAAGCTGTTAGGTGGGTTTGATATAAATCAAACAAGCGCAGTTCAGGCAGTAAAAAATGCAAAAGTGCCCATATTGATTGTTCACGGTGATGAAGATAGGCTTGTGCCTGTAAAAATGGCGTATAAAATTTATGAAGCCTGTAATAATAAAAAACAACTGTTAATTGTTAAAGGTGCAGGGCATGGTTTAAGTTATATTATTGAGGAAGAATTATATAAAACCACCATAAATAATTTTAAAACCGCTGTAATAAATGGAAATTATTTCATTTTTGAATAAAAAGTAAAAAGAAACAAAAAATAATACCAAGAAAGGAGAATCCTTATGCTTGGTATTTTTTGGTTTATATTAGGTGGTATGGCAGGTGCAATTGTGGGCGTATTTGCAATGTGCCTTGTTCAAATAAATAAAGTTGCTAGAAGATAGTTAATTTAACCACTTCGCCAATAAGACGTTGACGTATATCAATGTTATCAATATATTTTTGATATGAAGAGGGTATGTATTGGGTTTTATCTTCGTATTTATCCATACGTTCTTTTACGATTTTTTTCTTTTCCTCATTTGATAAATTCTGAACCCAGTACTCAAAAATATCGCAAAACTCAACGTAATCAATGGGTTTATATTTGCTCTCGGCCTCTTTTCGTAATTTGTTCCATTCTTCATAAACAAAAGGTGTATCAAAATCTAGCGAATCTTTTTCACCGATTTCGTTTAAAAAAATCTGTGCCATATAATGATGCCCTAAATCATTGGGATGAATACGGTCATCGTTATATAGTACATTTTGTGGCAGATGCTTAATAATATTGTTTCGGAAATCTACAAAGTAGCAACCATATTTTTCAGCAATCTTCTTTTGATGCTCAATGGCCTGGTCTAAACGGAATTGACACTTCATATTTTCACTTTCAAAATCGCTGAACTCATCATAGGGCACAGGTAAACACATAATTGCTTCTGCTCCGTTTTCTTTAATACCTTTTATAATTTCTTCGTATTTTTGTACGTGTAAATCAAAGTAATAATCTAATGTTTTCTGGCGATTGGGAAAATCTTTGTTTTTTTCGCTATAAAGCCAGGAAACAATATCGTTGATACCAAACATTGTAACAACGTAATCAGGGTTATAACTAAGGCAATTACTGTGAAGATATTCTATGGCCTTATATGCCGAAGCACCAGAATTACCACAGTTAAAGCATTTAATCTGATATTTGGTTCTTAAATATTGATAAATCTCGGCAATCCACGTTCCGTTAGCGGTTATGCTATCACCAAAAAAGCAAATGATATCACGATCTTTAAACATATTTTTTCTCCTTGAATTTAATTAAAAACATTATAACATAACAAAAAAAGCAAAGCAATACGAAAATAAAAAAGCACTGCGATAGCAGTGCTTTGGCGTTCCCGAGGTGATTCGAACACCCGACCTACCGCTTAGGAGGCGGTCGCTCTATCCAGCTGAGCTACGGAAACATCTTTAGGTATTGTATTGCAAATATTAGTTTTTGTCAATAAAAAAAGACAGGAAAAAACCTGTCTTTTAAAATTAAATCAATAAAAGAAGTGCAACGATTGGCATTGTTAAAACTGAAAGTACGGTAGTTAAAGCAACAAGTTTTCCGGCGTATGGTGAATCGCCATCATAAAGTTCAGCAAACATTGAAGTTAATGCTGCAGCAGGTGTTGAAGAAAGTATTAAAAGAATACTCATAGAAGTTGTATCAATAAGAGATAATACGTTTAATACTTTTAATAAAACAAAGATTATTGCAGGAAGAACAAGTAATCTTAACAGAACAAAGGGATACATATATTTATCTTTTAATATGCCCTTAAAGTTAATGTCTGCAAGGCGTGCGCCAATTACAAGCATTGTTGCAGGGGCAACCATATTTTTTAAGGTTGTAAGAACGTCATAAAAAACTTTAACACTTGTACCAAGGGTGGTAGGTTCTTTAATAATGTTCTGTATCCAAGTTCCGCCACCGGTAATAAAGATAATAAAGCCGATAATAATAGGAATAACTGCAGGGTTTATAATTGCTTCTTTAATGGACATATATTTTTTATCTTCAGTATAAATAAGCCTGCCAAGTGAAAAAGCAAAAACATTAAACCAAACTACGTAGATGGTGGCATAAATAGTATATTCAGCACCAAACACGTCGCTAATAACAGGAATACCCATATAACCTGCATTTGAAAAAATCAAGCCGAACTGCAAAACCTTTTTAGCGCTATTAGGTGCCTTTTTAAACAAGGCGCGCGCTATAATAAACAAAATACTGTGTATTAAAAAGGAAACGATAAAAACCTGCGCAATTCCACTTAAAACAGATGGTTTAAATTCAATTATATAACTGTGAATTAAAAGCGCAATTTGTGCGATATATAAAACTAGTAAAGAAAGGTTTTTTGAAAATCCGCCATCAATAAGTTTTAATTTTCTTAATATAAATCCGGGTATCATAAAAAGAAAAAGAGTAAAAACGGATACAAATAAAACTTCAATATTTACCATAAATCCTCCGCATAAAAAAACCCCTGATAAACAGGGGTATATGGAGCTGATGACGAGAGTCGAACTCGTGA
>JAZSPY010000115.1:0-6768 GCA_045537705.1 Clostridia bacterium
TACCCAGGTGAAAAGCTTAATAATGATGCAACTGTTGAAGTATCAATATCCAATACTCCACCGTACTGCCTTTCAAGTTTAAATAAGCCCTGAACCTTTTGCATTAATTCATTTGTTCTTGCGGTTGCGCAAGCTAAAAAGCTGTCATCACCAATATATTCAGTGTAGTTTTTTTGAATGAAATCCCTAACGTTAATTTCATCCTGCCAAACACCTTTATTAAATCCATTCCAGTTTTCGTGCTTCATTAAAATTCTCCTTTAAAAATAAAAATGGACAAATCAGATAACTGACTTGCCCAGACGGTCGGCTTATATAAATTTTACACTCCCCTTGCGTCATATCGCAAAACCCGTCAGTCATGTAAAAGAAATATTTAGTTTCATACTTATTATATATACTATATTCATTTTTGTCAATTATTTTAAACCACAAAATGTAGTAAATTTTGCTAAAATTTATTTGCTTGTATTGGGAATGCTCACAGTACCCGCTTCGCACAACAAACCGTGGCGTTCGAATCCCCTTCCTATTCTACTGAACAAAAAAAGGTATCCCGTAGGATACCTTTTTTTATTGGCGGAGAGAAGGGGATTCGAACCCCTGAATGGGTATTAGCCATTACACGATTTCCAATCGTGCGCCTTAGACCAGCTCAGCCATCTCTCCAAGCGAATACTAGTATAAATGTTCACTTTAATTTTGTCAAGCCGTTTTTAATAAAACACCTCATCCATTGTTAAGCCTTGGGGTTCCGCTGTCATGCCTGCTTCTTTACGTGTTTTTCCCTCAATTATTTCCTTAACCATTTGGGGTGTTTTTTTGTTTTTACCAACTTCAATTAACGTGCCTGCAATTATGCGCACCATATTATATAAGAAGCCCGTGCCTTCAACAGTAATTTCAATAAGTTCGTTTTCTTTTGTAACTTCAACCTTATTAACAGTTCTTACAGTTGTTTTAACGCTGCTGCCCTGGGCGCAGAATGCTTTAAAATCGTGGGTTCCAACAATAAACTCAGCCGCCTGTCGCATTTTTTCAATATCTAAAATTTCAGGCACGTGCATTGTAAATCTACCCATTAAAGCAGAAGCATAAGGCGCATTAAAGATTCTGTAAATATATCTTTTGCCTTTTGCTGAAAATCGGGAATGAAAATCTTCATTTACTTTCCAGGTTTTTTTAATGCGAATATCCTTAGGCAAGCGTGTGTTTAAAATAAACATAAACTTTTCGGCAGGGATATCGGTATCAATATCAAAATGACCGCATTGGCCTTTAGCGTGAACCCCGCTATCTGTTCTGCCTGCGCCTGTAACACTGATATGCCCTTTATTTAGGGTTAAAAGAGCTTCTTCAATTTTTTGTTGCACCGTTACATCGTTTCTCTGAATTTGCCAACCTGCATAATCGGTGCCATCGTATTCAACAATAAAAGCTACACGCATATTTTAACCTACCAAGAACGGAAATAAATTTGAAATTACCAAATTATCAACTAAAATTACAGCGCAAAAAACTGCTACAACAACAAAGGCAACACAATCGCTTTTTTGCATTTTTAAAACTTTTAACCTGGTTCTGCCTTCACCACCGTGATAGCACCTTGCTTCCATAGCGCCTGCAAGTTCAAGCGCCCTATGAAATGCGCTTGCTAAAAGGGGAACAATTAAAGCAACTATCGCCTTTGCTCTTTTAATTAAACCGCCTTCATCAAAAACGGCGCCGCGGGCAGATTGTGCCTTCATAATCTTATCGGTTTCTTCTGTTAAAATAGGAATAAACCTTAAAGCAATACTCATCATCATAGCAATCTCGTGGGCAGGAAAACCTATCACCTTAAAAGGTGAAAACAACCTTTCTAATCCATCAGTTAATTGAATGGGCGAAGTTGTTAACGTTAAAAGCCCTGCAGAAACTATTAAAAGCATAAGCCTTAATGCCATATAAACTGCCCTGATTATTCCGCCAACGGTTAAAGTGATAATACCAAATGAAAAAATCACTGTGCCGTCTTTTATAAAAAATGCGTTTAATAAAAATGTAAATATCAAAATAAAATAAATGGCTTTTAAACTTGCAAAAAGTTTTTTAAGTGGAATTTTACCTATTAAAGCAATAGTTAAAACAAATAATGCAGATATGAGCAAGCCTGCAAATGTCTTGGAAACAAAGGTAAATGCGATGATTAAGATAGTACCTAATATTTTTGTTCGGGGATCAAGGGAATGTATTAAACTGTTTACTGGATAAAATTGACCGATGGTGATTTCTTTCATTTTTTCACCCCCGAAACAAACTCTACAAGTTCATCAATCTTGCAAATATCCGTTGGAATATTTTTACCTTGCTCATTTAATTTTTTTACTAAATTGCTTACGATTGGCAATTCCAATCCTAAAGAAAGTATTTTATCATACTCCTTAAAAACTTCATTTGGCGTACCATCTAACGCTTTTTTGCCTTTATGCATAACGATTACTCTATCGGCAACCTGAACGATATCATCCATATTATGCGAAATCATAATAATTGTGGCATTGTATTTTTTATGATAGTTATTGATCACTTCTAAAATTTCATTTTTACCTTTAGGATCAAGCCCTGCTATTGGCTCATCTAAAACAAGCACCTTAGGGCGCATTGATAAAACCCCTGCAATAGCGGCGCGGCGTTTTTGCCCACCTGAAAGTTCAAAAGGCGACAAACCTAAAACGTTTTCATTTAACCCAACAATCTGTGCACTTTCTACAACGCGTTCATCAATTTCTTCTTTAGTTAAGCCCATATTTTTAGGGCCAAAGCCGATATCCAGGCGAACAGTTTGTTCAAAAAGCTGATATTCGGGATACTGAAACACCATACCAACCTTTTGCCTTAAAAGTTTATAATCAGGCTTTTTTTGTTTTAAATCAACACCTTCAATGATCATTTCATCAACACTTGTTGGTTTTAAAATGCCGTTAAGGTGCTGAACTAATGTACTTTTTCCGCTACCGGTATGCCCTATTATGCACAAGAATTCGTTATCCTGTACTTTTAAATCAACGTTTTCCAATGCTGCAACTGAAAACGGTGATTCAGGGTCATATACGTAATTTAGATTTTTTATACTAATTGACATAATGAATCAAAAAGCTCCTCAAAAGTAAGAATGTTTCTTGTAATATTTAATCCTTTTTCGTTTAACTGTTGCGCCATTTTTGTTACAGGGGGAACTTCAAGGGTTAATTCTTTGATTTCTTCTTCCTTAGAAAAAATTTCCTTGGGCGTTCCTTCCATTTTTATAGTGCCATCGCCCATAACGATAATCCTATCTGCATTAACGGTTTCTTCCATAAAATGCGTAATAAAAACAACCGTTATACCCTTTTCTTTATTTAAGCGATGAACAGTTTCTAAAACTTCCCGCCTGCCTTTAGGATCAAGCATTGAAGTGGATTCATCCATAATAATAATCTCGGGCTCCATTGCTAAAATACCTGCAATGGCGATCCTTTGCTTTTGCCCCCCTGAAAGCCTGTGGGGTGCGCTATCTTTAAACTGAAACATATTTACGGTTTTTAATGCTTCATCAACGCGTTTGCGCAATTCTGTTTGAGGCACGCCTAAATTTTCAGGGCCAAAGGCAACATCTTCTTCAACGATGGTTGCAACCATCTGATTATCCGGATTTTGAAACACCATGCCCGCAAGTGAACGGATTGCAATAATTTTATCTTCATCCTTTGTGTTCATTCCGTTAACAAGTACGTCACCTTCAGTTGGCTGATATAAACCGTTAATCAGTTTTGCCAAAGTACTTTTACCGCATCCGTTATGCCCTAAAATACATAAAAACTCACCTTTTTTAACGGTTAAACTAACGCCGTGAAGAACATCTTCGGATTCTTCATCATATTTATAAACTGCATTTTTTATTTCAATAATGTTTTGCATTTTTAAGTTTTTCACTTATCCTTTTTTCTTCACCCATATCGCTGGGCTGATAATATTTTTTATCTTTTAATTCATCAGGCATATATTGTTGTATAACAAAGTGATCTTCAAAATCGTGGGGATAAAGATATCCTATGCCTTTACCTAATAATTCGTGCCCTGAATAATGGCTATCGCTTAAATGCTGTGGTACAGTTACGTTTACCCTTGCATCTTCGCTTGCCTTATCTAACGCCATCACAACAGAATTGCTTTTAGGTGCAGTGCAAATATAAATAATAGCCTGTGTTAATGCTAATCTACATTCAGGATAACCTAATTTTTCAACTGAATCCATAGCAGCAATCGCCTGTAATAATGCCATAGGATCGGCTAAACCAACGTCCTCAGAAGCGTGGGCAATCATTCTTCTTGCAATTATCCTTGGATCTATTCCGCCTTCAATAAGCTTCATCGCCCAGAAAACTGCCGCATCAGGATCAGATCCGCGCATGCTTTTGCAAAAAGCACTTAACATATCGTAAAAAAGACTTTCATCAATATGCACAACAGGCTTTTGTATAGATTCTTCGGCAATATTGAGATCTATAACCACGTTGCCATCTTTATCAGGTTTAGTGGTTAAAACTGCAAGTTCCAAAGCATTTAACGCGCTGCGAACATCACCTGAAGCAACTGAAACAATATGATCCATTGCATCTTCGTTAAACTTAATATCCATATTGCCAAAGCCACGTTCTTTATCCTTTAACGCCATTAAAAGTGCGTTTTTAATATCTGTTTTTGAAAGATGCTTAAATTCAAAAATTCTGCATCTTGAAACAAGTGCACGGGTAAGGCTAATATACGGATTTTCAGTTGTTGAACCGATCAAGCGGATCGTACCATTTTCAAGGGCAGGAAGCAGTGCATCAGACTGTGCCTTTGACCAGCGGTGACATTCATCAAGCAATAAAATCGTGCTTTTATTATAAAGTTTTTGCCTTTCTTCAGCGGCTTTTATGATTTCACGAACTTCATTTACCCCTGCTGTAACAGCATTTAATTTTTCAAAATGATTAGAGCACATAGAAGCGATAATGGAAGCAAGGCTTGTTTTACCAACCCCTGGGGGACCGTAAAAAATGCAGCTCGCCAGCCTGTCAGCTTCAATAGCCCTTCTTAAAAGCCTGCCTTTGCCAACAATATGTTCCTGCCCGAAGAACTCATCAAAATTCCTTGGGCGCATACGATCGGCAAGAGGCGCTGATTTATTTTCATTTATAACAGAAAAAAGATCCATTTTATTTACTCCAAACAAAAGCAGTCCATTCGCCCATTGATTTTCTTATAAGCTTTTTAAATCCAACGGATAAAATCTTTGCTTCAACTTCATCAGCACGTTCGTTTATTATGCCTGAAGTTATATAAATTCCCCCATCGTTAAGATGGTTTTTTGCGCTTTGGGCAAGCATCATTACTGCATCGGCAATAATGTTTGCAACGATTAAATCTACCTTGCCAAAGAAGTTTTCTAATAGGTTACCACATTCAACGGAAATATTAAAGCCTGCGTTTTCCATATTCTTTTTGGCAACTTTAACGGCTTCAGCATCAATATCAATGGCTTTAACCGGCTTTGCGCCTAAAAGATATGCACACATTGCTAAGATTCCTGTGCCGCAGCCAACATCCATAACGGACATATCTTCTTTAACGTAATCTTCTAAAAAGCCGATGCACATTTTTGTGGTTTCGTGGCTGCCTGTACCAAAGGCAGCACCTGGATCAAGTTCTAAAACTATATCACCTTCCTGCTTTTCATAGTCTTCCCAGGAAGGCTTTATAACTATAATTTTGCCTGGTTTAAAGGGTTTATAATACTTTTTCCAGGTTTCACCCCAGTTTTCATCTTTAATAATTTCATTTGTAATACAAAGAGTGCCCCAGGGGAACGTAGGATTATTATTAAAAACCTCTTCTACGCTTTTACGAACAAAACTTAATGCTTCATCCACATCATCTTCTTCGGAAACAAAACCGCGAACTAAAACTTCATCTTCATAGTTTTCCAGAAGTTCTTCATCAATATAATCCCATTCTTCTTTAGGGCGGTTATAGTTTTTTATATCCTGTTTATCTTCAATAATTACACCGCCTGATGAAACGTTTGCTAAAATTTCAGAAATTATATCTGAGCCTTCAGTTGTTGTTCTTACGGTTATTCTAATATAATTCATTTTTTGCTCCTTTAAATATACATACCGCCGTTTATTGCAATAACCTGACCTAAAATATAATCGCCTTTTTCTGCTAAAAATAAAGCAAGTTCAGCAACTTCTTCGGGTTTGCCAAAGCGCTTTAATGGAATTTCTTTTTTAAGTTCTTCAATTGCTTCTTGTGATAAATTCTGGTTCATTTTAGTTTCTATAACACCCGGGCAAATGCAGTTGGTGTTAATGTTGGGGTATTCTTTTGCTAACGCTTTTGTAAAACCTATAAGCCCTGCTTTTGCAGTTGAATATGCAACTTCGCAAGAAGCACCGCACTGCCCCCAGATGCTTGAAATATTGATAATTTTTCCGCCCTGATACATCATATCGGAAAGCGCGCATTTAACAGTGTTGTAAGCACCTGTAAGGTCAATATCAATAACCTTTTGCCAATCGGTTTCGCTTTGATCGCAAAGCATACCTATACTTTGAATGGCTGAATTGTTAATCAAAACGTCAATCTTATTATACTTTTTACGGGCAACCTGAAACATTTCTTCAACCTGATCCATCTTAGAAACGTCTGCCTTAACGATAATACCATTAACTTCATTTAATAATTCTTTTGCTTTTTCTT
>JAZSPY010000017.1:0-6465 GCA_045537705.1 Clostridia bacterium
CCGCTTGGCCTCCGACTTCTTGGCTTTTATTAAAAGAATAATCTGGGGCAAGGCTTCTAAAGTTGCTTTTGTTGGATGCATTAAAACCAGTGCACCCGGCTTTAAATTGCGTTCTACCCTGTTATATATTTTCGTTGTATCCTGATCACGCCAATCAATAGTATCTGCTGACCACATAACCGTTACCATACCGCACTTTTGGGCATCAAGAGCTACTGCAGAATTAACGTCACCTGAGGGCGGTGCAAAGAGAAAACAACTTTTGCCTGTTATTTGTTTTATTAAGGAATTTGTACGAATCATTTCGTTTTTACTATCTTCGCTTTTTAGTGTTGTATGCATTTTATGGTTATATCCGTGATTGCCGATTTCGTGCCCTGCATCATAGATTTCTTTAACAAGTTCCTTGTTTTTTGCCGCCCAACACCCACCAATAAAAAACGTTACTTTTACGTTTTCTTTTTCAAACAGTTCAAGATATTTTTTTACGTATTCTTCGCCCTGATATACGTTTATCATTAAGGAAATTGTTTTTTGTTCAGTTTTTACCTGATAAATCGGTTTATTATCATATTCTGCCAACACCGCAACGCTTTCTTTTTGTGAGTATCCCCCGATTATCACAAGTATAAAAATTATTATCAGGTTTATTACGAAGGTTTCTTTAAGTTTACTTTGCATATTATCCCCCATCAGATATAATTATATATAACTGATAAATTATATGCAAAAAGAGCAGTACTGTTGACTGCTCTTTTAATAAATTTGCCAATTTACAGGCTTACGGTTATTCTTTATTAAAAATTCGTTTGCTTTTGAAAAATGTTTGCAACCGAAAAATCCGTTATATGCTGATAATGGGCTTGGATGAACGCATGTTAAAACAAGATGTTTTTTATTTGTTATAAGGCTTGTTTTTGCTTTTGCATTAGCGCCCCAAAGCATAAAAACGCAGGGATCGGCATAATCGTTTACGGTTTTAATTACTTTATCGGTAAAAAGTTCCCAACCCTTTCCTTTATGGCTGTTTGGCGATGCCTGACGCACAGTTAAAACTGTGTTTAATAGAAGCACACCATCTTGTGCCCAGGCGGTAAGTTCACCGTGAGATGCCTGTTTTATGTTTAAATCACTTTCTATTTCCTTATAGATATTTTTTAAGCTTGGCGGTGGTTCAACGCCCTTTTTTACGGAAAAACATAATCCATGTGCCTGGTTTGGTCCGTGATATGGATCCTGCCCTAAAATAACCACACGTGTTTCTTTTAAAGAGGTATATTTTAAGGCGTTAAAAATATCATACATATTGGGATAAATAATATGATTTGAGTATTCTTTTTTTAAAAATTCCCGTAAAGAAAGATAATATTCTTTATTGAATTCATCTTTTAAAAGTTCATCCCAATCGTTACCTATGTGTACCATTTTAATGGCTCCTTTAAAAAAATTAGAAAAGCACTTGCTTTCGCAAGTGCTTTTTGGCAGGGGAGACGCGATTCGAACACGCAACCTACGGTTTTGGAGACCGCTACTCTACCGTTGAGCCACTCCCCTATTACTTGCGTAATTATACAACAAAGTAAAATTATAGTCAAGCATTATTTTTGTGTTTTAAGATAGGTTTCTTCTAATTTTATAAGTTCCTGTTCGTAAGCATTTAACAGTTCTTCATCGTACTTGTTGTAATCAAAATCAGCATACGTTAAATCTTTAGGTAGCCTGTAATATATTTTCATCCAATCTTTAATTAAATCCCTATCGTAAGGCATTGTTGAACCGGTATATTTTTCATCCTTTAACTTCATTAACGGAAGTGTTTCAGTTACAACACCATACTCATCGTACATTATGCCTGTAACTGTTAAAAGACGGTGATTATAATCCTGCACCCTGTTATTTTCTTTAAATCCGTTAAATATCTGCGATGCACCAACGGATCCCATAATAACAACTGTTAAAGTAACGCAAACTGTTTGTAACAATGCTTTTTTGTTGTGTTTTTCTTCTGAAAAGGCAAGCAGGCTATTAAATAATCTTATTGCAACAACAAAAAGCGCAAAATAAAACATTACAAGGCAACGATCATGGTATATTGGCGAAATCAAACAAGCGCCTTGTGAAGCAAGTCCGCCTAAGAAAAGCACCCAAATGAACGTATCCTGCTTGGTTTTATTGCTAAAAAGCCACCAGGAAACAGTAATAGCAAATGCTATAAGGCTTATCCAAAGCAGCGCCGCAATAATGCCTGTGTTATAACTGCAAGAAGCACAGGCAAGAGCAAAAACGCTTAACGCTAATGCAATAATTGCCCAGATTTTTGAAAGACGTGTTTTATATTTTTTAATCAACAAAAATGCACAAGCAAAAGTTATAACAGATATAAGAATAACCATCAATAAATTCTGCTCTGAAAATAACGTTTTTACAATATTTTCGCCACTTTGAAGTATCTGTTTAGAAAACGGCAACTCGTAATAGCTTTGGGAACCGTTTTTACGGCTTAAGTTACCTTTAGCCATAAGCATAATATGGCAACCGATCAAGGAAGAAACAAAAGGCGGAACACCATATATAAGTACAAGTGGATTTTTGCGTTTAAAGGAAGCATAACAAAGTAATGCTGCTGCAGAAACAACTGCAAAAATGCCTGTTTGCTCCATTGAAAAGCCTGCAAAGAACATTATTATGGTTGCAAATGGTATCATTAAAAGTTTTGAAATGGTTAAAATAGCACCTTTTCTATCATCAAGAAGCATTATATACATAAGCCAAAGTCCTATAAAAATATATAAGACAGGCACTGTATAAATAATTGCCGCAATATACCAATAGAATCCGCTTAAGGCAACTTCTTTGCCTATTATTCCAAACAAACTAACGCAAAAAAGTGCCGAAACAGGCAATAATTTTGTTTTTTTACCGTTTTGCGCAAACAAGAATGCCAACAAAAACGTAGCACACAAGGTTAAGGCGTGGAAGCCCCTTGTAACATCAAGCCCCGCTTGCATTAAAAGAATGGATTGACCAAAGCTTAATACCCTACCGCCCCAACGATTGTAATGCTGGGTTAAATAGTGAACAAGCTGTTCTGTGGTAAAGTTTTGCCCCCATATTCCTTCTTCCCAATATACGTAACTTAACGTAGCGTAACCATAATCATCGTGACTTAAGTAAACGTAGGAATACTGCTTTAACAAAAATGCACCAAACAACGCAAACACAAGCACCGTTGCAATAATCATTGTGGTTTTAAATATCACCTGTTTTTTGCTTGGCGGAACCTTTGGCATCTTTACTTTCTTTTGTGTTGCGCATTTTTTTGCCAAATAGGTTTTTAACTGATTAAATTTTTCTTTAATAAAGTTTTTGATTTCTTCCTGCTTTTTATTTTTGTGCGTAAAATCTTCTTTTGTGATTACCGGTGAACTTTCAATAATAGGTTCATTAAAGGTTTCAACCTTTATTTCAGTTTCTTGGGGAGTGTACTTATTAGATTCAATTATTTTGTTTATATCAAGCTCTTCATTACTTTTAGAATTAAAGATATCGCTGACGCTAAACTCTTTTTTATCCATAAGTGCACCTCCTTTTGTTTATATATTTTAACATATTACTTTGTTTATTTCAATAAAAAAAACGGCTATTCAGCCGTTTTTTCATTAAACATTTCATTTAATATTTTTCTTGCCTTATATTCTGCTATATTCCAATCACCAGGTTCTTTATCGCTGGTTGAAAATTGAGTATCATATATTTCTTTAAGCTCCCGACGTGCCATAGTACGATATTGAATATCATTAACGTTTTGCGTAATATCATAAAGTGCAGGTACACCTTCTAAACCAAGTGAACTAATCATATTGATATCAATAGTTTTTAATTGCTGCTGTTTATATGCCTGAACGTTATAGTTTGCAACAAAGGTTTCAACATTCATAAATCCAAGGGTAATAAGAATTAACGTTGCAGTAATTAAAGCAATACGAAAAACCTTTACTTTATCAAAAAAGCATCTGAAAACAAGGGCTAAAAATACGATAAAAAGGAAAATCATAAAGCCGCTTGTTGTCACCCTTAAAACTGTTAAGCCATAAAAATTGATATATAACAGCATTTTTGCAAAGGCGGTAGAAATAAGTACAAGCGTAAAAACCGAAATGAAAACGCACAGCGCTGAAACAAACTTTGTTGGTTTGTTTTCTTTTTTACGTGAAACTAAAAGTGCAACAAACACAACTATAAGATTGATGCCTGCTATTACGGTCATTTCAAAAAAGCCACGTCGGGCATACTCTGCAGGAGTAATTTTATGGGGTAATATTCCTTTAAAGGCATCAAAGAAGTATGCAAGTTGTGAAAAGAGATACGTTAAATAAACAACTGCAAGCGCACCTAAAAATGCAACGATAAAAACATTATCTATTGTTTTTTGTTCTTTATTTGTTTCTGCTTTTTTAGGATCTTTCTTTAATGCACAACCGTAAGCAATAACAAACGGTGCAAATACAACGCCCACTATTACTTGAAAAATTCTTAGCCCCACATTGTTACCAAGCTGATTTAAAAGACCTTCAAAAGCCATATCAGCAGAAGCCAATAACACTAAAATAACAACTAAAAGCGGAATCGCAACTAATATGCCAACAATTGCTTTACCAACGTTTTTCATTTTGTTGCCTGGGCTTGAAAACAAGCCGCCAACAGTTTTATTTACTGCACCAAAGGCATTTTCAAACACGCTTGAAAATACTAACGGAATAATACTAAGTTCACCGGGTTCATTAAACTTATCCGTTAAACTTAAAAACCATATCCCCCCAAGAAAGAAAATAGCAATAAACAGATAAAAATTAACGCCCCCGCTGGTTGAATATCCGTAAACAAACGATGCAATTAAAGATAAAATACCGCAAGCACCGCCAAAGAGTGAAACCGTTTTTCCTTTATTAAACAAATATGCGGTAAACACGCTAAAAAACAATATGTATGTTCCTGTAAAGCCTATTTTAAAGTTGCCCCACAAGGAAAAAATTACAAAAATAATACTTGTTAAAACTGCAAAAGCGCTAAAAACGTAATCTTTAGGCTCCATTTTATAAAATTTTTCTTTTATTTGTTGGTTTTTTTGAAGATTATCTGTTGATACGCCATTCATTATAGTTAACACCTTCCTCATCTACAAATTCTAAAATATCACCGGGCTGACAATTAAGTGCTTTGCAAATACTTTCTAATGTTGAAAAACGTATTGCTTTTGCTTTGCCTGTTTTAAGTATAGAAATATTCGCTTGTGTTAGACCAATTTTTTCGCCAAGTTCCGTTGAGGACATTTTTCTTTTTGCAAGCATTATATCAAGATTTACTACTATCATTTTTTACACCTTTTATATTGTAAGATCATTTTCTTCCCTGAGTTCAACTGCAGACTGAATAACGTTTTTTACTACCCTTAATATTAAGCCAAAGAATCCTGCTGCAACGGTAACTATTATTAAAGGAATATAAAAGAATGATCCTGTAAGTGTTACTAATGCAACAATAAAACAACACCAAGATATAATTTTAAGGCTTTTTACGTTTTCTTTGCAAAAGGGATTGCCGTTTTTTATTCTGAAAAGCATCTTGATTAAAGATATAACCGCTACAATGCCGAAAACTGCGCTTATATAAAAACTATAAATAAAACCGATATATTTAAGGTATTGGCTGTGATCGCTTTTATCAAAATAATCAAAATACTTAACTGCAAAGCCATTTGCAAACACTGAAACAATCACAATAGCTATAATGGTTAAAAAGCACACAACAAGTGATAATTTTACGGATTTTTTTGAGTTCCACATAGTTGTATTACCTCCTTACATATTAAAATTACCACATTTTTTATCGTTTGTCAATAATTTTTTACAAAAAAATACGCACAGCAAATAATTTCACTGTGCGCAAAAAAGGTATTTCTTATTGACAACAATATTCAAATGATTGGCAATCGGTACATTCCATTACAGTGGGGTTACATTCGTGTGTACCAACGTTAATATGGCTTAAGCTACAATAATCAGCATTTTTACAGTGATGCTTACAACTTTGAATTGTGCAAGAAATTGCTTCGTTCTTTTTCATAAAAATTCACTCCTTTAATTGATTTCGTTTTTAGTATAAGTTGTTTTAACTTTTTTATACTAATAAAGCAGGTGGAAAAATTTTTACATTTTTTAAAAAAGTACTTTACAAAAATTTTTAAGTATGCTATTATATGTACGTTCTTAGGAATGCGGTAGTAACTCAGCTGGTAGAGTGCCACCTTGCCAAGGTGGATGTCGCGAGTTCGAATCTCGTCTATCGCTCCATTTTTTTGGGTTATTAGCTCAGCTGGCAGAGCACCTGACTCTTATTCAGGGTGTCCGGGGTTCGAACCCCCGATGACCCACCACAAAAAAAGCATTTGTTTTTACAAATGCTTTT
>JAZSPY010000045.1:0-2080 GCA_045537705.1 Clostridia bacterium
TTTAAAATGTACTTTTAATCTTAATTCTGAACTTTTAGGTAAAAAAGGTATATTGATCAGAGAAGAAAAACGTATTTCTCATTATAAAATTCATTCTGAAGACGTAAAATTCGTTTATGAAGGACATGAAATTGCCGCACATACTCTCACCCATCCTTTACTGCCATCACTTGAAGAAAGCGAAATAATACGCCAGGTAGAACAAGACCGATTAAATTTATCAGATATTGCAGGTTATGA
Source organism: Clostridia bacterium (assembly GCA_045537705.1). Taxonomy (GTDB): domain Bacteria; phylum Bacillota; class Clostridia; order Christensenellales; family QALW01; genus UMGS1322. The sequence goes on from JAZSPY010000045.1 coordinate 241, forward strand.
AGTTGTTGGCATGGCGTATCCTTGCGGCGGAGAAAATAATAACCACCGCGTTGCTGAAATTATAAAGCAAAATACCGGTATAAAATATAGCCGTACCATTACTTCAAACGAAAGTTTTGATATTCAAAAAAATCTTTATCGTTTTAATCCTACAGTTTATCATCTTAATTTTGATAAAATGATGCAATTAGGCCAGGATTTTATTGATCTTAAAACAGAAACACCCAAAGTTTTTTATATTTGGGGACATTCTTATGAAATGGATTATTCTTTAGATTATTGGGCAAAATTAGAAGACTTTTTTAAACTTATTAGCAATAAAAACGATATTTTTTATGGTACAAATAAAGAAGTTCTTTTATAAAAGGAAATAAAAATATTATTGGTTGTGAAGTTAAATGATAAAAATCCCCTGAAGATAAATTCTTCAGGGGTATTTTTTATTTAATTATTTCTTGTGCATAACGAACAGTTGCCATAGCATCTTTTCCATAATAATCGGCACCTATTTTTTTCGCATATTCCTCTGTTAATACTGCCCCACCTACGATAGTTTTAACTTTTGGTGCTTTTGCTTTTAATAATGCGATTGTTTCTTCCATTTTAGGAACTGTTGTTGTCATCAATGCACTTAATCCAACGATTTTTGCGTTGTGTTTTATTACGCTATCAAGAATAACGTCAGGTTTTACGTCTTTGCCAAGATCAAGCACGTTAAAACCATAGTTTTCTAATAATAATTTAACTATATTTTTACCAATATCGTGAATATCACCTTCAACTGTTGCAAGAATTATAACACCATCATTTTTATTTTCGTTTCGTTTTATCGTGTTTTTTATTACGTTAAAGGCTTCTTTTGCGGCTTCTGCACTCATTAATAATTGAGGTAAAAAGTATTTTTTATTTTCAAACCCTTCCCCTACAATATTCAGTGCAGGAATTATTTCATTATTTACAATATCAAATGGATCAGTATTTTTTAATATTTCTTCTGTTTCCTTTGCAACCATATCTTTTAAGCCTTTTATAATAAGCTTTTGTAAGGTTGAATATTTATTATCTTCACTTGTTGTAATATTGTTTTCTGTAACTGAAAATTCTTTAATCTTTGAAATATATTTGCTGCAATTATCATCAAAGCCCTTTAAAGCGTTAAACGAATAATATATTTTCATCATATCCGTTGAATAAGGGTTCATAATAGCCCCAGAAAGCCCGTTTTCAAGCGCTAAAGCAAAAAATGCACTGTTTATGGCATCACGATTAGGAAGCCCGAATGATACGTTAGAAACGCCTAAAACGGTATGGCACTTAAGTTCATTTTTAATATAGTTAAGTGCTTTTAACGTTGTTATTGCCGATGAACCATCTGCGCTTACAGTTAGGGTAAGTGTATCAAAAATGATATCTTTTTTATCAATGCCAAACTTTTTAGCATATTTTAAGATATTTTTTGCTATATCTACCCTGCCTTGCCAACTATTAGGAATACCATTTTCATCTAAAGTTAGTGCAACAATAACACTTCCGTACTTTTTAGCAAGTGGAAAAATTGTATCCATATTTTCTTTTTTGCCATTTACAGAATTTATAAGGGCTTTACCGTTATATCTTCTTAATGCACTTTCCATTGCCTGTATATTTGATGTATCAATCTGTAACGGTAAATTTACAACTGACTGAATTGAACAGATTGCATTTGTAAGCGTCGCAACTTCATTTATATCGGGAATACCAACGTTAACATCTAAAATGTCAACGCCTTTTTCTTGTTGGTTAACTGCTTCATTTAAAATATAATCAATATCATTATCAATTAGAGCTTGCTTAAACTTTT
>JAZSPY010000108.1:0-18120 GCA_045537705.1 Clostridia bacterium
AATAAAAAACAGTAAAAAAACAATAAAAAGCCAATAAATATAAAAGATAAAAATCAAGATGGCACAAGGGTTTTTACGTTTTTTTACAGAAAAAATAAAAAAATATAAAAGTATATAAAAAAACTATTGACAAATCTACAAGTATTGATATAATTTATCTATCCTTAAAGTTTAGCAAAAATAAACTTTTTATTTATGGGGGGCGTAAAAATGCTATTAGGTGAAAAAATTAAAATGTTACGCATACAACACGGTTTAACACAAGAAGAACTTGCAAACCGTTGCGAACTTTCAAAAGGCTTTATTTCACAGATTGAAAGGGATTTAACAAGCCCAAGCATTGCAACCCTTATTGATATATTAGAATGTTTAGGAACCAACTTAAAAGATTTCTTTTCTGAAGAAACTGAAGAGAAGATAGCCTTTACCCAGGAAGATTATTTTGTTAAGGAAGAAGAAGACCTTTCAGTAACCTGGCTTGTTCCTTCTGCGCAAAAAAATTCAATGGAACCTATTATGCTTTCATTAAAAGGCAACGGGAAAACCGAAACTGATGATCCCCACGAAGGTGAAGAATTTGGTTACGTACTTTCAGGCAAGATTATTGTTGTTTGCGGCAAAGTGCGAAAAAAGTGTAAAAAAGGCGAAAGTTTTTATTTTAATTCAAACCAACCACATTATATTGAAAATGCAGGCAGTACTGAGGCAACGGTGCTTTGGGTAAGCACACCGCCAAGCTTTTAAAGGAGAACAAAAATGAAAAATATTATTGTTGATTTAAAAAATATTTCTAAAAGCTATGGCGGGGAAACTGTACTTGATAATATTTCCCTTTATATCAGGGAAAACGAGTTTATCACCTTATTAGGACCTTCCGGTTGCGGTAAAACCACAACTTTAAGAATTATTGCCGGTTTTGAAACAGCAGATTCAGGCCAGGTATTTTTTGAAAACAAGATTTTAAACGATATTCCGCCATACAAACGTAATATCAACACCGTGTTCCAGAAATATGCTCTTTTTCCACACCTTAACGTTTATGAAAACGTTGCCTTTGGCCTTCGTTTAAAAAAGGTTAAGGATGAAGTAATCAGGGAAAAAGTAAAAGAAATGCTTTTAATGGTAAACCTTAAAGGCTTTGAAAAACGTAATATCAATACTCTTTCAGGTGGTCAGCAACAGCGTGTTGCTATTGCCCGCGCTTTAATTAACGACCCTAAGGTTTTGCTTCTTGATGAACCTTTAGGTGCGTTAGATTTAAAACTGCGCAAGGATATGCAGAACGAATTAAAGAATATTCAGTTAAAAACAGGTATTACCTTCATTTACGTTACACACGATCAGGAAGAAGCCCTTTCAATGTCTGATACAGTTGTTGTTATGGCTGATGGTAAGATTCAGCAAATCGGTACTCCAACGGATATTTATAACGAACCTAAAAACGCTTTCGTTGCCGATTTCATCGGTGAATCCAATATCGTTGACGGTATTATGCTTGAAGATTATAAAGCAAAATTCTCAGGCCACGTTTTTGAATGTCTTGATAGCGGATTCAAGAAAAACGAATCCGTTGATATCGTTGTTCGCCCTGAGGATGTTGACGTTGTTCCACTTGATAAAGCAATGCTTTCAGGCGTTGTAACAAGTGTTACTTTTAAAGGCGTTCACTATGAAATCATCGTTGATATCGGTGGCTTTAAATGGATGATCCAGACTACCGATTACGTTGGAGTAAACGAAAAAATCGGGCTTTATATTGAACCTGATGCAATCCACGTTATGAAAAAATCAGAATATTCTGATATGTTCGGCGATTATTCTTCATTCTCAGATGAATTAGATAAGCTTTCCGATGCAACGGAGGTAATTGAAGAATGAGGAAAAACGCTTTTATGAAGCAGTTATCCGCTACACCTTATTACGTGTGGGCAGCGCTGTTTATAATCGTACCTATTTTGTACGTATTATATTATACTTTTACAGATAGTAGCGGTCAGTTTGTTTTGTTTGAAAACTTTAAAATAATTGAACATTATTCTTCAACATTTTTACTTTCAATAATGATGGCATTTATTGCAACGGTTATATGTCTTTTAATCGGATACCCCCTTGCGCTTGCCATTTCCCGCACAAAGCCTGTAACACAGAAAATTTTAATAATGCTTGTAATGTTGCCAATGTGGATAAACTTTATTATCCGCACGGATTCTATTGCTATTTTGTTAGAAAAAAACGGGCTTATCAATCAGTTTTTAGGCATCTTTAATCTGCACTTAGAACTTATGGATACCCGCTTTGCAGTTATCGTAGGTATGGTGTATGATTTTCTGCCTTATATGATACTGCCTATATATTCAGTTTTAACCAAACTAGATATCCGCCTTGTTGAAGCCGCCAGGGACCTTGGCTGTAATGCATTTCAGGCATTAACTAAGGTTATCGTGCCATTAAGTGTTGCAGGTGTTATTTCAGGTATCACAATGGTGTTTGTGCCTTGCGTAAGTACCTTTTATATTTCACAGCGTCTTGGCGGTGCAAACACTTACTTAATTGGCGATGCTATTGAAGCCAGAATGTTATCAATTTCTGCCGATTATAATAAAGGTGCAACCTTATCATTTGTTTTAATGATTTTAATCGTTGTTAGTACGTTAATAATGAATCATTATTCTGATGAAGAAGAAACAGGCACGGCAGGAGGTTTTATGGCATAATGAAAAGCAGTAAAATCTATATCGCCTTGTGTTTTGTACTTTTGTATGCGCCTATCGTTATTTTGATTTTCTTTTCATTTAACTCCCTTGAATCAACAGGCGTGTTCGGTGGATTTTCATTAAAATGGTACGAAGCAATTTTACAAAACGAACTTGCTAAAGAAGCGTTAATAAATTCTTTAATTATCGCAGTATCTTCTTCCTTGGTTGCAACGGTTATCGGCACTTTTGCAGCCCTTGGAATTTCAAAAATTAAAGCCAGATTTTTAAAAAGCAGTATTATGACGGTTACCAATATTCCTATGGTAAACCCCGAAATCGTTACTGCAGTTTCAATGGCGTTTTTATTTATGGGCACGCTGGCTACTTTTGGTTTTATCAAAAACGATGATACTATTGATATGATAAGCCTTTTAATTGCTCATACAACCTTTGGTTTGCCTTACGTTATCCTTTCAGTTTTGCCTAAAATCAGGCAAATGGATAAATCACAAACTGAAGCTGCCCTTGATTTAGGATGTAAGCCTGCGCAGGCATTTTTTAAAGTGGAATTACCACAGCTTATGCCCGGAATCTTAACAGGGCTTATTATGGCATTTACAATGTCCTTTGATGATTTTGTTATCAGTTACTTTGTGCGCCCCAAATCAACGGTTATGACCTTGCCGCTTTTAATTTATTCAATGACAGGTAAAGGCACCGTTACCCCTGATATGTATGCATTATCAACCTTTATGATAATTGCCATATTCCTTCTTTTAGTGCTTGCAAACCTTGCAGGCTCAAGGCAGGAACTTCAGGCAGCCAAGCAGGCAAGAAAGTTAAGAAAACAACAGGAGGCAAAAAAATGAAGCGATTTTTAGTTCTTGTTGTTATTGTTGCCCTTTTTATCTGTGCTTTTACAGGTTGCCAAAAGGAAACAAGCGAAACTATAACCTTAAACGTATTTAACTGGGGTGAATATATTTCTGATGGGGAAGGCAGTTGGGAATATGAGGATGAATTTGGTAACGTAATTGAAATTCCGTATTTAGATATAAACAAGGAATTTGAAGCCTATTATCAGAAAATGCATCCGGGCAAGAAGGTAGAAGTTAATTACACAACCTATTCTTCAAATGAAGAAATGTATGCAAAAATGACTACTTCAGATGCATCTTATGATATTATCATTCCATCAGATTATCTTATACCAAAGTTAATTAAAGAAAACTTAATTCAGCCTATCAATATTGAAAATATACCTAACTATAAAAACATAGGTCAGCAGTATCTTGCGCCAAACGTTTCTTTTGTTGAACAAAATGGTGAAAAAACCTATTATTCTGCAACGTATACCTTTGGTAAAGTAGGTATTATTTATAATAAAACCTTGCTTGAAGAAACTTTTGAAGATTTTAACCAGGAAAGTTTTGAAAATGAAGGCTGGGGCGTTTTGTGGAATGAAAAATATAAAGATCTTGGAATTTTGCAGTTTAACAATTCCCGTGATGCCTTTGCAACAGCGCAGTTTACGTTAATGCAGGAAGATAATTATCAGGGTGAAGTAAGTTATATAAATAAATCCGTTTCAGAAGAAGGCGGAAAGGATATATATGACCGTGCTTTAAAAATGTTAAAAACCCAGCAACCTTTAATCCAGAAATACGTTATGGATGAAGTGTTCAATAAGATGGAAACAGGTAATGCGGCAATTGCACCTTATTATGCAGGGGATTACTTTACAATGACCTGGAACTGCGAAGATTATGAGCTTTGCCTGTTCTATCCAAAAGAAGGCTCTAACTCATTTTTAGATGCAATGTGTATTCCAACAAGCGCGAAATATCCTGAGATTGCAGAAGAATACATTAACTTTATGCTGTCAACAAATGAAGATCCCACAAAAAATATTGCGGCAATAAACGCAGAATATATCTGCTACGGATGCCCTAATGTTTTAGTTCAGCAGGATCCTGTTTACAAATACTTTGTTGAAAACGAAATGCACGAAGAAGGTTATGATCTTCTTTATGGCGAAGGCATTTTTGATTTTGAAAACGAAGGCTTTGTGTGTTTAGATGATGAAACACAGTATTATCTTAATGAATGTTGGGATTCTTTAAAGATACAGGATAGTGATGTAGGCGTAGCGATGCCTGCAATCTGTATTACTTTAATTACGTTAATCACAATATATTTAACTGTTCAGGGTATTACCAAAAAACGCAGGGCAAGGTATTGGGATTGATGGAACGTAAACTTGATTTTAATCTTACCTGCTGTTTCACTGGCCACAGAACAATAGCGATAAATGATAAAGAAAAACTTATTGTTGATCTTGAAAAAACGGTAGAAGAAGTCATTTTAAAAGGCGTTAAGCATTTTATTGTTGGCGGCGCCATTGGGTTTGATACGCTGGCGGCTAAAACGGTACTTAAAATGAAAGAAAAATACGATGTTTTTCTTGAAATAGCGGTGCCTTGCAAAGATCAGGATGCCAAGTGGAATAAAAAACAAAAAGAAGAATACCAAAAAATATTAAAAAGCGCCGATAAAGTAACGGTGCTTTTTGAAAAATACGTTACGGGATGCATGCATTTTAGGGATGCGTTTATGGTAGATAATTCTGATATTTTAATATCATACTATCGTGGCAGGCAAGGTGGAACACAATACACCTTTTTGTATGCCGAATCTCGCGGATTAAAAATTATAAATCTATAATAAAAAAAGGATGTTTCGTTTTGAAACATCCTTTTTGTTATATTACTTTGTTTTTAAAACAACGTCGTGCGCGCCGCCTTCAACAATACTTACTGATGAAACTAACGTAAGTTTTGCTTTTTCCTGTAATTCAGGAATGTTGTGTGCGCCACAGTTGCACATTGTGCTTTTAACCTTTGAAAGAGTTTTACGAACGTTATCTGAAAGATTACCGGCATAGGGAACGTATGAATCAACGCCTTCTTCAAAAGAAAGTTTTCCTGCACCACCTAAATCGTATCTCTGCCAGTTTCTTGCACGGTTGGAACCTTCGCCCCAATATTCTTTCATTAAAGTACCGTTAACGTTAACCTTTGCAGTTGGGCTTTCATCAAAACGTGCAAAGTATCTGCCAAGCATAACGAAATCTGCGCCCATAGCAAGTGCTAATGTAATGTGATGGTCGTGAACGATACCACCGTCTGAACAAACGGGAACGTAAATGCCGGTTTCTTTATAATATTCATCTCTTGCCTTGCAAACGTCAATAACGGCAGTAGCCTGTCCTCTGCCGATACCCTTTGTTTCACGGGGAATACAGATTGGACCGCCACCAATACCAACTTTAATAAAATCAGCACCGCATTCAGCAAGGAAACGGAAGCCTTCGCCATCAACAACGTTACCTGCGCCAACCTTAACTTTATCACCGTATTTTTCACGGATAAACTGAATGGTTAATTTTTGCCATTCTGAATAGCCTTCTGATGAGTCAATACAAAGCACATCAGCACCTGCTTCAACAAGTGCAGGAACACGCTGGGCATAATCTCTTGTGTTGATACCTGCGCCAACGATATAACGCTTTTGTGCATCTAAGATTTCATCAGGATTGTTCTTGTGTGTTTCGTAGTCTTTACGGAATACAAAGTAAAGAAGTTTTCCATCTTCCGTTACGATCGGAAGCGAGTTTAATTTATTTTCCCAGATAATATCATTGGCTTCACTTAAGGTTGTGCCTTCTTTAGCAACGATTAACTTATCTAAAGGTGTCATAAAATCAGTAACTTTAAGATCCTGGCTCATGCGGCTTACACGATAGTCCCTGCCGGTAACAATACCAACAAGCTTGCCATTAGGTGTGCCATCTTCAGTAATGGCAACTGTTGAATGGTTAGTTTCTTCTTTAAGCATAAGCACATCCTTAAGTGTTGCAGAAGGTGAAAGGTTTGAATCGCTTTTAACAAAACCCGCTTTATATCCTTTTGCACGGGCAACCATAGCGGCTTCATCTTCAATGGATTGTGAACCGTAAATAAATGATACGCCACCTTCCCTTGCAAGTGCAACTGCTAATTTATCGCCGGAAACAGACTGCATAATTGCTGAAACCATAGGAATGTTCATTTCTATAGCAGGTTTTTCACCCTTCTTAAATTTAACAAGGGGAGTTTTAAGCGAAACGTTTTGTGGAATGCAAGTGCTGTCAGAATAACCTGGCACAAGCAAGTATTCGTTAAAAGTGTGGGATGCTTCATTAAAGAATGTTGCCATAATATTATCTCCTTTATAAAAATCTATATTGTTATATATAATAATCGCCTTTAGCTTTTTTGTAAAGTAAAAACTAAAGGCAATTTGTTAATTTTCTTTGTATATTGGGAATTTTTTGCAAAGTTCCACTACTTCGGTAAGAACTTGGTCTTTATTTTTTTCAAAATCAACAGCGCAAAGCTTAAGCCAACGTGCGATTTTTTTCATTTCTTCTTCCTTAAAGCCACGGCTTGTTATTGCAGGCGTACCAATACGGATGCCGCTTGTAACAAATGGGCTTTGTGGATCATTAGGAATAGCGTTTTTGTTAGCGGTAATATGAACTTCATCAAGCATATGCTCAAATTCTTTACCTGTTAAATTAAAGTTGCGAAGATCAATAAGCATAAGATGATTGTCAGTTCCGCCGGAAACAAGGTTAAAGCCTTCTTCAATTAAAGCGGAAGCAAGAACTTGTGCATTTTTTGCAATTTGTTGCTGATATTCTTTGAATTCAGGGGTTAAGGCTTCACCAAAAGCAACAGCCTTTGCTGCAATAATGTGCATTAAAGGTCCGCCTTGGGTTCCGGGGAATATTGCTTTATCAATTTTTGCAGCAAGTTCTTCAGTGCAAAGAATCATACCACCACGTGGGCCACGAAGTGTTTTGTGTGTTGTGGTTGTAACAACGTGGGCATAGGGCACAGGGCTTTCGTGCACACCTGCTGCAACAAGGCCTGCAATATGTGCCATATCAACCATAAAATAAGCGCCTACTTTATCAGCGATTTCTCTGAAACGCTTAAAATCTATCTTTCTTGGATAGGCAGAAGCGCCGGCAAGAATAAGTTTGGGCTTATTTTCTAAAGCAAGTTTTTCAACTAAATCGTAATCAATGGTATGTGTTTTTTCATCTACACCATAAGGAATAATGTTAAAATATTTACCTGAAATGTTTACAGGGGATCCGTGTGAAAGATGTCCGCCTTCTGCCAAGGACATTGAAAGCACAGTGTCCCCCGGGTTTAAAAGCGCAAAGAATACTGCAAGGTTAGCACTTGCACCACAATGTGGCTGAACGTTAGCGTGTTCAGCACCAAAAAGCTTTTTAGCCCTTTCTCTTGCAATGTTTTCAACTTCATCAACAAACTGGCAACCGCCATAGTAGCGTTTTGAAGGATAACCCTCAGCATATTTGTTGGTAAGGGGAGTGCCTGCTGCTAAAAGAACTGCCTTTGAAACAACGTTTTCCGAAGCAATTAACTCAATGTTAAATTGCTGGCGGTCAAATTCACGTTTACATGAAGCGTAGACTTCAGCATCGTAGTTCATAAGTTCATCGTAAAACATTTGGTACCTCAAAACAAAATTATTTTTTATCATTATATCAAAAAAGTTATCGTTTTGCAATTACTTTATTATCATAAAGTAAACAAGTTGAATTTATTTATCAAAAGGTAAAACAGAAAGCCTATTTATACACTATAGCAAAAGCGTAACCGTTTTCCGTTTTTGTTAAAATATTATAGCCATCTATTTTAATTGCACCGTTACTGACAACGTTTAATTTTTTGATACCTTTAAGCCCGAGCCCAGTTAGTTTTAAAAAGGCTTCTTTAACTGTCCAAACAGTAAAAAACTTTTCATCACTATCAATAAAGGCAATTTCAGAATCCGTAAAATATCTTTTAATCAGCCTTTTATCAAAAGGGCGAATTTTTTCAATATCGGCGCCAACGGCAGTTTCGTTAATAGCAACTAACGCCATATCTTTTGAATGACTTATACTGATGCCAAAAGTGCTATCTTTTATATAAGGTTTTCCACTTGACTCATATTCAATTTTTATATCACTTTTTAGCACTGATTTTATTAAATTATGGGCAATTATCTTGGATTCGTTTTTTGAATCAGCGCAAGATTTTATAACGTATTGCATAACTTTTCACCTAATTAACATATTACAATAAAAAATAAAATCAGTCAACATTGCAGAGGAAGAAAATGGGTGATAATTTTTTATTATTTTTTGGTTTTTTCTGGTGATTGATTTGCACGTTTAAAAATGGTATAATATACGTGCGTAATTATCCTTAAAAAACAAGGAAAGAAGGAAAACAAAAAATGAAGAATATATTAGCAATATTTGTGGCATTGATTATGTTGTTAATTGTTCCTGCGTTTTCAATGATTACCTTTGCCGCGGCGGGTGATGAAATTATTACAAACGGTAACTTTTCATCAAATACAAACGGATGGTCATCACAAACCGGCGCTACACTTGAAAGGTATAATGTAGGCTCCTGGTTAAGCAGAGATTACGTTTTAAAAGTTACTGACCGTACTGAAGCCACCTGGTCGTCACCTATTCAAGACGTTACTAACGGCATTTTAGAATGGGGCTGGGGTGAGTACAACATAAGCGCAAGGGTTAAACTTATTAACTCCCAAAGCGAATATTTTCAATATGTTATCACTGCAAATATTGATGGCGAAAACAAATGGTTTACAGGGGCAGTTGTAGCAACGGATTCCGGTTTTACAACCCTTTCTGCAACTGTTAATATTCAGCCTGATAACGTAGGTGCAGTTTTATCAAGCGTAACGGTTGCATTCCAGATGACTGCAGGCGTTGATTTTTACGTTGATGATATTTCACTTCGTAAAACAGATGCAAGCACGCAGGTTCCCATTAAGGAAGCAACACCTGAAAACAACGGTCCTATTGAAAACCGCCCAACCCAAACGAGTGTTGGCGTTATCCGTTGGGATGCTTGGGTAAACCCCAGTGAACCCTGGGATTCAGGTAACGAAGATACAAGAACAATCGGTCAGCAGATGGTAGATAGCCTTTCACCAAGCAAATATCACTATCGCTTACCTTTCTTTGCACAGATTTTAGGTACAAATTCAATTACTTTCCCTGATTACACACAGGAAATCTTTGATCAGGAAATGCGTTATGCAAAAGAAGCAGGTATTGATTACTTTACATACTGCTGGTACGGTGAAAGTGACGTTATGTCAACCGCACGTAAACTTCATACAACAAGCAGATACAGAACTGACGTTAAGATGTCAGGTATCTGGACGATTCATTACTTAGATTCAGATACGTTGGAAGAATTGATTAATTATCTTAAACAGGAATTTTGGTTTAAGGTTGATGGCAGACCACTTGTTTATATTAACAGCGCAAACGTAACAAGCGTTTATGCTATTAATAAATTCCGTCAGGCTTGTATTGAAGCAGGCGTAGGCAATCCGTATCTTATCGGTCTTGAAAATATGGGTTGCACAACTGATGACGTTAAGAATTTAGGCATAGATGCAATTTCTACCTATGCTACGTATCAGGGCGGCGGTGCATCGTATTCCACACTTGTAAATAAAACCGAAACTCTTTGGAATACCTGGAAAGATACAGGTGTAGAAGTTGTTCCTTTTGTTTCAACAGGCTGGAACCGTAACCCCCGTGTTGCAAATCCTCCTTCCTGGGAATTAGATCATACAGGAACTGAAAACGATTATACACAAGATGGTACACCTGAGGAAATTGCACAACACTTACAAAATGCAATTAACTTTAATAACAATAATAAATCACAAACTTCCGCAAACACAGTTTTAGTATACGCTTGGAACGAACACGATGAAGGCGGTTGGATTTGCCCAACCATTAAAGTTGACAGTAACGGTTTACCGTTAACCAATTCAGATGGTTCGTATCAGAGAGATGATTCACGTCTTCAGGCTATTCAGAAAGTAATAAAAGGCCAGAATATAACTTGGAATCTTAATGATGCAAACGTTACTTATGAAATTAAGGGCGCAACCCTTAACCTTGGTTCAACCTTAACCATCAATTATTACGCAAAAGCCGCAGCAGGTTACAAAATTCAGTTTACAATGAACGGTAATTCGCGAACCGTTGATGGCGTTTACGATTCACAAAAGGGATTATATAAGTATGCGTTCACAGGCATTAACCCACAGTGCATGAACGATACGGTTGATGCTGTTATAGTTGATTCTAATGAAAATCAGTTTGATTATTATAACGGATACAGTGTAAGAAAATATTGCAACAATAAAGCAAACACTACCGCAAAAGATAATAATATGACGCAGATTCAGTTTGAATCAATGCTTACTTTAATTGCTGATACTCTTAATTACGGTGCGGCATCTCAGGAATATATGGAATATAAAACTGAAAACCTTGCAAACAGTGAAACCTGGGTTAAGGATTACGAAAGCGCATTTACAGTTCCCCAGGGCGTAAAGGTACTTAAAGGCAATAATGATCCTGATGGCATCATCAGATCAGCAGGCCTTTCAATGTCCAACGTAAATAAAATTTATTTCCGCCTTAACTTAAACAGCGCTGACGTTGTTATAACGTTAAACGGTGAAACGATTAGCAGAAATAAACTTATAAAAGATGGCGATTCATATCTTCTTTATACCGATGATCTTACTGCAACGGAATTTGATAAAGTATTTACGCTTACTTTAACTAAAGGCGGTCAGGAAATCAGCAGTATTCAATATAACGTTAAAGCATTTATTGAAGCAAAATATTTAAGTGCATCAGTTGGTAATATTTCAAAAGCACTTAATAATTATGGTAGTTCAGCAACCCGCTACGTTCAGGCTATGTATAATGATGTTGACTTTGACTTTGACTTAGGCTATGATGACGTTCTTACAAACAACGTTATTCCAAACCTTGCAAGTACCTTTGATTATGCTTCTTCACCTGAAGCAGTTGGCTGGTACGTTCCTAATGACTGGAACACAACTATGAGTCTTGTTGATGATGGCTTTGGCGGAAAAGCACTTGCTTTTACCACAGGCGAATCCTGGGAATCTGCAGCATTTAACATTAAGCCTTATGTTCAGGCAGGTACGTATACAATTTCATTCAGATATAAAACTATCGGCGATATTGGCTTTACCACAACTGTTCGTATTAACACTAATAGCACTCACGAAACCTTTAATACTTACGTAACGAAAATGGGCGATTGCGTATGGGGCGAATTTACAGGAACAATTACAATTTCCGAAAACGATACATACCAGAATACTCTTGATTTCTGTATGCACAGCATTTCAGGTAGCGGTATGATTTGTATTGACGATTTTCAGGTTGTTCCAAACTAATAATTAGGAAGTGAATATTATGAAAAAATTTATAAGTATTTTATTGGTTGTATCAATGCTTATAGGGTTTACCTGTTTAACAAACGTAAGTTCCTTTGCTGCGGCAGGGGAAACTTACGGTTTTCAGGGCGCAACCCTTAACCTTGGCTCAACTTTAACCATTAACTATTACGCAAAAGCTGAAGCAGGTTACAAGGTTCAGTTTACAATGAACGGTAATGTGCGTACAGTTAATGGCGTTTACGATTCACAAATGGGTTTATATAAGTTCGCATTTACAGGCATTAACCCACAGTGCATGAATGATATTGTTGATGCTGTGTTGTTGGATGGAAATGGCGCAACAGTTGATACGTATAGCGGATACAGCGTTAGAACGTATTGTAACAATATGGCGAAAAAAACAGCGGAAGAACTTAAACTAACTGACGTTCAGCATTACTCAATGCTCAGGTTACTTGCCGATACCCTTAATTACGGTGCCCAGGCACAGATTTACAGGGATTATAAAGCAGATGACCTTGTAAATAACGAATCCTGGGTTAACGAAAACCAGAGCACGTTTAAGGTGCCTGAAGGTGTAGTAAAATTAAGCGGTAATACAGATAATGATGGAAAGATTAAATCCGCAGGCCTTTCAATTTCTAACGTAAACAACGTTTATTTCCGCCTTATTTTAAATAGTGATGACGTTGTTGTTACCTTAGATGACGTAGTTATTGAAAGAAATCAGCTTACTAAAGATAGTGATGGTACATATATTCTTTATACTGATGATTTAACCGCTACTGAATTTGATAAGATCTTTACAGTTTCCTTAATAAAGGCAGGTGTAGAAATCAGTACAATTCAGTACAACGTTAAAGCATTTATCAAGTCAAAACATTCAAGTACATCTGTTGGCAATATCGTAAAAGCACTTAGTTCTTACGGTGATTCAGCAATCAGATACGTTAAAGCTATGCAAAATGATTACGATCTTGATTTTGATATAAACATTGGCGATAACTTAACCGATAACCTTATTCCTGAACTTGCAAGCAGCTTTGATGATGCTGCAACACTTAACGGTACAGGTTGGAACGTTCCTGTAGGTTGGGATACTTCAATGAGTCTTGTTGATGATAATAGGGGCGGTAAAGCACTTTCGTTTACTATTGGCCAAAGTTATTCATCACCTATCCTTAATATTGCACCTTACGTAAAACCAGGTAAGTATGCTATTTCATTCAGATATAAGGTTGTAGGCGAATCATCATTTAGCACTATAATTCGTGTTAATACAAATACAGCACTTAATGGCACAGATAAAACAGTTGATTGGGTTGGTAATAACGTTTGGGGCAAGTATAACGGTACATTTGTTATTTCTGAAACAGAAGTATATAATACCCTTGATTTCTGCTTCCACAATCTCTTTGGAACAGGTTCAGTTTGCATTGATGATGTTACATTAAAATATGTAGCACCTGAAAAAGAAACTGTTGTAACCGATGCAGAAACCTGGCTTAAGGAAGAAATGACCTTTATTGCAAGTAACCCTGCAGTTGACCCATTAAATACACAAACTTTAGACGTTGTATTTACTAACGGCCACACATCATTCACCATGCCTGGTTTCTGGGATGGCGATAACGTTTGGCGCGTACGCTTTGCTTTACCAAGCGAAGGCACATGGCGTTACACAACTGTTTTCAGCGATACAACTGATGCAGGCGTTCACAATAAAGAAGGTGTAATTAACGTAACAAAGTATTCAGGTGATCTTGATATTTATAAACACGGTTTTGTAAAAACAGATTCAAATGCAAGATATTTTACCTATGCTGATGGCACACCTTTCTTCTACTTAGGTGATACACACTGGACCATGTTTTACGAAGAATTTGATTCAGCAGGTTCAAAAGCTGGCTCAATACAAACAGATTCACACTTTAAATATATTGTTGATAAACGTGTAGAACAAGGCTTTACCGTTTACCAAAGTGAACCTATCGGTGCACCGTTTGATCTTTCAAATGGTCTTGATGCAGCCGATATTGAAGGCTTTAAGAAAGCAGATCAATACTTTGAATATATCGCACAAAAAGGTCTTGTTCATGCAAACGCACAGTTCTTCTATGCAGATGTAATGAACAAAGTCATTATGGTAAATTATAATCAGGCTCAGTACGAAACACTTCTTGATACACTTTCACGTTATTGGATTGCACGCTTTGGCGCATACCCAGTTATGTACACCTTAGCACAGGAAGTTGATAACGACTTCTATTATCAGCGTGAACAAGATGGTGTGGTTGATAACCCCAATATGACATCATCAAACAACCCATGGAAGTACGTTTGTTCATCATTATATAAATACGATCCATATAAGAATCCTATTTCAGCACACCAGGAAGTTTCAACAAAGTATCCTTCAAGCAATAACGAAACATCAGCATCTAACTCAGCATTCCGTAACGTTACCGGCCACACATGGTGGGCAACACAGTGGAACGCATATCTTAATGATGATTTTAACTATACTGTTGTAAAAGATTATTGGAACAACAGCCAAGGTAAACCCGTTATCAGCTATGAAGCTCTTTATGAAAACTTATGGACCAATGGCTTCGGTGCAAGGGCACAGGGCTGGTTAGCATTTTTAAACGGTATGTACGGTCACGGTTACGGTGCTATTGATATTTGGGCATATAACAGCTCTTATACTGCGGATATAACCACTAATAAACACGGTGTAAACATCACTCCTCAGATGAAACAAGAAGTTTGGAGTACCGCAGTTGAATTTGCAGCATCATATCAGATGGGCTATATGCGCAATTTCTTTGAAAACTATGAATGGTGGAACCTTATTCCTGCATTTGATGATACCAGCTTATATTCTAAAACTGCAAAGCATTTTGCACTTGCAACAGTAGGTAACGATTTATATATTGCATATATCCATGATGGTATCGGCAATAGCGCAAGAACAACTACAGGTACTCTTAAAAAACTTGATTCAAGTGCACAATATACGTATCAGTGGTTTAACCCAACAAGCGGTGAATTCTACGGTACACCACAAACAGTTAATAAGAGTGGTATATATGGTACAAACTTTACAATCGGCTCACGTCCTACTGCAGCTGACTGGGTATTAGTAGTACAAAAAGTTAAGTAATTTAATTGTTTAATAAAATCTTTGTTAACACGCATAAATTTCAGCTTCGGCTGAAATTTATGTTGTTTTAAAAACAAACAGGAGTTAAAACTTTTATGAAAAAAATTATAAGCATGTTATTGCTTGTTGCTATGATTCTTAGCATCATGTCATTAACAAATATTATTTCGTTTGCAGAACCAAGCGAAAACCTTCTTATAAACGGCGGCTTTGAAGATGGCATCACTGAAGAATGGCAATATATGACCAAGGCTGAAGATGAAATGTTTGAAGAAAGTGAAGATGCTTATGAAGGTGAGATGTCCTGCCTTGTTACAGGCAGGACAGCCGCCTGGTCATCGCCTGTACAAAATATTACATCTATTATTAAAGAATGGGGTAAAGGAACGTACATCGTTAGCGCATACGTTAAACTTAGCAATGAAGAAGATGAAAATGCAAAAACTTCAATGCAGATTGTATCAAGTTACATTAAAGATGGTACAAAAGTATGGTTAACTTCAAAGTCAACTACTGTAAACTGCAAAGAATACAAAAAAATTGAAGGCGAAATCTACGTTGATTTTGAAGAATCTTACGATGTAGGTGAACTTTACATTCAGGGCGTAGGCTCAAAACACTTTGATTTTTATCTTGATGATTTCTATCTTGCAAAAAAAGATGGTGTTAAAACACCTATTACCGAACCAACACCAATGCCTCTTGATAAAATAGAAAATCGCGCAGAAGAAACTCTTGTTGGTGCGATCCGCTGGGATGCATGGGTAAATCCTCAAGAAAAATGGGGCGAGGCCGGTGTTAAACCAGAAGATTATATCGGCGCACAGGTTGCCCGTTCACTTGGTCAGGCAAAGTACCATTATCGCGCACCATTCTTCACAATCGTAAAATCAGAAAATGAAATTACTTTCCCTGATTACACACAGGAAATTTTTGATGAAGAAATGCGTTATGCTATAGAAGCAGGCATTGATTACTTTATGTATTGTTGGTATAATGATGATGATATTATGTCATCAGCCCGTAAATACCACGTTAACAGCAAGTATAAAAACGATGTGAAAATGTGTGCAATGATCAATATTGCAAGCCTTTCTAAAGATGACTATGATTATTGGTTGGATAACTTTAAACTTGATTGCTGGCAGAAAGTTGATGGAAATCGTCCGTTAGTTTATGCGGATAATATGGCTGATGCCCGTTATAACACATACGTTATAAATAAATTCCGTAATAAATGTATGGAAGCAGGTCTTGGTAACCCCTATATTATAGGCCTTACAACCTTTGGCGCAACGCCTGAAAACGTTAAAGGTTTTGGCTTGGATGCTATTAGCGATTATGCTTCAGGCGGTGGTGTTGATGCAGGTGAGTTTAAAGATCTTGCCTATGATATTTGGTTAGAGTGGTATGAAAGAAAGGCAAAGGGTGTTAATGTAGTTCCTCTTGTTTCAACAGGTTGGGATCGCCGTCCAAGAATTGATTTCCCTGTTACCTGGGAAGGCCCCACAAAGAATAAACTTGATTTCTATAATACTGCAACACCGCAAGAAATTGCTGATCATCTTCAGCAGGCATTGGATTTTGCAAAAAACAATGCTGATGCATCACCGGCAAACACAGTTTTAATCTATGCCTGGAACGAACACGATGAAGGCGGATGGATTTGCCCAACTCTTTTAGATGATGATGGTGATGGTATTCCAACTAAGAGAAGTGATGGAACCAATGCCCGTGATACCAGAAGGCTTCAGGCAATACAAAAGGTATTACGCCCTGATGCTGAATGGACACTGGATAAGGACGTTACTCTTGATGAAACGTATATAGTGCCTAACTATCAAACTGCACCGCCCGAAGGCAGTTTAGCAACTGAAACGCCAAAGGCAACCGAACCACCGGTAAATAATGATAATGATGCAGATTACACCTTTATTATTATCGGCGCAAGTGTAGGCGTAGTAGTTGTTGCCGGCATAGTAACAATTATTTTAGTTGCCAAGAAGAAAAAGGATATAACAAAAACCGAAGAATAAAATAAAACCGCTTACTTAAAAAAGGTAAGCGGTTTTTTTGTTAGGAATTTGTGTAAATTTTATTAAATTTTATATATTTTTTTTGACATTTTGTTAAAGAGATGATATAATTATTATAACTATGCACTCATGCGTTTGCGTAAAAAAGAAAGGAACAAAATCAATGAAGAAACTTTTAAGCTTGATTCTTGTGTTTACAGTGATTCTTACCTGTTTTAACTTAGGTATAACATTTGTAAATGCAACCAGAAGCGTGCCGGATAACACAACCGGTGTAAACTTACTTAATGAAAAAACATCTACCTTTGAAGGCGGTGCAACCTCCTGGTATGCTTTTTCAAAGGGAACCGTTAAGGTTGTTGATAACCCTTCAGGTGAAGGTAAGGTAGTTGAATATACACATACAGGTGAAAATACTTATCAGTCACCTGCATTTAACTTAAGGCCTTATGTTACGCAACCGGGCAGAATTTATATTTCTTTTGATATTTATTCACCTGTTAAAGACGTTAAGGCTTCATTCTGCGTTCGTACAACTACTGCAAATATTCTTTCAGCTTGTACAGGCTCAAACGGAACCAGAGGCTCACTTTTTTCAAGTGTTGATTATATCAATAATGCAGAAACAAAATCAAATGCAGTTCGTGGTGTAAAAGGAACCTGGCATAGATTTGAATTTGCCATTGATATTACACAGGAAGATATTGATCATACTTCTACAGAAGGTTGGATCATTTGTTTTGATGGTTTAATGGATACAACAGGCGGCGGATTAAGTAGTGGTGACGTTATTTATTTAGATAACGTTGTTGCA
>JAZSPY010000123.1:0-7496 GCA_045537705.1 Clostridia bacterium
CTTTTTCTTTCCTGTTGGATTGATTCTCTCACCAATTAAAACAGGCTTTTTATTAAATTCAACAGTATGTGTGCCTGAAGAAACAACGGTTTTATTCTTATTTGTAATCTCAACAGGTTTAATATTATTGATTTTTATATTTAATGATTGAATATATTCAGGTGTAGTGCCGCAACATCCACCAACCACACGAACGCCTTTTTCAACTATACCCTTAATATCGTTAGCGAATTCATCTGCATTTACTGTAAAAACAGTTTTACCGTTAATTGATTTAGGAATACCTGCATTTGGTTTCAAAACAACGGGAACGGATGCGTTTTCTAATAGTTTTTCTGCAATAGGTATCAACTGTTTTGGACCAAGTGAACAGTTAGCGCCTAATGCATCAACGCCCATTCCTTCTAAAACTGCAACCATAGCTTCAGGCGATGCACCTGTCATCAACAAGCCGTTTTCAGAATAAGCGTTAGTAACAATAACGGGAAGATCACACGTTTCTTTTACTGCAAGAAGTGCTGCTTTTGTTTCGTATGAATCATTCATCGTTTCAATGATTACAAGGTCAACACCATATTTTGCACCAATTTCAACCGTCTTTTTAAAAATATTAACTGCATCTTCAAAATCAAGATCGCCTAAAGGCTTTAAAAGTTTGCCTGTTGGCCCGATATCAAGGGCTATATACTTTTCTTTTGATGAATCAGAAACTTCTTTTGCATTTTTTGAATTTTTAACAGCAGAACAAATAATTTTTTCAAGTTCAGGCTCATTAAATTTTAAAATATTTGCACCAAAGGTGTTTGTGCTTACAACATTGCTGCCTGAATCAAAATAAGCCTTGTGTATGGCAACGATTTCTTCAGGGTGAGTTATGTTCCAGGTTTCAGGTAATTCACCGGTTTTAAGGCCTTTTTCCTGTAATAATGTGCCCATTCCCCCATCTAAAACAACAATATTTGATTTTAAAAATTCTTTAAAATTCATTTTTATTATTTTCCTAAAATATCTGATAAATTATTTTGTATTTTTTCTGCAACGTCGGGCTTATTCATTGAATAAACATGAACGTTTGTAATTCCGTTTGCATATAAATCAATTATCTGATCAGTAGCGTAAGCAATACCTGCCTGTTTCATAGCGGCAGGATTATCACCAAATTTATCAACAAGACTTTTAAATCTTTGCGGAACAAATGAACCGGAAAGCGCAATTGCACGTTCAACCTGGTTAGCATTTGTTATTGGCATAATTCCCGGAATAACAGGAACGTTTATGCCTGCTTGTCTGATTTTATATAAAAAATTATATAAAAGATTATTATCAAAAAACATTTGCGTGGTTAGAAAATCACAACCTGCATCAACTTTTTCTTTAAGATATTTAATATCGTCATTTTGATTGATGCTTTCAGGGTGAATTTCAGGATAACATGCACCGCCAATACAAAAATCAGGATTAAAACTTTTTAATTCCTTAACTAAATCAATGGCATATTTATAATCCCAGTTTGTGCGATCATCATTTTTCATTGATTCAGGAATATCGCCTCTTAAAGCCATTACGTTCTCTATACCTGCATCTTTAATTTCCTGAATTTTATTTTTAATATCATTTTTATTAGAAGAAATGCAAGTAAGATGTTCAAGTGCGGTAACGTTATAATTTTTCTTGATATTTTTTGCAATATCAAGGGTGTATTTACTTGTTCCGCCACCTGCACCATACGTTACGCTTATAAAAGAAGGCTTTAGTTTAGCGATTTCTTCTGTTGCGTTTTTAACAGAATCAAAACTACTTTCTGTTTTGGGCGGAAAAACCTCAAAAGAAAGTGATAATTTATTTTGATTTAGAATGTCTATTATTTTCATAAATTCACCTTTAAGTTGTTAAACAGGAGTATAAAACTCCTGTTTTTATTTCATTAAGGAATAAGCCCCATAAATATTTAAAATAATCGCCAAAATGCATATTAATTCCATAACCGGAATCGCATATTTTGCATTTATTTTTGTTTGGTAAATGTAAAAAGCAATATATGGAATAAAATCAATAAAGTATCTAGCGCCAAACTGAAGTCCACCTAAAGTGCGATGCATGCATGTTGCAATAATAAAAGCGATAACAGCAACAAGCCATAAAATATGGCTAATTTTAAAATCTTTTATAATGTTTTTTAAGTTATAATAGAAAAATACTGCAATTATCGGATTGAAGATATAAAAAGTGTTTGCAGAAAATCTATTTATTGATAATTTAAATTCGGGTATAAATTCAAAAGGCAATTTAAAAACCTGTTTTAAATTTGGAAGAAGATATTTAATATTAAACTGACCTTCTTCAACACGTGTGAATTCAGGAAGAAAATTATGCCCAAATTCAAAAGGATTATCAAACCTTACAAAATTATAAAGCATAAGCAATGATGCCACCAAGATTGGTGCAATTAAATAAGGAATAAATATTTTAAAATCCCCTATTTGCTCTTTAAAACTCTTATTTTTGTAGTCAATGTTCTTTTTATAAAGTTCAAATAGTAAAAAAGGAATAAAAATAACAGTAAAGGGTCTGCAGCCAACACTAAGTGATGCTAAAAAAAGTGAAAGACCGTTTAAAAACTTGTTATCTGATGTGATAAATAATACCGCCAACGAACAAAGCATAAACGATAAGCATTGTGCTTCGTGCCAAACACCACCAAATGCAACTAACGATAAAATATTTGTGCCGATTGAAGCTGTTAATCCAAATATTATTGATAAAAAAGCGTTATGTTTTTTATTAAATAAAAGCGTTAATGCGATACAAGAAACAACGGTATAAACGTATAACATAAACTGATTTGGTGTATTTTTACCATAAAAAAGCGTTAAAAACAACTCAACAAGTGATGGAACAGGCGGAAAGCTAACATAATATTTTCCTTCATATATAGCAAGTTCCAAATATGCAATGGATGATGGATCATCATCAAGATATGTTCTGCCTTCTCGCCAAGCAAGTGCTTGCCTTGTGTAACTGTCATATGGATTATGCTCAAAAACGTTAAATTTAAATACAATAGCAGAGCATATTAAAATTAAAATACATATAACTGCTGCAACAAAAGCAACGATTTTTTTATTCTTGAAATTCAACATTGGTTGTACCTATTGGGCGAACAGAAAGTTCATTACAAGCACCTTTACCAAATACTTTTTCCATTTCATTAACATAAAATTCCTGCGATTTTTTAGGAACAAATGCTAAAATTGTACCACCAAATCCACCACCGTGAATTCTTGTAGCGCCTTCCCCATCAAGAAGTTTTTGTGAAAGTACTAAAGCAAGGGTCATAGCCTGTTTTGTGCTTCCTGTAGCGTGTGTATTTTGTAAAAGTTTCCAGCTTGATTCACCTGATTTTGTTATAGCATCAAAAAATCCAATTAAATCATTATTTTTGATAGATTCAACAGCCTGTAATACACGTTTGTTTTCATCAAAAAAGTGAATTGCTCGCATAATTGCGCGATCTGAAACTGTTTCACGAAGATTCATTAAACTATTATAAAAAACAGATTCTGAAATTTCACGAAGATGCTCTTTATTAAAATATTTTGCTACTGCCTTCATTTCTTCTGTGATTGCAGCGTATTCGCCTGTTAAATCAGCGTGGTCAGCGTGTACGTCGGTTATTATAATTGAATAACCTTCTTTATTGAAATCAAAATCAATACCTTCAATTATGGGGTTTGTAGGATCCTTAAAATCAATATATACAAGCTTACCTAATGCACAGGCGGTTTGATCCATTAAGCCACAGGGCTTGCCAAAGTAGTTGTTTTCTGCCCACTGGCTTGTTTTTGCACCTTCAACCGCATCAAGTTTACCATCGTTATATAAGTA
Source organism: Clostridia bacterium (assembly GCA_045537705.1). Lineage (GTDB taxonomy): Bacteria > Bacillota > Clostridia > Christensenellales > QALW01 > UMGS1322. The sequence continues at coordinate 3,886 of JAZSPY010000123.1, forward strand.
GTTAAAAATTGTATAAATAAGTACCTCTATTGCAGCAGATGATGAAAGACCACTACCTTTAAAAACGTCACTTTGTACGTATGCTTTAAAGCCACCAATATTAAAACCAAGATCTTCTTTTAAATGATACGCAATGCCACGAATAAGTGCATTAGTTGTACCTCTTTCTTTAATCTGTAACGTTAAATCCGAAAGATCAATAACGTTCATATCTTTGTATCCTTCAGAAACTAAATAAACCTTATTATCATCAGTCTTTCTTGCAGCGGCAACTGCATCAAGGTTAATGCCTGCAGCCATAACGCAACCAAGATTATGATCAGTGTGATTACCGATGATTTCGCTTCTTCCTGAAGTTGAAAAAAAGTTAACCTCACCATCACCAAATAATTCTTCAAACCTGTCTTGTATCTTTTCGTAGCGGTCAAGTTGAACCTTTGCATTGTCACCATAAATTTTCTTTAATATCTGAGTGTTTTTAATGTCTTTGATAAATCCCATAGAATATTTATTCCTTTATAAATTTTTTTCAAAGAAAGTATACCATATTCTGTAATAAAATACAACATTTTTTATAATCAAATTGACAAATTTTAGTTATTATCTTATTATATATTTATAATTTAGCATGGAGGAAAACGTTTATGCGTAATATTAATGAACTTGTTGAAATTTGCACCCAGTTTTCAGTAAAAAAAGGATTGTGTTATGAAGCTGATATGCCGTTTGTGCGCAACAGGCTTATGTCGCTTTTTAAACTTGATTCAATCTTTGAAGGTGAAGTTGAAATCCCCAATTCAATTGTTCCTGTTTTAGAAGAAATGGTTGATTATGCGGCAGAAAACGGAATGCTTGAAATGAACACTGCGGCTTATCGTGCAATGTTTGATACAAAAATTTGTGGTTGTATGCTTATGATGCAATCTCAGGCTCAGGAAATATTTAAAAAACTTTATAAAGAATCACCTGAAAAAGCAACCAATTGGTTCTATGATCTTTGCAGAGATGTAAATTATATTCGTACCTTTGATGTTGCAAAAAACATTGAATATAATTATGAATCTTCATACGGCACAATGGAAATTACTATTAACCTTACAAAGCCTGAAAAAGATCCTAAAGAAATTGAAAAACAAAAATCAATGCCTCAAACTAACTATCCTAAGTGTATGCTTTGCCTTGAAAACGTTGGTTACGAAGGCAGGCTTGGTTATCCTTCACATGAAACATTAAGGACGATTCCAATTACTTTAGATAACGAAACCTGGAACTTCCAGTACAGCCCCTACGTTTATTATGATGAGCATTGTATTGTTTTCTGTTCGGAACACACTCCTATGACTATGAACAGAAGAAAATTCGTTCGTCTTTTTGATTTTATTAAGTTATTCCCCCATTATTTTATTGGTTCAAACACACAACTTCCCGTTGTAGGCGGATCAATTTTAACACACGAACATTTCCAAGGTGGCAGACACGTTATGCCGATGGAAAAAGCCGATGATCTTTATACTTTTGATTGTAAAGAAGATGGCGTAAAAGCTTCAATTGTTAACTGGCCTATGACATGTATCCGTCTTGCTTCAAAAGATTGTGATAAAGTTATTAAAGTTGCAGCGCACGTTCTTGAAACATGGCAGAATTATACTGATGAATCACTTAATATTTTTGCATTTACCGATGGTAACGAACATAATACTATCACACCTATTGCAAGAATAAATTCAGATGGTCTTTACGAATGTGATATCGTTTTAAGAAATAATTTAACAACCGATGAATTCCCTCTTGGTGTTTATCATCCACACCCAAACAAACATAATATTAAAAAAGAAAATATCGGTTTAATTGAAGTTATGGGATTATTTATTCTTCCCGGCAGACTTAAAGCTGAACTTGATGAAATTGCAAACAAATGGGTTAATAACGAGGATCTTGATGTAAACAGTGTGCATTATGCCTGGTATAATTCATTCAGAAATGAATATAAACCCGCTGATTTAAACGATGCTAAAAAACATATTGATAATCTTGTTGGTAACGTTTGTGAAAACGTTTTAAAGGATGCAGGTGTATTTAAAGAAGATACTTTAGGTCGCGCAGGTCTAAAAAAATTCCTTGTTTCCTGTGGTTTTGAGGTTTAATAATGGATATTTTATTTTTAATTACAGGCTTTATCTGTGCTTGCATAACACCTTTTTTACACTATGAAATATTAGGATTTAAAGGACTTGTATACTATTTAATTTTAGTTGCTTTTTCATTTTTTGTTTTAGCATACGCAATTTTATCAGTTTACAAATTTAAAATTGCACGTATTGATTATCTTCAATCTAAAAAAATTATTTCCTGGAATATAAAAAGTGAAGCAAAAAAACAATCCTATATCCCCTTTGTTTTAAGTTTGATATTTGGTGTTTGCTTAGGTTTGTTTTTAGCAATTCAACAAGTTCCTTTTGTTTCTAATTTACTTTTAAGCCTTGCGTTTGCATTTTCATGTCTTGGTTGGTGGCTTATGGGTATTAAACGTGTAAACGCTAAAGAAAATACGGTAGATAACTTTTTGCTTTCGCATGATGGTTTAATTTATAATAATACGATTTACATTTTTAACGGTTATTCAAAAGGTATTACCGCAGTAAATAAGGAAAACAATAAATTAAACATTGAAGTTATAAACGGAAAAAAACAACAGACTATTACTTTAGAAATACCTGAAGATAAAGAATCGGAAGTTGATGCATTTTTAGTTGATTTAAAGGAATATTTCAATCAAGATGGCAATTAAAAATAAAAAACAAAAAATGAATACTGCGTACCAGAATCACCTTGATTTATTTAAGGCTCTTGGTATAGTTCTTTTAGCGTTACCTATCGGCGCAATATTTATAATTTTTTATATGCTTCAGGCAGATATGTACACCGAAATGTTATATTATATCTTTGTTGTTGCATTATTTGGTTTAATTGCAGGTATTGTTATAAGCGTTATTGCTTCTATTAAGCAAAATATTGCCGATAGCATAAACGAAAATCTATATGCAATATGGAAATATAAACCCGAAACCATATATAATTTTTACCGTAAAATGTGCAGGCGCCAAAGCAAATCTTCATTTTGGAATTTTACTTTCACCGCATTAGCAGTTTTAGTTATTAGTGTAATTATGATGCTTAATGAAGTTGCACATTATCTTGGTATCGTATTTTTATTTGGTGCCATTATCTTGCTTTTATGCGGTATTTATACACTTCCATACGTTCAGTATTTATTGCTTAAATTAAGAACACGTATCTTAGGTGATGCAAAAGAGATTATTTTTTCACGTAGTGGGATTTGGTACTGCGGTAAAGTTTGCTACTTTGGTGATAATGGTATTACGTATCACAGGGTTGAACGTAAAGAAATTTTTGGACAGGATGCTATTATCTTTTATTACACAAAAACCCGTGGTTTTCAACAAACCGCAAAGGAGCTTGTGATTCCTGTTGCCCCTAAAATGTCCTATGCTGCAGATGATTTAGTTGCAGAATTTAACCGTAGTGATTTATTAACAAAATAAGCCAGAGGTAAATTGCCTTTGGCTTAAAATAATATAACGAAAGGATTT
>JAZSPY010000039.1:0-4106 GCA_045537705.1 Clostridia bacterium
CGTAATTTACTTTGCTGCTGAAAATGCAGGCGAAGGATTCTTTAATATAGCATCTTGGTGGCTTCAGGATGCAGGTAATACTGCTAGAACAGTTACAGAATTGCCGGCTCTTGAAGAAGCAATTGATCCAACCCCAATACCCACACCAACAGAGGCACCTACAGTTGCTCCAACAGAGGCGCCAACTGAAGCTCCAACACAGGCACCTACTCAGGCACCTACAGAGGCACCTACACCTGTACCTACGCAAAAACCTGCAGGTGTAAAAGTAACGTTATCTGAATCAAGCACATTAAATGAATTCTATTTCTATAACGTTGATGAAGGCATAACTGTTGATGGCGATCAGGCAACCATAAATATTGATTTTTATAATTTAAATTCTCAGAAGCGACTTTGGGTGCAGATGGTATTGATTGATACCACGGTTTCAGGCGCAGAAATCGCTGCACAGGGAACTGTTGATGCTTGTGAAGTTGCTTATAACACAAAACAAACCTTTAGTTTAACCTTTGATAAAGCAAATCTTAGTGATAAGTTAGGATTAAAGGTTCGCATAACTTCATTGGAAGCTTTTGATGCAAATACAGCATTTGTATTAGCTTCAAACGGTGATCTTTATGTTGATTCAGCAAAAGAAAATAACGGTTTGTGGCTTTACGGATGCACAGGTGTAACAGAAAACCTTTCTGCTGAGCAGATGCCCCAGGAAGCAACACCTACACCAACACCTGCTACAACACCTGTGCCAACACAAAAACCCGCAGGCGTTAAGTTAGAAGTTAACGTACTTCCAGGCGAAAATAAGGTTGTTCATATCAACAACAGCACAACCGTTTCTGAAACAATGATCAACAACGGTGTAGTAACCCTTAACACAACAGTTTATAACCCCAATAATCACGATATTACCATAAACGTTCAGCTTATGAACGGCTGGGGTAATTTAGCAAGCAATCCCTATAAAGAGGTTGTTATTGCTGCAAACACAAAGCAGACAATTACTCTTTTAGCAAACTTAAGCGAAACAACAAATGCAGTTAAAGAAGACGTGAACGTTCGCTATAACCTTATAGACGGATATCAGGTTGGCGACGTAGTGTATTTTAGTGCTTTAAATGCAGGCGACGGTTTCTTTGATGTAGCTTCATGGTGGCTTCAGGAAGCAAGCAATTATGTTACAACAGTTACAGAATTGCCTAATCTTACAGATGAAACACCTGTAACACCTGCACCTACAGCACCTGCGCAGCCAACAGCACCTGCTGGCACAACAACTGCACCTGCACAGCCAACGGCACCTGTAACCGAGCCTCCTGTAATTACACCTAACCCTGATAACGCAGGCGTTAAGGTAAACGTACAGAGTTCAGCAAACAATGGTCTTGATAATATGATCGTATTGTATAGTGTTAAGAAGGGTGTTAAGATTGAAGGAAATAAGGCAACCATTACAGTTAAGTTCTTTAACCATGATTATGATCAGTCAGTTTGGTTTATCGCACAGCCTTTTGATAGAGAAGCTTGGGCAACTATCCCAAGTTCAATTGAAAAGGCACCTGAAAACTACGTTCAGGTAAATCCCGGTAAAGCAGAAGAAATCACCTTTACTTTTGATAAAGCAAAAGTTAATGATAACCTTGCGCTTTTAGTTTGCTTTACATCAGTTGAACCGATTCCTGCAGGCACAAGCTTTGTTATTAAAGCAGATGCAGATATTTATCTTGATTCAAACAAAGAAACCAACGGATATTTTATTAATGAAATGACGGGTACACTTGAAAATATTACTGCAGCACAAATGCCCGTTGAACCAACCCCAACACCAAAACCCGAAGGAATTAAGTTGGAAATCAATGCAGTTCCCGAAACTGATAAAGTTGTTCATATAAACAATAAAACAATCGTTTCAGATTTAATGGTTAATAGTGGTGTTGTAACTTTCGGCACAACTGTTTATAATCCCAACAACCACGCTGTTACTATAAACGTTCAGCTTATGAACGGATGGAGCATTTTACCAAGCAATCCGTTTATACAGGTAGAAATCCCTGCAAAAACTAAAAAGGAAATAACCCTTCAGGCAAGATTAAGCGAAACAACAAACGGAACAAAGGAAGAAATCAACGTTCGCTACAATCTTATTGATGGATATAAAGTTGGTGACGTGCTTTACTTTGATTCTGCAAATGCAGGCGATGGTTTCTTTGATACGGATTCCTGGTGGATTCAAAAAGAAGGCATCGTAGCAACAGGCGTTGCAACGTTGCCTGACCTTAAAGATGGTGGCGAAACTGAAACAGTTACTCCACAGCCAACACCCCAAGGAACTCCGGTTAAAACACCTGTACCAACGGCAACACCTAAGCCAAGCGGTAAAAATGTAGCAGTACAACTTACAGTACAATCAGCTTTAACAGGCGGATCAGATAACCAGATCGTATTCTATAACGTTGAAAAAGGCGTTAAGATTGATGGTAACAAAGCAAGCATTACGGTTAGATTCTATAACTTTAATGTTGAACCTGTTTGGTTTATTGCACAGCCATTTGATAGAGAGGCTTGGGAAAATATTCCAAGTTCAGTAGAAAAAGTTTCTGAAAATTACGTTAAGGTTTTACCCGGTGAGTTTGAAGAAATCACGTTTACCTTTGATAAAGCAAAAGTTAATGAAAACTTAGCACTTTCGGTATGCTTTACAACTGTTGGCGCAGTTCCTGCAGGAACTAATTTCGTTATCAAATCCAACGCAAACATTATTCTTGATTCAAATAAAGAAACCGACGGTTATTTCATTGCCGGTTGCACAGGTACGGCTATGAATCTTGCTGAATCACAGGTACCGGCAGATCCTACACCAACACCTGTTCCTGTTGGCGCAAACATTAAGTTTACCAAAGACGTTGAGGATGATGAGATTCTTTTCCAGATAAACGGCGGCGCAAAAGCTGATGGTAAAAAAGCAACAGCCAAGGTTAAGTTCTACAACTTAGGTGAACAAGATCTTGATATGATGATGCAGCTTATGAACGGTTGGGACGTTTTAAATGACAACCCATACAGTATATTCAAGTTAGCTGCAGGCGAAAGTATTGAGATTGAATTAACAACCGATCTTAACGGTGGCAAAGTAACCGCTGATGCAATCGCAATAAGATTCAGCATCAAACAGGCGGTAAAGAAAGGTGCCGAACTCATAGTTCAGGTTGATGGTGCTGACGGAGAGATTTATAATTGCAAAAATCTTGATGGTTCAGGCGTTTGGTGGGTAGAACACGCTGATTCGCTTGAAGTAAAAGCAATCAGTAAAATGCCTGCACAAGCTCTGAAAATACCTGTAGCTATGGAATTTGAGGCAACAGATGACCTTGAAATTGCTGAAACCTGGTTTGCAACTAACACCGGTATTGTTAAACCAAGCGATATTAAAGATGGCAAAATCGTTAAAACCTTTAAGATTAAAAACACCGGCACAATTACGTTTAAAGTTAAGGCGGAACTTCAGGCGGTAGTTAAAAATGATGATGATAACGATACCTGGATGGCGCCATATGCAAGCGAAGCGGTAGAAGTAGCCCCGGGCGAAACTAAAGAAATTTCCTACGAAGTGGATGTTGAAGATGGCGTTGTTATTATCTACGAGCAGGAAGTTAAGATTGAAGATCTTTTTGTAAGGTTTGATTTCTTTGATGCCTATGATGGATATCGCCTTGATGCAGGCACTAAATTCACCATTTACGCCGATGAAGAAGATATGGCATTTATCCGCACAATGATCTTTGCTGCACCTGATAAATGGGCAACAAAAGTTCTTTATATCACAGTCAGCGCAGAAACCGGTGACGTTCTTCCCGTTGCGTTAATTGCAACTGCACTTTTTGCAACTGCACTTTTCGTTGTAGTTTCAAAAAAGAAAAAGGAAGATTGATAAGAATATAAATTAAAAAACGGAGATGATTTTATCTCCGTTTTTTGTTTTTTGTTAATAAAAAATGGCAAAATTAACAGTTTGTTCATATAAAAGAACGTCCTTTTGTGGTCTTTTTGGATAAAAGGGAAAATATAATAAAAAATACAAAAAATTCAACATAAAAATATAGAAAAAT
>JAZSPY010000034.1:0-5037 GCA_045537705.1 Clostridia bacterium
ACTTTTACAACATTTCTAACACTCATACTAATTTACTCCATTATTATCAGATTGATTATTAGCATCAGGGTAAACGTATGTTATTTCTGGAGCAATTTCTGCATTTGCAACAGTATTATTAACAACTTGATCTAAACCTAATTTAGGTATTTCAACTGTATAAGATTGTTCAATAACAGGTACTGAATTATCTTCTACTTCATAAGGTTCTACAGCTTGAATAATAGGAACCTCAGTTGTATATAATTGTTCTATATCATCATCTAAAACTTGTTTAATAGTTTCAACAGGAATTTCTGTCGTAGATAATGTTTCAACATCTTCATTTAAAACTTGTTTTATTGTTTCTACCGGAATTTCAGTAGTAAGTAATGTTTCTACTTCTGGAGCTTCACTAGGAACTAATGAAGCAACTGATTCTTCATTAACTTCTGTTTGAACCACCTCAGGAACATTCTCTTCATTTAAAACTTGTTTAATTGCTTCTACCGGTATTTCAGTAGTAAGTAATGTTTCAACTTCAGGTGCGTCACTAGGAACTAATGAAGCAACTGGTTCTTCATTAACTTCTGTTAGAGCAACTTCAGGTACTTCTTGAACTACTTCAGGAGTAACTGGAGCTTGTACTTCAGTTGGTACAACTTCAGGTGTCCATTGAACCTCTTGAGCTACCTCTTGAACTACTTCAGGAGTAACTGGAACTTCTTCAGTTACTGTATTAACTTCTTCTTTTTCAGTAACAACTTCTTCTACTTGTGAATTATTATTTATATTATTGTCATTATCATTATTATCATCATCATTATTTTCAACATCTAAAATTTCAGAATTTGGATCAGCTTCACCAATAGGACCATTTTCTAAAATAAATCCAAAGTTACTTACTAACTTATCTTCACTTCTAGGTGAAAATTTAGGTTGATTTAATAATTCTAATAATTTCTTTCCACGGAATACTTTTTCTTGTAATTCCTTAGACATAGCATCTATTTTAACTAATTGATATACATCAGCAGTTTCTAAGTAAGTTAATAATTCTCTTCTTACTGCGGCACCAATCTTTTTAATACTATCTTTTTGAACAGCTCCACCTAAACGTGAAACAGAAAGTCCAAAATCTAAAGCAGGTTTTTGACCTTTTTTAAAGTTTTTTTCAGATAAAACGATTTGTCCATCTGTAATAGAAATAATATTTGTAGAAATATAATCTGTAATATCTCCACCTTTAGTTTCAACTACCGGTAATATTGTAATTGACCCACCATTCTTATACTGGCATCCTTTTTCTAATAATCTTGAATGAGTATAGAAAATATCAGCAGGATAAGCTTCACGACCAGTATTCTTCTCAGAAATTAACGCAATTTCACGACAAGAATCTGCATGTTTCTTTAAGTCATCTATACAAACTAATACATCATATCCTTCACGCATATATTCTTCAGCAATTGATAAACCTACATAAGGAGTAAGTTTAATTAAAGGAGATGTATCATCATTAAATACCGCAACTATTTGAGTATAAGCATTCGCACCTTTCTCAACAAGTTTTGAATATAATCTCTTAACTTCTTTTTTAGTCTTACCAATAGAAACATAAATACAAATTACATTCTTTCCTCTTTGATTAATAATTGTATCTAATAAAATTTGTGTCTTACCAGTTTTCTTATCACCAATAATCAATTGTCTTTGTCCACGACCAATTGGGAACATCAAATCAATACTAGCAATTCCTGTTTCTAAAGGTCTATTAACTGGAGTTCTATCCATAATAGGTATCTTTGGAGTTTCAATAGGTATCATTTTACTTTCATTGAAAGTCTTACCTGTCATTCTATCTACTCCAAATGCATCAACAACCATACCCATAGCATTCTTAGAAAAACTTGCTTCTAATGCTTCTCCAGTTGTTTTAATTGAATCCCCTATTTTAATATTTCCGTTGGTTCTAACTAGCGCAATAAATACTTTATTTTCTTCAATTTTATCAACATAACCAATATTATTTTCATCACCAACATATACTTTTTCAAAGAAAAATGCATCTTCTAATCCTGTTGCTTCAATAACGGTAACGTTGGGGTGAAGCTGTAAAAGTGATGCAGGAACCTGTGTTGTAATTTTGCCAAAGCAAGCTTTTTTAAGAATTTCTTTTTTGCCTGCGCCTTCGGCGATTAAAACGATATGTTTAGCGTCCATAATTTCTTTAACACCCATTGAAAGTGCCTGGCGTGGAACTTCGCTTATATCGTTATAAAAACGTGCATTTGCCTGGATTGTTGATTCGGTTAAATCAACTACACTACAAGTTGCAAAAAGCTCATCGTCAGGCTCACAGAAGCCGATATGACCGTTAGGGCCGATACCTAAAAGCTGAATATCGCGTGTGCCTAATTCATTAAGTAATGAACTGTAACGTTTACATTCTGCCTGAAGATCTTCAGCTGTTCCGCAAGGAACGTTTGTGTTTTCTAATTTTATATTGATTTTTCTGAACAAGTTATCGTTCATAAAGTATCTGTAACTGTTTTCGTTTTCGCCTGAAAGACCTGCATATTCATCAAGGTTTACGCTTGTAACACGTGAAAAATCACAACCGCTTTTACCAAGCTCGTCATATAAGCCAACAGGTGTTCCGCCTGTTGCAAGGCCTAAAAGACTATCGGGTTTATTTGTTACCTGTTCAATAAAAATTTGAGCAGCAATTTTGCTCATTTCTTCTTTGCTTTTTGCATGAATAATTCGCATAAAATTATCTCCAATCTCAAAAAATATCTGTATATGAAATACAAGTAAATTTTACTACCAATTTTTTTTATTGTCAAGAATTTGTGCATATAATTTTTTGTCGTAAATCGTGAACTTAAAACATTGACACTTGTAATGTTAATATGCTATTATTTAAATGTCAGTAAAAAATTAACGTTTTTTCTCAAGGAGGTTTTTTATGAAACTCAATTACAAAAGAACGATTTTAATTGGTTTTGCCTTTATGGCAATTCTTGCATTTTGGCAGTTCTATGATCAGGTAGTGCCTTATTTATTAGAATATAAATTTGGGCTTACACCGGATAAAACTGGCTTTATTATGGCAGCTGATAACGTTTTAAGCGTATTTATGCTTCCGTTGTTTGGCGCTATTTCTGATAGAACAAGTACCCGCATAGGTAAAAGAACACCATATATTTTGTTTGGTACAATTGGATCGGTAATACTTCTTATTTTAATGGGTATTGCAACTGAAATGAGTAACAGAATGTTATTCTTTATTCTTTTATTCCTTGTGCTTTTTGTAATGTCTATTTACCGCACACCTGCAGTTGCTTATATGCCTGATGTTACACCAAAGCCTTTAAGAAGTAAAGCAAATGCTATTATCAACCTTGTTGGTTATATTGGCGGTATTTTTACAACTGTTGTAATGATGTTTATGCTTAAAAGCGAAAAGAACGAATTAGGCGAATCTGTTTATTCATCAGAACAATCCTTTTTGCCGATTTTTATAGTTGTTGCAGCATTTATGCTTATATCCGTTTTAATTCAGGTGCTTACACTTAACGAAAACAAGCTTTTAAAGGAAACTAATATTCAAGACGAGCCCGAAGAAAACCTTTCAACAGGTGGTAAAATGTCAAAACCCGTTTTTAAAAGCCTTGTGTTTATTTTACTTTCTGTTGCGCTTTGGTTTATGGCATATAATGCAGTTACTTCAGCATTTTCAAGATACTGTATTGAAGTATGGAATGCCGATTTAAGCGTTTCATCAGGCTATCTCTTAACTGCAACAATTTCAGCAATAATTGCTTTTGTTCCTTTAGGATTCCTTTCAAGTAAGTTAGGCAGAAAAAAGACCATTCTTTTAGGCGTTGCGTTAATGACTATTTGTTATGCTATTGCTATTTTGTTAAAGCAGCAAACACCTATAATGTATGCAATATTTGGTCTTGTTGGTATTGGTTGGGCAGCAATTAACGTTAACTCATTCCCGATGGTTGTTGAAATGAGCAATGGTGCTGACGTTGGTAAATATACAGGTTTTTACTATACTTTTTCAATGGCAGCACAGATTATTACCCCAATTCTTTCAGGCTTGTTAATCGGCAAAACTGCATTAGGTTATAACGTTCTATTCCCATATGCAGTAGTTTTCTCAGCGTTATCTTTTGTTACAATGCTATTTGTTAAACACGGTGATGTTAAGCCCGAAAGCAAAAAATCATTACTTGAAAATTTTGACGTTGAGGATTAAAAATGATTGCAATTATATTTATTCTTATTTTAATTGGAATATTTTTGTTTTTGATTTATCCATCAAGAATAAAAAGCAAAACATTTTTTGATAATTATAAATTCATTGCCCATAGGGGATTACACGGTGATGCTATTCCTGAAAACTCCTTATTATCCTTTAACGAAGCAATAAAAAATGGCTATGCAATAGAAAATGACATTCACGTTTTAAAAGATGATAACGTTGTAGTTTTTCACGATGATACTTTACTGAGAATGTGTGGAATTGATAAAAAAATTGAAGATTGCACGTTAAAAGAACTTAATGAACTAACGTTAAAAAATTCTTCTGAAAAAATCCCCACATTACAAGAATGTCTTGATTTAGTTAATGGCAAAGTTCCGCTTTTAATTGAATTTAAGTGTTTAAACAAAAAAACAAGTGATAGGTTGTGCATTAAAGCAAACGAAATTCTTAAAGATTATAAAGGGGAATATGCAATACAATCCTTCTATCCATTTGTATTAAACTGGTATAAAAAGAATAGACCGGACGTTTTAAGAGGTCAACTTGCTTCTACTTTCTATAATGAAGAAGATGCTACAAAAAAACTATTAGGCGCTTTAGTGTTTAATTTTATAGCAAGGCCACAATTTATTTCTTATGAACATTTTTATAAAAATAATGTTTTTCTTAAAATTTGTTTGTTTTTAGGTGCTTATCCTATAGCCTGGACGTACGAAAATCAACAGCAAATAGATAAAACAAAAGAAACGTTTAAAAATTTTATATTTGAGAATTTT
>JAZSPY010000040.1:0-6641 GCA_045537705.1 Clostridia bacterium
CCTTTTAATACTTCAAGAATTATTTTGAAACAAGCTCAACGGTATCTCTTGCAATCATAAGCTCTTCATTTGTAGGAATAACAAGTACCTTTACCTTTGAATCAGGAGTAGATACATCATTTTCAAGTGAAGTAACCTTAGCCTTTGCATTGAGTTCAGGATCAATCTTTGCACCAAGGAATTCAAGGTTTTTAACAACATTTGCTCTGAGCGAAGGGTTGTTTTCGCCGATACCACCACAGAATACGATAGCATCAACGCCACCCATAGCTGCAGCATAAGCTCCGATAAACTTCTTTACGTTATAAGTGAAGATATCAAGTGCAAGTTGTGCACGCATATTGCCCTGTTCTGCAGCTGCTGAAAGATCTCTGAAATCACTGCCAACACCGGACACACCTAAAACGCCGCTTTTTTTGTTGAGGTATGCATCCATTTCATCAATGGTCATATTGTATTTATTCATTAAGAAGCGGATAATAGCAGGGTCAATGTTACCGCAACGAGTTCCCATGGGAAGACCTTCAAGAGGAGTAAGACCCATTGTTGTATCAACACACTTGCCGCCCTGAACAGCTGCAATACTTGAACCATTACCAAGGTGACAGGAAACAATGTTAAGTTCTTCGGGCTTTTTGCCTAAGATTTCAGCACAACGCTGTGAAACAAACTTGTGGCTTGATCCGTGGAAGCCGTATCTTCTTACCTGATGATCTTCATAAGCTTCATAAGGAATGCCGTAAATATAACTTCTTGCAGGCATTGTCTGATGGAATGCTGTATCAAAAACGCCAACCATTGGTGTGTTTGGCATTACTGCCTTACATGCTGCAATACCCTGAAGGTTTGCAGGATTGTGTAAAGGTGCAAGGTCAATAAGGCTTTCCATTGTTGAAATAACTTCGTCAGTAATTTTAACTGAGCAGGCAAACTTTTCACCACCGTGAACAACACGATGACCAACTGCATCAATTTCATCCATTGATTTAATAACGCCAACCTTTTCATCGGTAAGCTTGTTAAGTACACGCTGAATTGCATCTTCGTGATTAGGAATATCAAGATCGGTATCCTTATAAGTTTCACCATTTGCAACGTACTTATGTTCTGAACCGCCACCTAAACCAATACGGTCCATACCGCCCTTGGCAATTACCTGTTCATTATCCATATCAAAAAGTTGATACTTCATTGAACTTGAGCCTGCATTGATAACTAAAACTTTCATAATATCCTCCAATAAAAATTATTTTGAAATAATAAGTTTATATGATATAATATATACAAAGGTATTATAACACAACTTTTAAAATAAGTACACAGTTTTTAAGAAAAAAGGTGATCAATATTAAAATTTGCGGCATAATTTCAGAATATAACCCATTACATAAAGGCCATATTTATCAAATTCAGAAGGCAAAAGAGTTAACGAACGCTGATTTTATCGTTTGTATTATGAGTGGTAACTTCGTTCAACGGGGCGAAAATGCAATCTTTGATAAATTTTCAAGGGCAAAAGCAGCTATTGAATCAGGCGCAGATGCAGTTGTTGAATTACCGACAATATATGCTTTACAGTCAGCCGAATACTTTGCTTTTGGGGGCGTTCAGATAGCAGATTCATTAGGTTGTACGCATCTTTGCTTTGGTTCAGAATGTGGTGATATCCAAGTACTTTACGAATCAAAAGAAAACGAAAACTTTAAAAGCATTATGCAAACAGGCGTTTCATATGGAAAATCATTGTCTTCTTTTGAAGGTGAACCCAATAACCTTTTAGGCAAAGAATATATTAAGGCAATTGATATTTTGGATAGCAAAATGATTCCTGTTACGATTAAAAGAGATCAGAGTTTGGCTTCCGCAAGCAAAATTAGGGCTGAATTACAGGCAGAAAACATAAATGCGGAGATGTTTTCGTTTGAACTCTCTCCCCTGTTTTTTGAACGTTTTTTTGATATTATTAAATATAAGATTCTTACAATGTGCGCGGAAGATCTTGCAAAAATTTGCGGTGTAAGCGAAGGTCTTGAACACAAAATAAAAAAAGAAGTTTTGTATGCAAAAAATATTGATGATTTAATAAAAAGCATAAAAAGCAAACGCTATACCTATTCAAGAATAAGCAGAATCCTTTGTTGCATTTTACTTGGTATAACAAAATCAAAACTTCGCGCAGTTATTAACGAAACACCAAAGGTTAAACTTTTAGGTATAAACAAACAAAAAACGCAGATTTTATCGCTTTTAAACAATTACTATATTTCCCCTATTGATGCAAAAAATCACGGTGGAAGCACCGAAATTTCAAGCGAAATCAACGTTTTATCCACGCAAATATATTCAACTTTTACCGATTTAATCGGCGATGAAGATTATACGTTAGGATTAATGAAAATATAAAATAAAGGAGACAATTAAAATGGAACGTTGTCCGCATTGTGGCAGGAAAACAATTTCTACATCAAGCAAACTTTTATGTTATAATATGTTTACGCTTTATAACTTTACACATTGGCTTGCTATTAGATTTATGGGCATGAAATGCCCTGAATGCAACAAACGATATATGCCAAACTTACCCCTTTTACCTATGTTTTGTGCTGGTATTGTTTTAATTTTTTTACAATCATTACTTGCTGATTTATGTATAAAACTTGAACTATATCCTTTATACTATGTTTTTTTATTTAGCATTTTTATTTTACCCTGGTTTGTGCTTGGAATAGTTGGCTTATTTTTTCCTTGTGTTAAATATTCACAAGAAGAAAGAAAGCTTATCAAGCCTTACCCTAACGGTATTCTTGAACTGAAAAGCAAAATAAATATTAAAAAAATGAAGATTTATGGTCTTCGTATATACGATGAGCAGCATAACGATTCATCTAAAAAAGTTTTTGATGATAACGTTATTCCCGTAAGATTTATTCGCACACACGTTTTTAAAAACAGATGGTTTGTTGAAGTTTTTAATAATGATTATATTCCTAAAGAATTATCAAAAGATAAAACTGATTTTATTCTTTTAGAAAATAATAAAAAAGTGGGTAACGTTACGTTCAGGCGTGTAGATTCTTATTAAAAAAGCAAATAACCGTATATAAGCAATCTGCTTTATATACGGTTATTTTTTATTTCATTTCTAAATCTTTCTTAATTTTATTAATAACTTTTAACGCCGCTTTTCTACCAAGTTCAATAGTTTCTTCGGCTTTTTCAAGGTTATGAAGCGGTATATCTCTTAAGTCAGGGTCAATTACACAATCACATAATTTATAAAGTTGTTCTACGTTTTGCCAATCACTCATTTCAAATGAATACATTAAAACTTCCATTAAATTTTTGGCTTTATTATGCCCTGACCCTTGATAGCCAACGTCAACACCAATAACGTATTCTGCGCCCATTTCTTTTACTTCTTTAACAGGAACTCTTGTCATAGCGCCACCATCAACAAGTTGCATATTATCTATTTCAACAGGCTCAAATACGCCGGGAATTGCAAAACTTGCGTGACAGGCTTTGGCAACCTTACCTTTATTTAGCGTAATACATTTTCCTGTTATAAGATCACAGGCAACCGCAGTAAAAGGCGGATTACAATCTTCAATATTTTTGCCTTTACAAAGCATATCTACAAGATTTTCGGCTTTATCGCCTTTTATAAAACCCATTTTGGGAATGATTATATCAATAAAAGTTGACATATCAATTGTTGCGCATAATTTACCTGCTAAGTACATATCACTTCCTGTTGAATACAAACCGCCAACAATAGCACCTGCACTACAACCTGAAATATAATCAATAGGTATGTTGTTTTCTTTTAAAACTTGAATTACACCGATATGGGCAACACCGTGGGCAGCGCCGCCACCAAGGGCAAGACCTACTTTTTTCATATTTTAATCAACTCCGTAATATATTTTATCGGTGAATTAAATGCTATATATCATTATTTTAATATTATGCCTTACTATGCCTGAAATAACCATTCTTTCTGTAAAAGAAACAATAAATTTATGGTTTAGTTCGGTTGTTCCGGTGTTGTTGCCATTTTTTATAATAAGTAAAGCAATTTATTATAATGGCGGGATTGTTTATTTTACTAAAATTTTATCACCATTGTTAAAAATTTTAGGATTACCGCAAAACCTTTCATATCCATTTGCTATGACTTTAATGTGTGGTTACCAAACAGGCAGTAAAACTGTTGCGCAATTAGAAAAAGACGGCTTAAAAAACATTGATTATTTTGCAAATATTTGCTTTTCTTCAAGCCCATTATTTGTTATCGGAACTGTTGGAACCGCCATATTAAATAATACTAAAACAGGATATACGCTATATTTAATACATATTTTAACCGTTTTAATTTTTGCTTCACTATTAAAACAAGATGATGAAGAAAACGTTATATTTAACACAACAACCGGCAGTTTAACAAGTGCTATTACCGAAAGCATTACTGCAATATTTTCCGTTTGTTGCTATATGATACTTTTTAGTTTAATAATAAACGTTATTTCGCTTTTAAATTTTATTCCGATAGAAATAAAAACTTTTCTTATTGGTATTTTAGAATTTACAAAAGGCATTAAAAACGCAAGCGATACGTTTGAATATCCTTTACCAATTATCAGTTTTTTTCTATCCTTTGGCGGAATCTGTGTAATAACACAATGTATAAACAACTATAAAAATATAAAAATAAAAAAGTTTATTTTGTGTAGAACGATATGCGGAATAATCGCGTTTTTACTCTGCTTTGTATATAAAAAAACCGCCATACACGTGCCGATTTTAATAACAGTTGTTATTATCATCCTAAGCAACATAATAAGGCGGAAAAAAAATTATCTGTTAAAATCTTCAAAATCCTCAGTAACCTGATTATCAAGATCCTTAAGTCTTTCTTTTAATTCTTCAAAAATGCTTAATGCATAATTTTTAGCAGAAAGCCTTACTTCCTTGGCATTCTGGCGTGCCATATCAATAATTTTCTTTGCTTCAATTTCTGCATTACGAGTAATTTCGTGCTCCTGAACCATTTCATCAGCAGTTTTCTGAGCAGCTAAGATGCACTGTTTAGCTTCTTCCTCAGCATCAATTAAGATCTGACGGCGTTCCCTCATAATATTGCCGGCTCTTTCAATTTCGGTAGGTAACGTTTCCCTAAGTTCATCAAGGATACCAAGGCAAGCATCTGTATCAACTACCGCCTTACCCCCAAGAATCATACTTTTTTTGGCTTCGCTTAACTCAGTTTCAAGTTCATCTAATAAATTTGAAATTACGCTATCCATTTTTTACTCCTTTTTTTCCATCGTTATTTAATTTATTTTTTACATCTTCATATATTTCAGGTGAAACCATTTTTTTAATATTTCCACCTAAATGACCAATTTCACGAACTATGCTTGAAGAAAGAAAACTATGTTCAGTATTAGCCATTAAGAACACCGCTTCAAAATCATCATCAAGCATCTGATTAAAGGTTGCCCACTGCAATTCATACTCAAAATCGGTAACTGCCCTTAAGCCCCTTACGGCAACGGTAGCGCCGATTTTTTTCATATAATCAACCATTAAACCATCAAAACAATCAACTTCAACATTAGGAAGATCTTTTACGCATTTTTTAATCATTTCCATACGTTCTTCAACTGAAAAATAACATTTTTTCTCAGAATTAAACATAACGGTAACGATTAACTTATCTGCCATTTTTGATGCTCGTTTAATAATATCAAGATGGCCTAAAGTTATTGGGTCAAAGCTACCCGGATAAACCATTGTTTTCATTCTTTGCCTCCAAGAAAGGTCAATGTTCTGCTTGAATAAACACGCTTATCAACAATTTGAAGATCGTATAGATTATCAAAAGAAGTTTCGCTTGCATGTTCAAGTATAAGTTTTCCGCCTTTATTTAACAACGATGCGGTTAATTTTATAATATCATCATATAATCCATCCATATAAGGTGGATCAGCAAATATAAAATCAAATTTTTCGTTATTTTTCGCAAAAAATAATAAAATATTTTTAAAATCACCGCTTATTATTCTACTGTTTTCTTCACAACCAACGTTATTTACGTTTTTAGTAACGATATTTGTATTTTTATCAACAAAGGTTGCTTTTGCACCGTTAGAAATTGCTTCAATACCATTTTGACCGGTACCGCAAAACAAATCTAAAAATTTACTATCGTAAAGATCCATTCTGATAATATTAAAAAGCGAATCTTTTACCCTTGCTGACGTAGGCCTAACGTTAAAATCAGGGGGCGAAACTAAGCCTTTTCCCCTATATTTACCGCTATGAACTCTCAATAAACTTTTATTCTTCATAATTCTATCATATTTTACTAAAAATTTCAATAATTATTTTTGCTTACTTTTAATTTTATTAACAACTTCTTTTAAAGATATTCTTTCCTTGTGCCCCAAATAATACCCAAAGGAAACAGCAACAATAAAAAGAACAACAGGGATAATATATAATGGTCCAAACACTGCGTTTGGTGTGGTAATATTTTTTAAAATTGTAATAGCAGGTTGTGCAAAATCAATACTGAATGCGGGGTTAAATGACGTAAAAACACTTAACACAGGAGTAAAGTCGGATCGTAGCCATGT
>JAZSPY010000015.1:0-22167 GCA_045537705.1 Clostridia bacterium
ATCGTTAATTTATATGAATGTAACATCTGGCCTAAATGATTATATTTGTTCTTTTTAAAACCATATTCACTATCACAAAGGCATGGATGACCTAATGAAGCAAGATGAACACGAATCTGATGTGTTCTGCCTGTATTAAGCTTACATTCAACAAGAGCTGCATCCTTAAATTGATTTAATACAGTAAATTCAGTACTTGCAAAACGACCATCGTTTTCATTATTATATACCGCCATTTTTTTGCGATCATTTTTGCTTCTGCCTATATAATTTTCAACCAAAATGTTAGTTTCTTTAAAAACACCTTCTGCTAGTGCAAGATAGATTTTTTCGCACGTTCTATCTTTAAACTGCTGGGCAAGTTTATTATGGGCATTATCATTTTTAGCAATTATAATAAGCCCCGAAGTGTTTTTATCAAGGCGATGCACAATGCCCGGGCGCATTAAACCATTTATGCCGGATAGATCCTTTATGTGATATAAAATTCCATGAACAAGCGTGCCTGTTAAATTACCGTGGGCTGGATGAACAACCATCCCTTGTTTTTTATTTATAACAACAATATCACTATCCTGAAAAATAATATCAAGCGGTATATTTTCAGGCTGAATATCAGTTATTTCAACTTCTTTTTCTGCAATAAAAATTTCATCACCAACGTTTATCGCCTGTTTTTTTGATGAAATTTTATTGTTAATAAGAATATCGCCGTTTTCAATTAAACGAACACATTCACTTCTTGAGATACCGCTGATTTTTGAAATATATGCATCTGCCCTCTTGGCATTTTCATCAGCAATAAAAATCAAGTTATCCATCTTTATTTTCCTTCTTTTCTTTAGGCGGATAAATTTTATCGTGAAAAAACAAAATGTAAACAGCAAGTAGAATTGTTCCTACAACCACAAAAATATCAGCAACATTAAAAACCGCAAAACTTAATCCCGTAACGGTTTCAACAATGGTAGCATCAATAAAATCACGAACAACACCAATAATCACTCTATCAATTAAGTTTCCAAGTGCTCCACCAAAAATAAATCCTGAAGAAATTTTTAACAGAATATGTTTTTCAGGAAATTTTAATAGTGCAATAATACCTGCAATACAAATTATCAACGTAGCAAGCAAAAAGAATAAACGTTGATTTGATAAAATTCCAAATGCAGCACCATCGTTTAAAACGTATGTAAAAGATAAAACTTTTGGAATAATTACTTCTGATTCACCAACTGAGGTAAGCCAACCATTAAACAACATATTACCTGATTCAACAAAAAAACCAACAATAAACAGTTTTGAAAGTTGATCAGCAAGCAAGATTCCAATTGCTAAAATTAAAATAAATAACATATCAATACCTATATTTAATAAAATCAACAATTTCCTGCAAAAGATCACCTATTATCGGTAGATTTCTTGATGCAAGAAGCGTTAAAAAATATAAAAGGACACCACTTAATATCAAAAAACCAATTGCGCTTCCAATACCTTTAAATAATCCTGCAAGAAAATTGTTTTTAATTACTCGTTTTGTATCTGATAGATAATACAAATAATCACGCAATACCGCCCATGCAATAATGCGTGATGTTTTTGTTGTAACAACTTTTGCTTTTTTCAAAAATAATCACCAATAATATTATTAGTCATTATTGGATTGATTATACTTTTCTACTAAAGCAAGTTGTGATTTAAGAATATACTCAACGCGTTTAAGTACATCGTTAACTTCTTTTTGCTTATTATCAAAGCGCTTTATTGCTTCTTCAACTTCCTGTTCGCGAGCTTTTAATACATCATTTGCTTTACGTTCTGCCTGAACAACAATTTCTTTTGCTGCGATTTCGGCATTAAATAACGTTTGCTCAACAAGGTTTTGTTTGCTTTCCAGGAAGGCATTTTGCTTAAGAAGCTCATCAACATCTACTTTTAAGGCGGCTATCTCTTCTACAAGACGCTTCTTTTCGCTTTGAAGGTCATCAATATACTGCATAACCTCAAGCTTATTATAGCCCTTTCTTTCAATGCTGAAAATACCAGCTTGTTCTTTCATTACATTACCTTCAATCTATGAATTAAAATTCATCATCAAGGGTAAAACCGTCATCACCCTGTTCGGAAACAACGTCATCAGATTTATCAATATATGTCTGATTTGAAGCAAAAAGATATATGCTACCCTTTGAAACCTCGGTAACCTGAGCATCACTTGCATAAGCAGCGCCACTCATAAAATCAAGAATTCTCTGTGCAACGTGTCTTTCAACTTTATCAAGCTTAATAATAACGTGTTTGTTTTGAATAAGCTGCATAACTAATGGCTGAGCATCGTTATATGATTTAGGTGAATAAATTACAACGCTTTGCTTGAAGTTACGTTTATCCTGCACCTGAACAACTCTTGGTTTGCGAGCTTTACGAGGCTTGTCCTCTTCATAATCTCTTGTAGTTTCTTCCTCATCATCGTAGAAATAATCATCATCTTCTTCAAATTCATCAACATTACCAAATCCAAAGAATTCTAAAATTTTGTTTTTCTTTTCTTGTGCCATTGTAAAAATCCCCCTAAATTAAATATTATAATTTCTTTCGCCAAAGATTGCCGTGCCAAGTCTTATCATTGTTGCACCATGTTTTATTGCAGTTTCATAATCCCTGCTCATTCCCATTGAAAGTTGACTAAAATCGTTACCAAACACCTTTTTACCTTCATTAAGAAGATTATACATTTGTTCAAAATAACGGTTTTGTTCTTCCTTTGTTGCAAGAGCCGGTGCAACGGTCATTAAACCTATAGGGTTAATATACCTAAAATTTGTCAAAATGTCAAGATATTCCGTTAATTTATTAGGTAAAATACCTGATTTTGTTGTTTCGTATCCAATATTGACTTCAACAAGAACGTTAACAGGCGATAAATTTCTAATTTCTGCCGTTTTATTTATTTGTTCCGCCAGTGAAATTCTATCTAACGAATGAATAAGATCTACCTTATCTATTATATACTTTACTTTATTTGTTTGAAGTTGACCAATAAGATGTTTTTCAACGTTTTTATCAATATTATCGTATTTTTCTAATAACTCCTGAACCCTGTTTTCACCAATAATTTTAGCACCTGCAAGAGTTGCTTGGTGAATTTCATCAACTGATCGCGTTTTTGTTACAGCAATAATTTTAACATCATCTTTATTTCGTCCATATTTATTGCAAATATCATTAACATGATCTTTTACTAAACAATATTTTTCTTCTATAGTCATTTGTTATACACCTTCTGACCTAAAGAAATCTGTTCAGTATACTTAAACACAGTTTTTTCTTTATCTTTATAAAGAACTTCAACCGGAATTTGTGTTTTCTTTCTGTCATTTTTTACAATTACAGTTGAATCCTTTATAAATTTATTTTTTACGCTGTATCCTTCAAACCTTGAACCAATAAATACATTTGTTATCCTTAAATCAAGATATTTTTCAACGTTATCGCTAAAAGAAAAAACAAGTGCACTACCCTTTTTTTCATCAATAACTTTTTCAAGATAACCATACTCACCTTGTGATTCGTTTGAAAGATAAATTTGATAGTGATTACCTACCGTATATTCTTCAGGATCATCAATATCAACAATAACATACCATTTTTGATCGGAAATTATTTTAAATCCTTTAAGGTCATTAGAAAATTCTTTTTTAACTGCATTATTATACTCAGCATAACTTATATCTTCCACATTAGAACTATTAAACTGAGTTTCTGCACCATCACAATAAAATCCGATAAAACCATCCTTAGTTGCTTTAATATGATCACGCCATGTTTCTATTGATTCAATAAGATTCTTTTCATCATTATATAAATCTTCAAGCATTTGGTCCGGTGTAAAGTTATCACGAATATATTGTGCCCTATCCTTCATCAAATCACAAAGTTTTGAATAAAGCTCAATAAAGCCACTATCTTCTTGGGACATTTTTTGAATAACAACATCAATTTCAAAATCAAGCTGACGGATGATTTTATCATCATACCCAACAGTTAAATTATTTAGATTTGTTACAATGTTTTTTTCTGTTTCAATAAGTTTTGAAAGCGTATTTTTTATATACCCTTTTTTATATGCAAGTGCAATATCTGTATCCTGTTTAACAAATTGACCCTCAACTATATTATTATATTGAATTTTTTCATAATTCTGAAGA
The DNA here is from genome assembly GCA_045537705.1 of Clostridia bacterium. GTDB lineage: Bacteria > Bacillota > Clostridia > Christensenellales > QALW01 > UMGS1322. Next base: position 4,209 of record JAZSPY010000015.1, read on the forward strand.
TCAAAATAAGTTTCATCCCTGATAATTATGCCTTTTGTGTTAACACCATCATAAACAATATCATACTCAACGGAATAACTTTTAGGAACAAAAATAATAAGGCATATTGCAGTAATTATTGTTATCAGCACAGCAATAAAAACTATTAAAGGTGAATATTTCACTTTTTTTATTTTTTTGCTAAAATTCATAAAAACTCCTTAATATACCACTGTATTATCGCCGGGAAGAACATTATTTTCTACCGAATATTTGCGATCAAGATAATATTCGGCAATCTCTTTAACAGTACTACTTGCCATTGAACCAGATCTACCGTTTGGTATATAAACAACGATAGCAATTTCAGGCTTTTCGTACGGGGCAAAAGCAACGAACCACGCATTATCTTCAAGGTTAATCTGCGAAACCTGTGCGGTACCTGTTTTACCACCTAATTGAGCCTTATATTTAAACTCATCAAAATACTTACGGGCAGTTGAAGAGTAACGGTCTTCGCTTTCGTTAACCATATCCCTCATACCCTGTTTGATTACACTTAAGTTCTCTTGTTTAACATCAAGTTGATGAACTAAAGTTGGTTGTTGTTCGTAAACAAGTTCTCCTGTTGATGAAGTAACTTTATCAACAATATGCGCATCATAAACATATCCGCCATTTACAAGCGCTGCAATATATCTAGCAACCGCAATAGGCGTAACCGTTGTAATACTTTGCCCTATACCTGTTTGTATAGTTGTGGTATTGGTCCAGGTAATCTGAACAATGGAACTATAAATTTTATATCTTGTATCATCACGAACTTTATTCCGACTCATACCATATTCGTTAACAAGCATCGCAATTGTAAGATCAAAAATTTCTGTTCTTGATTTACCAACCATTTCAAAACAACGCTTTGTAATATCAGATATATCGTTTTCGGATAAAGTTTTATTTGAATAAGTTGCGCATTCTAATAAAATGCTTCTTAACTGTTTTGAAACAAGATAAGGTAAACTTGTATCTTGGTCGTTAATACCACGTTCATTATCATAAAGGGTTTTTTGGTCACCAACAATACCAACGCTTTCGCCGGTAAGTTCAATATTTGTTTTTTCAAGTAAACCAAGATTTTTACACCATTTTTTAATTTTTTCAATACCCAGCCTATCGGCTAACTCATAATAAAAATAGTTGCAGGAATAGTTAATAGCGTTAATAACATTGATATGGCCGTGAGTTTCGTGGTTATCTTTATACCATCCGCACATTGGACCTTTTTCTGTACCTGAAACGTATTTTTTATATTCACCTTCATCATATATGGTTTCCGTTGCGGTAATAGCGCCTTCTTCAAGACCTGCAAGGGACATACCTAACTTAAAAATAGAGCCAGGTGTATCTGAAGAACTTATCGCTTTATTAAAAAGAGGTTTTGCATCATTATTAACAATAGCATCAAGGTCTGATTGGGAAATCCCCTGTGAAAACAGGTTAGGATCGTAGTTTGGTTCGCTAACAAGCGCTAAAACATCGCCATTAGTTACATCCATAACAACAACAGCGCCTACTTTAGCGAACTGAATTTCTTTTCCACCGCGTTCAGAAACAAGGTTAAGATAATAACTTGTTTTGCTGTTATATTCTTCAAGCTGACGCGCCCTGATTTCTTCTATATTCTTACGTAAAGCTTCTTCCGCAATACGTTGAAGGTTATTATCAATAGTTAAATATACGTTATTGCCATTTTTTGCAGAAACGTATGATAATTCTTGAATAATTCTGCCACCTCTTGTAACCTCAACAACACGTTTTCCGCTTCTTTCACCGCTTGAACCTGTAAGTTCAGCTTCCATAACGCTTTCAATACCAGAAACGCCAACAAGGCTTTCTATATCATAATTGCGTTCATCATAATATGCACGGTTATCAGCAGTAATTCTGCCTAAATACCCTACAACGTGGCTTGCAACGGTGCCCTGTGGATAAACACGAAGAGATTTTTCAGTAATATTAAAGCCTGTAAGCTCATAACTGTAGCTTTCAATCGCCATAACGAGCTCTAATGAAATATTTTTAAGAATTGTGATTGACTTTGACGCCCAATAAGATTGGATGCTATCCTGCCAAATTCCAAGTACTTTAAATGCCATTTCATCCGACATTTCTTCAGGAATAACGTATCTTTCACGCATTTCCCTATACATTTGTTCAGGGTTTTTCTTTTTGCCTTTACTGTCTGCAAAATAAAAGTCGCTACGCCAAGTGTTTTCACGTTTTTGGGCGACCTCTTGAGAAACATCGCCCCAGTCAAATATGAACTGACCTTCCGCGTTTTTTGTTATAGCAAAGGTAGTATTTATATCTCTGCCATACTTATTTGTCAGTTCTATAGCAAAAATAATGGAATTTGTATATTGTTCTCTTTCCGATTCTAAATTGTATTCCCTATAAAATTCAAGGTTATAACTAACCTCGTCCTGTGCAAGCGGAATACCGTTTTTATCAAGTATTTTGCCTCTTGTTCCCTGTATTTTTAAGGTACGGGTATGTTTAATATTAGTAACTTCTAAAATCTGATTCTTTTTTATAAACTGAAGGTCAATTAACGAGCAAACAAGCACAACAAACGCAACAATAAACACCATCAGAACAAAACTGCTACGGTGTTTAGTTGAAGTTTTATCTGTTGTTTGTTCTTTTTTAATCAAACCCATAGTTCACCAATTAAATAAAAAATTTACCATCATCTTCTGTTTTTTCTGCCGTAAACGGCATAGAAAAAATCCATTTATAAACAAAATACACGCCTAACGCCGCTATACTTGTATATATCGCAGAAGGTAATCCATAAAAAAACGTTCCCAATGTAAGATTCTGGGATAATTTCATAATGTATAAAAGAAACACGAAAATAAGATGTTTGATTGCAACGCAGGCAAAAGATGCTAATCCTGATAAAACAAACCCATTATTTTTGAAAAGCATTATTAAGATGCCAAGTACAATACCAAAAAACAAGTATATTCCTGTGTTTATATAAGTTTGTGCCTGTGTAGTAATATCAACAGCAAGCCCTGAATAAACTGCACAGATAACCGGCGGATACCATTTTTTACTGAAAAAAGCAAGCATTAAAACCGATATCATAACAAAATCAATTTTTGCAGTAAAAATTTCAAGGGCAGGTGCAAGCATAATATGTAAAATCAACATAACGCTTGATAAAGCAATCATTGAAACGGTACGCATCAATTTGCCTCCGTATTAACAATAATTAAAACACTTTCAAGATGATCAAAATCAACACTTGGTGAAAGTTTTGCAGAAGAATTAATTTGATTTAAATTACCTTTTGAAACTTCTGTTATAACGCCAACAGTAATTCCTTTAGGGAAAACCTCACCCATTCCTGATGTACTTACAGTATCACCCGGCTTAATTATTGCATTAGTTGGAAGATCCTTCATAACGCAATAGCCTGTAGTTGTGCCTGAATTACTAACTCCATTTACAACGCCCATATCTCTACTTGATTCAGATAATGCAGGTACCCCGCAGCGAGAATCAATGATCGCAAGCAAAATGGAAGAATGTTCACCTGTTTCAATAATCTTGCCTGCAAGCCCACCGGAAGCAATAACAACCATATTTTCTTTTATGCCATCAGCTTCACCTTTATTTAAAGTAAACGTTGCACTATAATCATCAACACTGCGAACAATAACTTTTGCATACTCATACTCAAAGCTTGGATACTTTTCACTTTCGTTAAAAAGAGCCAATAAACGTTCGTTTTCTGCTTTCACTTCATCAGCAACTGATTGAACGGTTTCAAGTTGTGCAATTTTTTCATTGGCAATACGAAGTTCATCCTTTAATCTTGATCTTGCACCAAAGCCTGAAAAGAAGTTTCCAATACTATCGCAAGCAGAATCAACTGTATTAACCACAGGATAGACAACGTAACCTGACAATGTTTCTAAGAAAGCAACGCCACTATTAAACATAAGAAGAATTAACGTTATGAATATTACTACGCCAATAATAATAAACTTTGTAATTTTTAATTTTTTGTGATCAAATTTTTTCATAAATGATTCCTTTTATGAAATAAAATCAAGATCTTCTAACGCCATACCGGCACCTGTAACAACACAATCAAGGGGTGAATCTGCAATAACAACAGGCATACCTGTTTCATACTTAATTAACGTATCCATTCCCTTTAACAATGCGCCACCACCTGCAAGATAAATACCGCGTTCCATAATATCAGCAGCAAGTTCAGGGGGTGTATCTTCTAAAGTAACTTTAATAGCGTCAATAATAGCCATTAAGGGTTCTCTTAATGCTTCACGAACATGTGTTGAAGTAATTGTAACGGTTTTGGGAAGTCCTGTTACAAGGTCACGGCCACGAATATCCATTGATTCTTCTTCACCTGTAGGATATGCAGATCCGATACGAACTTTAATTTCTTCACTTGTTCTTTCACCAATAGCAAGATTGAATTCTTTTTTAACAAAGTTCATAATGGCATCATCAAGTTTATTACCTGCAATACGAAGTGAACGTGAAACAACTATTCCACCCAACGAAATAACAGCCATTTCGCTTGAGCCACCACCGATATCAACTATCATACAACCTGATGGTTCGTTAATAGGAAGCCCTGCACCAATAGCACTTGCCTTAGGTTCTTCAATAATTACTACCTGGCTTGCGCCTGCATTTTTAGCGGCATCTTCAACAGCTTTACGTTCAACACCTGTAACACCGCAAGGCACGCAGATTACAACACGTGTTCTTGTTAAAGAAAATGCCCTGGGCATTGCCCTATGAATAATATCAGAAAGCATTGCTGCAGTAACGTCAAAATCAGCAATAACGCCATCTCTTAACGGTTTAACAGCAACAATATTGCCCGGTGTTCTGCCAATCATATTTTTAGCACGTTCACCTACTGCAAGAACTTCTTTGCGGCTGCCCGAAATTTTAACGGCAACAACGCTGGGTTCCCTTATAATAATACCTTTTCCTCTTAAATAAACTAACGTATTTGCGGTTCCTAAATCAATACCAAGATCGCGGGTAAAAAATCCCATTAAAAATTCCTCCTAAATATTTTTAGAGTAATAATTGATAAGTCCACCGGATAAAAGGATATCTCTTTCATCCTTTGTCATACTAACGATACCAAGTACAATTTTTTCAGCCTTATCATCTTTAATAAGATATGCATCTGTGCTTTCTTTACCATTAATAAGATCATTTTTTACGTTAGGTAAGAAAACATATGCATCTGTTTCAAAGTGTTCAGCAGTATTTTTATCGCATAAGAGTGGTAAAATACCCCAGTTAATAAGATTGCTTCTGTAACGTTTTGTGGCATATTCAATAGCTATGTTAGCCCAACCGCCAAGAACTTTCTGGCAACTTGCCGCTTGTTCTCGGGCAGAACCATCGCCGGGCATATTTGCAAAAATGCCACTACCATATACACAATCATTTATATCAACGTTATATGTTTGATTAAGCGTTTCAAATAACTTATTACGTTCATCACTGTTTTCAATTGCAGCGATTTTATCAGCACGTGCAACGTATTCAGGATCTTTTCTTGAAAGAGTAAATCTTGAAAGTTTATAAGGATTTGAACGCAACGTACTGGTTTCACCTGAAGGAATAAGTTCATCAGTAGTGGTAACGTTATCTCTTAAAACGCTGGCAAGTTTAATTAAAACCTGATCAGGCATTTCCTTAAGTTTAGGCCAATCCGCAATGTTAGGTCCTAAAATAAGATCTTCATCTGATTTTGGATTATTTCTGCCATCATAAACACGTTTTTTATAAATATCACTGTGATACGTGTAATCGTAATCTGTATATTCAATATCAAGTTCATCAGCACCGGTAAGAATACCACCGTTTAATGCAGTTGCCGCAATACTACGCGCATCCATTAAAGCAACAAGGGATAACTGGCCTTCACCGGGCTTACTGCCTTCACGGTTTGGGAAGTTACGTGTAGTATGCCTTATACTGAACGAGTTATTTGCAGGAACATCGCCTGCACCGAAACATGGACCGCAGAATGCAGTTTTAATAACCGCACCGCTTTCCATTAAATCGCCGATAACACCTTTTTGAACAAGATCAAGATATACGCTTTGGCTTGCAGGATAAACGTTTAATGAAAAAGCATCGTTCCCTGTACTTCCACCTTTTAAAATATCATTTGCACAAGTAATGTTTTCAAATATACCACCTGCACAACCTGCGATAACACCCTGGTCAACGTGGAATCCATCATCCTTAAGTTTAGGTAAAACCTTGCATGAACATTTCGGATACTGCTTTTCAATCTCTTTATCAAGATTTAAAAGAATTTCCTTAGCATTTGCCTTAAACTCTCTGATAGTATATGCATTACTTGGATGGAAAGGAAGCGCTATCATTGGCTCAATTTCAGAAAGATCAATTTCTAAAAGTGCATCATATTCAGCATATTCAGAAGGTTTAAGCTCTTTATAGTCTTCCACACGATTATGTATTTTATAATAATTTTCAACCTTTTCATCAGTCATCCATATTGAAGAAAGACAAGTTGTTTCAGTTGTCATAACGTCAATACCGCATCTGAAATCAACACTTAAGTTTTTAACTCCGGGACCAATAAATTCAAGAACCTTGTTTTTAACTTTTCCTTCTTTAAAAACTTCTTTGCACATTGCAATAGCAACGTCATGAGGTCCAACACCTTTTTTAACTTCGCCTGTAAGATAAACAGCAACAATATCGGGATAATCAACGTCATAAGTACGTTCAAGAAGTTGTTTAACAAGTTCAGGGCCGCCCTCACCGATTGCCATTGTACCTAATGCACCGTAACGTGTATGGCTATCTGAACCTAATATCATTCTACCGCATGCAGCAAGTTCTTCCCTTGCAAAAGAATGAATAACAGCAAGGTGTGGCGGTATATACATTCCACCATATTTTTTTGCAGCAGAAAGACCAAACAAATGATCATCTTCATTTAACGTTCCGCCAACAGCGCAAAGACTGTTGTGACAGTTTGTTAACGCATATGTAAGCGGAAATTTCTTAAGCCCACTTGCACGGGCAGTTTGTATAATGCCAACGTAAGTAATATCATGAGAAACAAGGGCGTCAAATTTTATCTGAAGCTTGTTTATGTTTTCACTTGTATTATGTGCGTTGAGGATACCAAAACTTATGGTACCCTCTTTTGCATTGATATCACTATTTATAATTTCAACACCGTTTTTGATTATGGTTTTCTTATTGGTAAATTTCATATATTTTTCTCCGAATTAAAGTATAACTAAGTTTTTACCATATGCTTTCTTAAACATTTCACTGCAAGTAAGAGCATCTTTAATCTCAAGTGAAGCATCGCCTGTTGCCTGAGTTTTCATAATAACTGAATCCCCTAAAATATCACAAGAAACAGTTTCAACAATGCCATCCATTGCCCTATCAAAGCTTTCAGCAATCCTAACAAGAACCGCAAGACGATAAATAATCATTAAATCATCTGAACTTATCATATCTGAATAACGCTGACATTCTTTTTTAACGTCATCTTTTCTATGTGCAAGAGCTACAAAAGCACTCATAAGATGTTCACGATGTGTAAGACCGTAAATGTTAGAATTAAGAATCAGATAAAAACTATGTTTGTGATGATCGTGATACTTGATTGTAGCACCAACATCGTGAAGCGCTGCCGCAGTTTTAATGATTCGCATATATGAGTTAGGCAACTTATGAAGCTGACGAAGCTGTTCAAACATTAAAAGTGATAATTTTGATACGTTATTTGCATGTTCAACGTTTTCCTGGAAAAGACCAAGAGCATTTTTAAGTGAGTAATCAAGCATATGCTGAATAGGTTTAACGGCAAACTGAGGATCAATTTCGTTAAACATAATGCCTTCACGCAGACCGTTACAGCTAATGAAAATATCTGAACAATTAATACAATTAACAGTTGTTTTGATTGCAGCAAAAGCAGCAAGAAAAATATCTGCACGTTCATTTGAAAGGCCTTTGATCTTCATACGCCTATCTAAATCAAGGCGGCACATATTTTCATAAACTGCATCAATTTCTTTTGCACGGATGTTGTAGTTATGAAGAGTTCCGATATCTTTTTTAGATTTCATTCGCATAATCTTGCCTAAGTTACGGAACGAACCGCCAACGCCGATAATAGGAAGCCCTTCAACGTTTGCAAGCCACGGTACAGATTCAAGTTGCTTTCTGTAAAAATCTTCAATAGCATCAATTTGTTCCTGTTTAACCTTATCGGCAAGACCAAAAAGTTCGGTTAATGTAACAGTACCGAATTGCAAACATGCAAGATCTTTAATCTGACGTTTTTCAAAGTGAACAAGCTGAGTTGTTCCGCCACCAATATCCATGATAACGCCACTATCAATATCCATAGTATTGATCACGCCCTGGAATACAAGTGTTGCTTCTTTTTCGCCTGTTAAAACTTCAAGGTTAATTTGTGTTGTTGCATAAACCTCATCTAAAAAGCTTCTTTGGTTTGCAGCACGGTTTACCGCAGCAGAACAATATGCATAAATCTGTTCAATACCATTTGCAACACAAAGCCTTTTAAACATATGTATGGTTTTAATCAACTGCTGTATACGGCGCGGTTTTATAATATTATCATGCCCCATATCAGATATAAGCCTTACAGGTTCCTTTAACTGATCGGCAACACGGTAACTACCGTTGTCGTAGATATAGACAAGAATAAGTCTTGAGTTGTTTGAACCGATGTCCATAATAGCAATTTTTTTCATTGAATGTTCTCCTTTGCAGAAAATATAAAAAGTTATAAAAAACAGTTATAGATTATAATTTATTATATTATATAATATATTCAAAAAAAAATCCATAGGCAATTTAAAATTTTTTATAAATTTTCCAATAATTTAATATTTTTTATTTATTTTTTACAGTTTTTTTATTTTTGTTTTGAATAATAACACCAAAAATCATATGTGCACCATACAAAATCAAAAAGCAGCCGTAGAATTTTTTTAATAAATCCACTGGAATTACGCTAATTAAATAACTACCTGCAATCGCACCTAAAATGCCGTAAGGGATCAATTTAAGTACGTTTTTCGCATTACCTTTATTTGCTTTAAAATTAAATATAATAACGGCTATTGATGCAGGAATATATGCAAGTATTGCGGTATATTGAGCATCAATCTGATTAAATTCAAAAAAAGAAGTTAAAACAGGTATTAATAGCACGCCACCACCTAACCCAAAGCCTGCAAGCAAGAATGCAATTGAAGAAACAAAAAACAGTATCATAAAAATGTTTTTACTCCTGCATACAAAATAATCAAACCAAATATAATTTTTAAATATTTTACCTTAATTTTTTTACTTAAGATTGCCCCGATAACACCACCAACAAAAGCTCCTAAACATATATACCCTAATCCGTTTATAAAATTGCTTTTTTTATATGTTATAAGTGTTAAAATTGACAAAGGTAATATAAACATCTGAACTGTCTGAAACGCCGATTTTTCGCTTAATACAACTCGTTTAAGCATAGGTAAAGCAACGGTACCGCCGCCGGAGCCAAACATACCGTTTATTATACCTGACACTACTGCTAAAATTTTATTTACCATAATAAATCACCAAATTTATTTTTTCCAAAAAACAAAAAATAAAACTGCAAATAATTGCAGTTTTACTTGGTTCTATTTAATAAATATTTTGCAAGTTCTGTAAAGAAAATTGCTTTTTCACCATAGGTTTCCATAATAGAAATTGCTTTTTCAGTGTATTCAATTGCTTTCTTTTTGGCACCTTCAATACCAAACAAAGTAACATACGTTGTTTTATCATTAGCCTCATCGCTACCAATTGCTTTGCCTAATTCTTCTTCATTTCCAACAACGTCTAAAATATCATCAATTATCTGGAACGTATACCCTATACACTTGCCATATTCTTCAATAATTTCAATGTCTTTTTGGCTTGCCCCACCACAAGAAGCACCTGCTTTTAATGCACCGATTATTAATGCTCCGGTTTTATTGGCATGAATATACTGCATAAGATCTTCTGTAATTTTTTTGCCGTTAGAACTTACGTCAACCCATTGCCCTGCAACCATTCCGTTAACACCTGCGGCTTTTGAAATAAATCGCGCGGCATTTATTTCGCTAATTTCGTTGCAGTTATCAAGCATAATATCAAAAGCGTAACTTAATAGACCATCACCTGCAAGAATTGCCTTATCTTCACCAAATACTTTGTGTGAAGTAAGCCTTCCTCTGCGCCAGTCATCATTATCCATACTTGGCAAATCATCGTGAATCAATGAATAAGTGTGAATAAATTCCATTGCACATGCAAACGGCAACGCTTTTTCCAAATTTTTGTTAAAAAGCTCGCAAGAAGCAAGAACTAATGCAGGACGAAGTCTTTTACCACCGGCAAAAACGCTGTACCCCATCGCTTTTTGTAATTCTACAGGGATATCTTTTTTAGATAAATATTCTTGCATTTTTGCTTCAACAAGAACGTTATACTCGTTTAATTTTTCATTAAGATTACTCATAATCAGTCTCTACTTCTTTAATAATTCCATTTTCTTTTTTCAATATTGTTATACGTTTTGTATAATCATCAAGTATTTTTCTTGAATGAGCAACAAGCTTTACCCCTTGTTCAAAAACTTCAATTGATTTATCTAATGATATTTCGTTATTCTCAAGTTTTTCAACTGTTTTTTCAAGTTGTTTAATGGCTTCTTCAAGAGTCATCTCATTAACATTTTTCACGCTTTAGTAACCTCCGCTTCAACTTCCCCTTTATGAAGTTTAATTAAAATTGAATCACCTTTTTTTAAGTTTTTATTATCTTTAATTACCTTGCCTTCTTTTGAAATTACAGAATAACCTCTTGAAAGCACTTTTAAAGGGCTTAAAGCATCTAATTTGCCTGCTAATTGATTTAGATTATTTTCTTTCTGCTCCGGTATTATATTTAAGCAAAGTTTTTCAGTTAAAAAATCAAGCTTATCCTTATAATTATCAATAATATGCATAGGATCTTCAAAAGAAACAGCATAATTTTGAATCACTGTATTTAATTCAACAATTTTACTATCAATAAGCCTTACTAATCTGTTTTGCACATTATCCAAATCAAGCAAAGTATCATAATAATCAAAAACCGCAAGTTCTGCAGCAGCAGAAGGCGTTGGTGCCCTTAAATCCGCAACAAAATCACACAAAGTAAAGTCTGTTTCATGCCCTACAGCCGAAATAACAGGCTTTTTACAGTTAAATATTGTGCGAACAACTGTTTCATCATTAAAGCACCAAAGATCTTCAATTGAGCCACCGCCTCTGCCTACGATAATTACATCAACATCATCGCGTTCATCAAGTAATTGTAAACCTAAACAAATTGATCTTGGTGCATCATCACCTTGAACAGAGACAGGTGCAAGCAAAATGCTGATTTCAGGACATCTGCGAGTTGCTACGTTATAAATATCACGTATAACCGCACCTGTTGGCGAAGTTACAACACCTATTTTTTTATTAAATTCAGGTATAGGCTTTTTATGATTTTCATCAAACAAACCTTCTGCCTGAAGTTTTTGTTTTAACTTTTCAAGCTTAAGATAAAGCTCGCCTAAGCCATCCTCTTTCATTTCAAAAACATTAAGCTGATATTGTCCGTCACGTTCATAAAGAGTTACTCTTCCCCGTGCCGAAACCTTCATACCTTCTTTAAGCTTAAAATCCAATTTTAGTGAATGAGGTTTGAAAAAAGCGCATTTTATTGCTGCGCTTTCATCTTTTAATGTAAAATATATATGCCCTGAGGAATGCATTTTAAGCCCGAAAACTTCACCTTTAACGGTTATATCGGATAAAACAACGTCAAGGCTAAGGCATTCCTTTACGTAGGCATTTAATTGTGAAACAGTTACGTTCATAATAATCCCGCTGCTTTAACAGTATTATACATAAGCATAGCCCTTGTCATAGGACCGGTGCCACCCGGATTAGGTGTAATAGCGTATGCAATCTTTGAAACATTTTCAAAGTCAACGTCACCAACCTGCTTGCCATCAATACGGCTTATACCGATATCAATAACAACAGCGCCATCTTTAACCATATCTTTGGTTATCATATGTGCTTTACCAACAGCACAAACCAAAATATCCGCATTTTTCGTTATTTCAGACAAATTTTGTGTTTTAGAATGGCAAACAGTAACCGTTGCACCTTCATTTAATAACAAAAGTGCCATTGGTTTACCAACGTTATTGCTTCTGCCAACAACAACTGCATTTTTGCCTGTAATCTCAATTCCGCTTGATTTAATAAGTTCTAAAGCGCCGGCTGGTGTACAGGATACGAAACAATCTTTATCATTCATTAAAACACCGCCAACGTTGATTTTTGAAAAACCATCAACGTCTTTTTGTGGTGAAATCGCTTTAACAACAGCACTTTCATCAAGCCCTTTTGGTAAAGGAAACTGAACTAAAATACCATGAACAGAATCATCTTTATTTAACTTATCAATCAATTCCATAAGTTCATCCTGGCTTGTTGATTCAGGAAGTTTATATTCAAGAGATTTTATACCGATTTCGTTACAATCGTTAGTTTTATTGCGAACATAAATACAACTTGCAGGATCTTCACCAACAAGAATTACCGCCAAGGATACTTCTTTATTTGATTGTATAATTATATTTTTAAGATCATCTTTTATAGATTTTGCCAAGGCTTTTCCATCAAGAATCATTTGTTACCTCTGTAAATATATTTATTTCTACCTAAAATCGCTACACCAACAGCATTATCAGAACTAAATTCAACAGGTGAAAACTTAAGATTTAAATTCATGCCTTTTTTCTCAAGATAAAGAGGTAAATTTTTTCTTAAATACTCGCTTGAAGAAACGCCACCTGCCATTAAAACGTCACTAATACCTGCATAATAAGCGGCGCCACCAACCATTTTAGTTAAAGTTCTGCAAATTGCTGACATAACACCTTCGCAAATGCAATCAATGTCAGTACCATTATCAAACTCACGAATAGCAGCAGTTTCAGTGCCTGATAAATTACACGAATCATATGTTGCACTTATAGGAAGAACAATTCTATCACCTTTATAAAGGCACGCTTTTTTGTCAACTTCCTTACCTGCAGGAAAACTTAAGTTCATTTTAACACCAAGCCTGTCAATCAACTGCCCGGCGTTTATATCTTTGGTTTGTGCAATAATTTTTGTTTTATATTCCGTATCTGTTTTTTTAACAAGTAATACTTCTGTTGTTCCACCTGAAAGATGAACTGCACAAAAAGTATCCTTTGGCATTTCAACACCATAGGTAGCAGCTGCAATATGCCCTTGTTGATGATCGGTTGAAAACAGTGGTACGTTAAGGCTCATTGCAATTGTTTCAGCAAGTCTTCTTCCTGCAAAAAAAACAGGCATATATGAATTGGAAACGTTACGAGGTTGCGTACTAACACAAACTGCAGTAATATCTTTAGGGTCAATATCTTCCAAAAGTTCTTTATACAGTTCGGGAAAATTGTTTATGTGTTTAAAAAAGGCCTCGCTTTGCCTTAATCCTCTTTCACCTTCAGCAACAGAAAGAAGGCGGCGTTTATGTTTAATGAGGTTACCATCACCATCCACTGCCGCTACGCTTGTTGTATAACAACTTGTATCAATTCCTAAAAAAATCATAAACTTCTAACGTATGCCCCCAAAATACCGTTAATAAACTGTGGTGCATCATCTGTAGAATATTTTTTAGCAAGTTCAACTGCTTCATTAATGGAAATTGCACTTGTTACATCTTCCCTGAACATAATTTCGCATATTGCAAGGCGAAGAATTGCAACATCAACCCTATTCATTCGTTCAATCTTCCAATCCTTTGCAAAATTAGAAATAACATTGTCAACGTCATCCTGATGCTCTTTTGTATTCTGCCTTACCCATTCTATATATTCTTTATTTTCTTCGCTAACATCATTCCAATTAACGTCTTCATCAAAAAGAACACCAAGCATTGACTGTGCAGTGCTTGTACCAAACATATCTTCAAAAACAAGTTTAAAAGCCATTTCTCTTGCAGTGCTTCTTGAATTTTTAACTTTTGCCATTATTTCCTCCACAGGCATATATATAATACTTTAAAAAAGGCGAGAACTTCCCGCCTTTATTTGTTATTTATTTATTGATGCTAACGAATTATCTACCTGAACGTTCACGTCTTTAACCAAGATACCGCAAAGAGTTTCAATATCGCATTTTACACTTTGCTGAATAGCAGCTGATACTTCAGGTATAACAACTTCAGGAACAAGCGCAGCTTTTACCAAAACACTTACGCCTTCCTTAACAACATTTGTTTTAACTGTAAGTTCTCTAACCCCATCAACTTTTTTAACAGCCTTTTTTGCTAACGAACTGATGGTATCAATATTTATGTAAATGCCGCCTTCATTTGTTGTTGCGGTCATCAGGGCATTACTTTTTGCTTTTTTTGTAGAAACAAACATTGATCTAACCGAAAGCACAAGCAATAATACTAAAAGTGCAGAAATAGCAATCTTAATAAAAACCTTATCAAGAATGTATTTAACAACAACCAAGACAGGTGCATACCATAAGCAACAGCCGATAAATACAACGAGAGCAAAGAAAACCAACGTCATAAAAACAAGAAGTAATCTTTCACCTATTTTCATAATAAAACCGCCTTACTTTTTTTCTTCTGCTAAAACCTGAACGCCTTGTACGTTTACGTTTACAAACGTTACTTTAAGGCCGGTCATACCTTCAACTGCACGCTTAACACTTTTTTGAATTTCCTGTGCAATATCAGAAATAATTGAACCGTAATGAACGATAATATTAACTTCTATTACTGCATCATTGCCATTTATTGAAGCTTTAATTCCTTTTGCAAGATCCTTTCTGCCTAAGAGTTCGCCAATACCACTCTTAATACCACCACTCATTCCTGCAACGCCTGCAACTTCTGATGCTGCAAGACCTGAAATTATAGCAATAACATCTTCAGAATAGGAAATTACTCCACCTGCATCAGATGTACTGATAATACCTTTGTTTTCAGACATTTTAATATACCTCCGCATAATGTTTTCTATATTATATCACCTGACAAGCTTTTTTTCAACAGTTTTTTTATCTTCTTTGTTTAAAAAGGGTTTAATCATATTTTTTAGCAATTTAGGAACTTTTATGCATATAATCTTCATTTATATCCCCCCTTATTTGCACAAATATACACCTGTAACTATTAGCGCAACACCAAGCAAAATCAACCACATATATGCCGGAATATTAAAGAAAATAAATATACCACCTACAACAATGCACGCTGTACCAATAAAATTGAATTTAAAAAACGGTTTTTTCATATAACAAAATCCTCCTTGTTTATAATATACAAAAGAGGATTTTTTTGTTACTTATTCACCTTTTAATTGTTTAATCACTTGTTCAGGTTTTTCAGCATTAAAAACGCTATTGCCAGCAACAAGTACGTTTGCGCCTGCTTTTTTAATATCGTTAGCGTTTTGAAGATTAACTCCACCGTCAATTTCAATTAAGATATCTCTATCACCAACGATTTCTTTAACCTTTTTAATTTTTTCCAAAGAAGAAGGTATGAATTTTTGTCCACCAAACCCGGGATTAACTGACATAATCAAGACCATATCAACAGAATCAATTAAGTATTTTAACGATTCAACGCTTGTTCCCGGATTATATACAATACCAGCCTTTACACCTTTTGAACGAATATACTCAAGGGTCCTGTGCGGATGAACAGTCGCTTCAAAATGGATGGTAATAAAATCGGCACCTGCATCAACAAAATCATCAATATATCTTTCGGGCTTGTCAACCATAAGATGAACATCCATTGGTTTCTTTGTATGTTTTCTTAATGCTTTAACCATTCCTGCGCCAAAGGTAATATTAGGCACAAAGGCACCGTCCATTACGTCACAGTGAATAAAATCAGCGCCGCATGAATCAATATATTCAACCGCTTTGCCCATATCTGCAAAGTCTGCAGATAAAATACTTGGTGCAATTTTAATCATATCTTTTCCTCCATTTTTCTTTAACTTCTTCATAAAGTTCTTTATATCTTTCGTAACGTGCCTCAGAAAGCACTCCATCTTCAACTGCATTTTTTACTGCGCAATCCGGTTCATTTATATGGTTACAACCGTTAAAACGGCATTCGCTGCTAAATTCATCAAACTCAAAATACAGTTTTTTAAAATCTTCAGGCGAAAACTCAGGCATACAAAGTAATGAAAAGCCCGGTGTATCAGCTAAAAACTTGCCATCAGAAAATTCAACCAATTCAGAATGCCTTGTTGTATGCTTACCACGTTCCGTCTTTTTACTTAAAGATCCTGTTTTAAAAAGTTCTTTGCCTAATAAAAGATTTGTTAATGATGATTTTCCTACCGCTGACTGACCACTAAAACAGGTAATGCCTTTTTTAATAGCATTGCGAAGCTCATCAACGCCTTCGTTGTTAACTGAACTTGTTATAAATGCACGTATTTTGCTTTTTTTAAATTGCAAAGCAAGTTCTTCGGCATATTCTTCATCAAAATCAGCTTTATTGATGCAAACGATTGGCTCAATATCAAGCATTCTTGAATAGCAAATAAGCTGATCTGCAAGTTTTAAATCCGGGTTAGGTTTTTTTACTGCCAATGTAATCAAAAGTGTATCAACGTTTGCAATAGGAGGACGCAAAAGCGCGTTTTTACGTGGAAGAATATCCGTAATCATATTTTGCTCATCTTCCCTTTGCGAAAATAAAACGGTTACACGATCCCCGACTAATGGCGTGAGATTTTTGTTACGGAAATTCCCCTTTGCAACAGCTTGATATGTTTTGCCATCTGAATATAAAACGTCATATACTCCTGCAACACATTTAACGATCATTCCGCTATTATTCATCAAAATTCTCCAAGGTTGCTTTTATTGTCTTTTTATCTACAAGTAAATGGTTTTTATAAAGTTCAAAGTTTACGGTTACTTCGTTATTATCACTGTATTCATAGTGTACTTTGCTAACAGAATCAAACAGCTGGGTTTCGCCAATCTGATTACCGAAGGAATCATACATTATAAGTTCAAAATCAGCTTCTGAACCATCGGGCATTTCATATTCATAAACAACTTTATAGCTTACTTTTAAAACGTTGATATCAACATCAATAACCACTTGTGTAGGTGTTTCACCTTTAAGATACATATACTGCGTATCAGGTTTTTCACTTTGCCAAGATACACCTAAGTTGGTTGGATCAGTTACATAAATTTCGTTTATTTTGCCTACAACGCATCCATAAGAAACTATTAAATCTTTAATTTCATCAACATTTTTCATTCCAATAAGATTAGGAACGGTTATTGTTACGGTTTCAATATTTCTAACTACCGTAAGGGTAATAGTTTCACCTACGCTAATAGCTTCGGTTGCGTTACTTTGATCAATAACAATGCCGTTTTCTTTATCTTGCGCTTCAACATACTGGAATTTAACATAAAAACCCTGTTCTTCAAGAATTATAACCGCATCGTTAACGTTTTTACCAATAACGTTATGCGCCATAATAGGCTTAGCACCTTTGGAAATATAAACCTTAATTTCCGTATTAACCTTTACCACAGTATTTTCAGCAGGCTCACATTTAATAACGTCACCCATTTTAACATTATCAGATTCAGTATACACCTTTTCAATTTTTGAAAAAGATTCCATATTAAGCAATGCGATTGCCGCTTTTTCACCTAACCCACTGATTTTTGGTATGGTTTTTTCAGGATAATTTTTA
>JAZSPY010000024.1:0-10377 GCA_045537705.1 Clostridia bacterium
AGAATTTCGTAAAAACCGAAAAAAAGATAATCCAAAGCCTGAAAAAAAGGAATATTCTTCATTATGTTTAAAATACGCTAACGATTTTATGTTTACTTTAAACCGCGAAGAACCTGTTTTTTATAACGATGATATTTTTGGTTTTTACCGTGATTATCAGTTTTTACCTTATGATGAAGATCAGTTTGTAGCAAACATTCCCCTTGATTTTGAATTTCCTTTAAAACACGGTTTTATGGGTTTAAGGGAAAAGGTGCAAAAATTTGATAACGGTTCAGATTTTCATAAAGCATTACTTATTTCAATTGATGCTTGTTTATTGTTAGCAGATAAGTATTTATTAGAAGCCGAAAAATTAAATAAAACTAACCTTGCTTATGCCATAAAAAATGCAATTTACTTTGGTGCAAAAGATTATTATCAGGCGCTTGTTATATTAAAGTTTATTTCTTATTGCTTACGTACTGGTAAGGTTGCGCATATTCCTCTTGGCAGATTTGATCAGTATATGTTCCCCTATTATCAGGCTTCATTAAATAATGGCGTAACAAATGAAGAAATTTTAGAATTAACCGAAAGATTCTTTATTTCATTAAACTTGGATGCTGACGTTTATGAAGGTATTCAGCAAGGCGATAACGGGCAGAGTTTGGTTTTAGGCGGCTTAGATAGAAACGGTAACGATGCCTTTAACGATTTATCTGAAATCTGCTTAACCGCTTCAGAAGAACTTGATCTTATTGACCCTAAAATCAATTTAAGGGTAAATAAAAATACACCCCTTTCTCTTTATGAAAGAGGCACGCGATTAACAAAAATGGGTATGGGTTTCCCCCAGTATTCAAACGATGATATTGTAATCCCCGGTTTAGTAAAGTTAGGCTATGATTTAGAAGATGCCCGTGATTACGCTGTGGCTGCTTGTTGGGAATTTATGATACCAAAGTGTAGCGGTGATATACCTAACCTGTATAAAATGAATTACCCTGAAGTAATTGATAAAGCAACAAGGGAATATTTATTAACTTCGCCTGATTTTGATAGCTTTTTAGAAAAGGTTGACGTTTTAATTAAAGAATCTTGTGAAGATATTATTAAACTTTGTAACGAAAGTCAATTTATTAGCCATCCCCTTGTTTCAGCACTTGTTTCACCTTGCATTGAAAGGGGTAAAGGCATATTTGAAGGCGGTGCAAAATACAATAATTTTGGTATCCACGGTGCAGGTTTTTCAACTGCGGCAGATGCACTTAGCGCTATAAAAGTTGCTGTTTTTGATGAAAAATTTACAACCAAAGAAGAACTTTTAACCGCCTTAGATAACAACTTTGTTGGTTATGAAGATTTACAGAAAAAGTTGTTGGCTTGCCCTAAAATGGGTAATAACGATGATTCTGCTGATAATCTTGGTATCCACATCGCAAAAGAATTTTCTAAAAACCTTAACGGTAAACCTAACAGTAAAGGCGGTGTTTATCGTGCAGGCACAGGCAGTGCTATGGGTTACATCATTTATTCAAAAGACGTAAGAGCAACGGCAGATGGTAGGCGCGCAGGTGAACCTTATGCTTCAAGTTATTCACCTTCCATTAATGCACGCCTTAACGGGCCTCTTTCTGCAATACAATCTTTTACCAAACTTGATTTAACTTCTGTTTGTAACGGTGGACCTTTTACCATTGAAATTCACGATACCGTGTTTAACCATGCAGATGGTATTAAAAAGGTTGCCCAATTAGTAAAAACTTATATTGATCTTGGTGGCCACCAGATACAGATAAATGCAGTTAATCGTGATAAATTGATTGATGCGCAAAAGCACCCCGAACTTTACCCCAACTTAATCGTTCGCGTTTGGGGTTGGAGTGGTTATTTTAACGAGCTTGACGTTGAATATCAAAATCACATAATCAAACGAATGGAGTTTACTATATAAAAAGAAAAAAGCCCTTTTAAAAAGGGCTTTTATTTTTTAAACGTTAAATCTGAAAAGTGTTATATCGCCATCTTGCATAACGTATTCTTTGCCTTCTGAACGGACTAAACCTTTTTCTTTTGCCTGGGTCATTGATTTATACTTCATAAATTCATCATAAGCGATAATTTCAGCACGAATGAATCCGCGTTCAAAATCCGAATGAATCTTACCTGCGGCTTGTGGTGCTTTTGTGCCTTTGGTAATGGTCCAGGCACGAACTTCGCTTTCGCCTGCGGTTAAAAATGAAATTAAACCTAAAAGCGTGTAACTTGCTTTAACTAATCTATTAAGTCCGCTTTCTTCTAATCCGTACTCAGCTAAAAACATTTCTTTTTCTTCATCTTCAAGCTGTGAAAGTTCTTCTTCAATTTTTGCTGAGATCACCATAACCTGATCCCCATCCTTTTGGGCCATCTGTTTTAAAGCTTTTACCCCATCGTTTTCCGTGCCGATTTCACTTTCAGAAATATTTGCAGCATAGATAATTGGCTTTGTGGTTAAAAGGAAAAACGTTTTTGCAAGTTCCTGTTCTTCTTTAGTCATTTCCATTGAACGAACAGGCTTTTCGCTTGCGAGCCAGGGAATCATTCTGTTTAAAAGATCAACTTCTTCCTGTGCCTGTTTATCGTTGCCCCTTGCTGCTTTAACTGCTTTATCAAGGCGTTTTTGCGCAGTTTCCATATCTGCTAAGATAAGTTCTAAATTGATGGTTTCAACGTCACGAACAGGATCAATAGTGCCATCAACGTGGATAATATCAGAATTTTCAAAGCATCTTACCACGTGAACGATAGCATCAACTTCACGGATATGTGAAAGGAACTTGTTACCTAAACCTTCACCACGTGATGCGCCACGAACCAAGCCTGCAATATCAACAAATTCAATAAAAGCAGGGGTGTATTTTTTAGGATTATATATTTTTGCAAGTTCATCAAGCCTTGAATCAGGAACAGAAACTACACCAACGTTAGGCTCAATGGTGCAGAAAGGATAGTTTGCTGCTTCTGCCCCTGCATTAGTGATAGCGTTAAAAAGTGTGCTTTTACCAACGTTTGGTAAGCCTACAACACCTAGTTTCATAAAAGTTATCCTCCAAAAAAAGCAAATCAACTGTATGTATTATAATACAAATATCTGAAATTGGCAAAGAAATATTTGACTTTAATATAATTAAGGTGTAAAATTAAGTAAATAATTGCAGAGTAGATGGTATGCGTTGAAGATTTTTTATCTTCTGAAGTGTTAAGGGATGGGAAGTTGCCCTTAAATGAATGGAACATACAAACGGCTCTAAAACCCTGCAAGCCAAGGCACGCGGGGTTGAAAACAAGGGAGTTTACAAAGACGTAAATGACCGCAGTTTGAATGCCCCGCGTAACACAGGAAATAACAATCGCAGATTGTTATGGTTGTGGGGTTTTTCGCCGTTTGCCAGCGATATATTGTTGCGTCCGCTGCAGGATGTATGTATCACCCTACTCTCCTACATTAAATATAGGAGATTTTTTTATGCAAAAAATTAAATCAATTAAAACTCTTGTTATCTGCGCTTTACTTTCAGCTTTAAGCATTATCTTTGGTAAATTTTTAAATATTCCTGTTGGTGAAACCATAAGATTTAGTTTTGAAAACACTCCGCTTTTTCTTTCAGGAATAATGTTTGGTCCGTTTATTTCAGGAATAGTTGCATTTGTTTCTGATATTTTAGGCAGTATTTTAAGGGGGTACGCTATAAATCCCGTTATTACTTTAGGTGCAGTTTTTGCAAGCGTTTCAGGTGCGTTTTTATTTAAGGTTTTAAAGAAACTGCCCTTATTTTTAAGGTTATTGTTAAGTGTTGGAACAGCGCATATTTTAGGTTCAATTATAATTAAAACCGTTGGGTTAATGCTTTATACGGGCACTGATTTTTTTGTACTTTTGCCCGTTCGCTGTATAAATTATTCTATAATGATTGTTATTGATACTTTTACGCTATTTTTCTTATTAAAAAATCGTTCGTTTAAAAAGATTTTGGAGTTAAATCTATGAATCATCTTGAGGCTATTGAATATATCCATTCAATAAACTGGACCTTTTGTAAGCCTGGGCTTGAACGCATCAAAGTTCTTTTAGAAAAACTTAATAATCCACAAAACTCCTTAAAATTCGTGCACGTTGCAGGCACCAACGGAAAAGGTTCTTTTTGTAAGATGCTTGAAAGTGCATTAACGCTTTCGGGCTATAAAACAGGGCTTTTCACTTCACCTTACATTAAAACTTTTAATGAAAGAATCCAAGTTTCAGGTAAAAACATTGATGATTTTTCGCTTGCAGAAATCACCGAATATATCAAGCCTTTTGCCGATGAAATGCAGGATAAACCTACTGAATTTGAACTGATTACCGCCATTGGTTTAGAATATTTTAAAAGGCAAAACTGCGATATTGTAATTTTGGAAGCAGGTATGGGTGGCAGGCTTGATTCAACAAATATAATTACTACCCCAGTTTTATCGGTTATAACGGGAATCGCTTTAGATCACACACAATTTTTAGGCGAAACTATCCCCGAAATTGCTAAGGAAAAAGCAGGAATAATCAAAGAAAACGTTCCTGTTCTTTTTGGCGGAAAAGATAAATGCGCAAAAGCAGTTATTGAAGAAACTGCAAAAGAAAAATCCGCCCCTTTCCTAAACGTTGATTACAACAATTTAACTGTAAAAGAAATGCTTTTAACAGGAAGCACTTTTGATTATAAAGAATATAAAGATGTAGATATTTCGCTTTTAGGCGCATATCAGCCTGAAAATGCCTGCGTAGTAATTGAAGCAACGGAAATCTTAAATAAACAAGGATTTAATATTCCTTTAACTTCTTTAAAAGAAGCCTTCAAAACTGCTTATTGGCCTGCAAGGTTTGAAGTATTAAGCACTTCCCCATTAACCATTTTTGATGGCGCCCATAATCCCCAGGGTATAGAAACTTGTGTTAAAAGCATTAAAACGTATTTTAAAAATGAAAAAGTGCTTGTTATGACAGGGGTTTTAAAGGATAAAGATTACTTTTATATTGGCAAACAATTAAAGGAAATCACTGATTTTGCAGTGATCTTTACTCCTGAAAATCCACGGGCATTAGATAAAGAAGAATATGCTAAAGTTTTAAATAACGAAGGCATTAAAACCGTTACAAAAGATTCAATTAAAGAAGCATACTCTTGTGCCTTAAACCTTGCAAAAGAAAAAAATATGCCTTTAATTATTTTAGGCTCACTTTACACCTATTCTGCACTTTAAGTATTGACAATTAAAAAAACATATAATAAAATAGAGTTGTTTCGGGGCAGGGCGCAATTCCCTGACCGGTGGTAAAAGTCCACGAGCCTTTTGGCTGATGCGGTGAAATTCCGCAACCGACGGTACAGTCCGGATGAAAGAAATATGATTAAAAAGTATTTTTGGAATCTCCCGAATTTTTGGGAGATTTTTATTTTTTAAGGAGAGATTTTATGAAAAACCCTCGCAAGTTAATCGTAACCGCATTATTTTCAGCAATCAGCTATATTCTGATGCTTTTAGAGTTTCCCCTGCCATTTATCATTCCAAGTTTTATTCAGTTTGATTTTTCAGAACTGCCCGCTTTAATCTGTTCATTTAGTATGGGGCCGTTGTGGGGTGCGTTAGTTTGCATTATAAAGAACGTGCTTCACGGATTTTCTTCTACAACTATGTGGGCGGGCGAGCTTTCTAATATGCTTTTAGGCATTTGCTTTGTTGTGCCCGCAGGTCTTGTTTACAAGAAGTATAAAAATCGCAAAAGTGCGCTGATCGGATGTATTATCGGCGCCTTTTCAACTGCAGTATTAAGCATTTTTATTAACTACTTTGTAACTTACCCAGTATATATGAAACTGTTTATGCCCCAAAGTGTAATTTTAAGTATGTATCAGCAACTTTTACCTTCAGTAGATAACCTTTTAAGCGCAATTTTAATTTTCAATACGCCTTTTAACTTCTGTAAATATATGATCGTTGCCTTAATAACTTTTGTGATTTACAAAAGACTTTCGCCTTTAATTAAAGGTATAAAAAGTTAATTTACAAAAAACCACTTAAAAAAGTGGTTTTTATTTTTTTAACAATTTTTCTTTTTTCTGTTGTTAATTTTTCATATTTATTCAGTAAAATAGTAAGCAGATAATACTTTGGTTTTTTGTATATTTTCCCAAATTTAAGCCACACTTATAATTGCACCGCTACATAAAAAGTGAAAGGGAAAATATATGCAATATTCAGGCAAAGTAAAAATCTGCGGTGTGGATACTTCAAAGCTTCCTAAACTAAAGCCCAAGGAAGCAGTTGAACTGATGCAAAAAATAAAAGAAGGTGATGAAGAAGCAAAAGAAAAATTTATCTTTTGTAATCTTCGCCTTGTTTTATCGGTGGTGCAACGTTTTTTAGGCAGAAGTGAAAATCCTGACGATCTCTTTCAGGTGGGCTGTATCGGTTTAATTAAGGCGGTTAAAAACTTTGATTTAAGCCACAACGTAAAGTTTTCAACTTACGCGGTGCCCATGATAATTGGCGAAATCCGTAGATTTTTACGGGATAACAACAGTATCAGGGTGAGCCGTTCAATGCGTGATCTTGCCTATCGGGCTTTACAGATGAGAGAAACGCTATATAACGAAAAGAACCGTGAAATAACTAACGAAGAATTGGCAAAGGCGTTAAACGTTCCCCTATTTGATATGGAAACTGCCCTTGAAGCCGTTACCGAGCCTGTTTCAATTTTTGAACCCATTTTTAAAGATGGTTCTGATCAGGTTTTTGTGGTGGATCAGATAAGTGACAGCACCCAGAGTGATAAAAAATGGACTGAAAGAATTGCACTAAAAGAAGCGTTGACAAAATTAGACCAGAGGGAATATAATATAATAAAAATGCGCTATTTTTTAGGTAAAACACAGATGGAAATTGCAGATTCCATCGGCATTTCACAGGCGCAGGTTTCACGTTTGGAAAAAGGCGCGTTAGAACGCATTAAGAAGTTTATGTTTTAGAAAAAAGGAAGTTCTGATTATGAAACATGTACCAAACATTTTATCTTTTATCCGACTGGCTTTATGCCCTGTTTTTGTATGGGCATTTTTTAATCTTTCACCTCTTTGGGCTTTTATTATTTTTGCGTTCGCTTCAATTTTAGATATAATTGATGGCTTTATTGCCAGAAAATTCAACTGTATTTCAGTTTTAGGCAAGATTTTAGACCCTGTTGCCGATAAAATTTTACAGCTTTCTGCAATTGTTTGTTTTACGCTTAATGGGTTTATACATTGGTTTGTGGTTGTGCTTTTAGGCTTAAAGGAATTAACTATGCTTATAGGCGGCGGTATTATTTCTAAAAAAAGGCAGAATATGGTTTATTCAAATAAGTTTGGTAAACTTGCTTCGTTTATGACTTCATTTTCACTTTGCCTTTTGTTTTTTGTTGACGGCTTTTTATCCCCTGTTAAAACAGCGGTATACGTGATTTTATACTTAGCGATTTTATTAAGCATCATCGCCCTGATTCAATACGGGCTTATTACCGTATTCCAAAAAGACAAACAAACAGATTTGCAAACAGAAAAAAGCGAAACTTAGGTTTCGCTTTTTTGTTTTTTAAATTGCTTTATTTCTTGCTCACTTAAACTTAAATATATACACTCTTTACATTGACCCATAATATCCAATTCATTTTTATCAAGAATACATTTGCCGTTAAGTTCGTATATGCAAAATATGTTTTCACAATTCACAATTACTACCACTAATAGTATATCATACTCGTTTGGGTTATGCAACCACTTTCGGTTATATATTTAAAACCCTATTTGGATATAATTATGATTGGGTGATAAATATGTTTAAAATTGATAATGAATTAAAAAACGCTAATACTCCTCGCACAGTAAGATTTACCGAGCCTTTGTTTGAAAAATTAAACACCGTTGCGCAAGAAAACGGTATTTCATTTAACTTGTTGGTTCTTCAATGTTGCAAATATGCGTTAGACAATATGGAAAAAGAACAATAATTCAGTTGCAAAAATAAATATATTATAGTATAATAGTTTTATCTTAATATTGTTGCTATGATGAAGAGGAGTAAAAACAGCTCTGTTTTTAAAGAGAATTACCCCATTGGCTGAAAGGGTATAAGGCATCTGTTTTGAAGGTAGCTTCTGAGCATTTTAGGTGAAACTAAGTAGCTTAAACGGTAAGGCGACCGTTATATCCCATAAAGTTGCCGAAAGTTATTTTCGGAATTAAGGTGGTACCGCGTTATTTAACGTCCTTTTTACAAAAGGGCGTTTATTTTTTTAAGGAGAGATTTTATGAAAGAAATCGCAAAACAATATGATCCTAAACAGGTTGAGGACAGGCTTTATAAACATTGGATGGAAAAAGGATATTTTCATGCAGAACCCGACGAAAACAAAAAGCCTTTCTGTATAGTTATGCCCCCGCCAAACATTACAGGTCAATTACATATGGGCCATGCGCTTGATAATATGATGCAGGATGCCATTATTCGTTTTAAACGTATGCAGGGATATTCTGCCCTTTGGCTTCCCGGTACTGATCACGCAAGTATTGCAACGGAAGTTAAAATCGTTGATGCAATGGCCGAGGAAGGTCTAAAAAAAGAAGATTTAGGCAGAGAAAAGTTTTTGGAACGTGCTTGGCTTTGGAAAAAGCAGTACGGTGGCAGAATCGTTGAACAGTTGAAGAAGCTTGGTTCTTCTTGCGATTGGGAAAGAGAACGCTTTACGATGGATGAAGGCTGTTCAAAGGCGGTTACTGAAGTTTTTGTTAAACTTTACGAAAAGGGGCTTATTTACCACGGTTCACGTATTATCAACTGGTGCCCTGTTTGTAAAACAGCACTTTCTGATGCAGAAGTTGAATATGAAGAACAGGCTTCACATCTTTGGCATATGCGCTACTTTACCCCTGATGGTAAAGATAGTATTACCGTTGCGACAACCAGACCTGAAACATATATGGGCGATACTGCAGTTGCAGTTCATCCTGATGATCCCCGTTATACCCATTTAGTTGGCAAAACAGTTGTTCTGCCTTTAATGAACAGGGAAATTCCTATTGTTGCAGATTCTTACGTTGAAATGGATTTTGGTTCAGGTGCGGTTAAAATTACCCCTGCCCATGACCCTAATGACTTTGAAGTTTCCTTGCGCCACAATCTTCCCGTTATCCGCGTTATGAATGATGATGGCACTATCAATGAAGATGGCGGAATTTTTACAGGCTTAACAAGGGAACAGGCACGAGAAGAAGTTGTTAAAAAGTTAACTGAATGCGGTGCTTTAATTAAAACAGAAGATTATTCACATAACGTTGGCACCTGTTACCGTTGCCACCACGCTGTTGAACCTATTATTTCAAAGCAGTGGTTCGTTAAGATGGAAAGCCTTGCAAAGCCTGCATTAGATGCAGTAAAAAATGGTGAAACCAACTTTGTGCCTGACAGATTTTCTAAAATTTACTATAACTGGCTTGAAAACATCCGTGACTGGTGCGTTTCACGTCAGCTTTGGTGGGGCCATAGAATTCCCGCTTACTACTGTGAAAAATGCGGTGAAACTCACGTTAGTAAAGATATGCCCGCAGTTTGTTCTAAGTGCGGACACACAGTTTTAGTACAAGACGAAGACGTTTTAGACACCTGGTTCTCATCAGCACTCTGGCCTTTCTCAACGTTAGGCTGGCCTGAAAAAACAAAAGAACTTGATTACTACTACCCCACAAACGCATTGATTACAGGCTACGATATTATTTTCTTCTGGGTAGCAAGAATGATGTTCTCAGGTATTGAACAGATGGGCGAAGTTCCCTTTAAAACCGTTTTAATTCACGGTATCGTAAGGGATTCACAGGGCAGAAAAATGTCCAAGAGTCTTGGCAACGGCATTGATCCTTTGGAAGTTATTGATAAATACGGCGCTGATGCATTAAGATTTTCACTTGCTTCAGGTAACTCCCCCGGAAATGATATGCGTTTTTACTGGGAAAAGGTTGAAGCCTACCGTAACTTTGCAAACAAGATCTGGAACGCTTCACGCTTTGTAAAAATGAACATTGCAGATAGAAAGTTACCTGACATTAAAACAATTGACCTTGATGAAAGCGATAAGTGGATCTTAAAGAAATTTAATGCTTTAGTTGAAAGCGTTACAAAGAGTTTTGATTCTTACGAATTAGGTATTGCAGCACAAAGCCTTTACGATTTCATATGGTCAGAATATTGTGACTGGTATATTGAACTTACAAAGCCACGTCTTTATTCCGATGATGAAACTGCAAAAACCAACGCTTGCGCGGTTCTTAATTACGTGCTTTCAAACACATT
>JAZSPY010000026.1:0-4909 GCA_045537705.1 Clostridia bacterium
TTACGATATAGTTTCTTAATTAAGGCAAGTCTATCCTCAATTTTTTCAAGTTCATACGGATCCGCATCAACATCTTGCGAAAGATTTTTAAGTTCCGTTGAAATATCTTCAATTTCGTAAAAAGCACTTTCTAAACGATCAAATAAATCAGTATATTCCTGGCTTACTGATGAAATTTTAGAAAAAACCGAGCAACCTAAACGAATTTCATCAAGGGCATTTCCACCTGTTAAGTTTGCAGTTTCAAAAAGTGCTTCCCGTATCTTATCAGAATTTTTTAAAAGTTCTGCACGGTTTTTTAATTCTTCTTCCTGCCCTACAACAATTTGCGATTGTTCAATTTCATCAATCTGAAATTCAAGCATTTCAATTTTATCGTTTCTTTCTTCCTGTGTGCCCCAATCACCGTTAAGCTTATCTAAGCAGGTTTTATAATATGTGTAAGCAATCCTAACGTTTTCTTTTTGATTAAAAATTGCTTCACCGCCAAAACTATCTAAAAACGAAAGATGACTATCAGGATTCAATAATAATTGATGTTCGTGTTGACCGTGAATATCTGCAAGTTTATCGGCAATCTTTTTTAAAATCGCTAAAGTAACAAGATTTCCGTTAATTCTTGAAACGCTTTTTCCTTCTTGTGAAATCTCGCGCACAATAAAAAGCAAATCTTCTTCATTATCAATGCCGTTTTCTTCTAAAAGATCATTTATTACTTTGTTATCAGCAATAGAAAAAACACCTTCAACCCTTGCTTTTAATGCACCCGTGCGAACAAGTTCTTTATCCGCCCTTTCGCCTAAAACAAGATTTAACGCATCAATAATAATAGATTTACCTGCGCCTGTTTCACCGCTTAAAACGTTAAAGCCATTATCAAATTCAATTGTAATATCTTCAATTAAAGCAATATTCTTAATTGAAAGTTGCAGAAGCATAAAAATTCCTCACAGATATTATTTTAACATTAAATTAAGTTTATTCACAACATCATTAACCTGATCATTTGATGAAACAACAATAATCATTGTATCATCACCTGCTACACTACCTAAAATCGCAGGATGCTTTAATGCATCAACTACAACACCAATAGTGCTTGCTGAACCTGCTAACGTTTTAACAACAACAATGTTATTGGCAGAAGTAATTGAGATAACAGTATTAACGAAAAGCTGTTTCATTTTGGGTGTTATCCCTGCATCAGCTCTATCAACAGAAGTATATTTATATCCACCACGTTCATCAGGAATCTTAGTTAATCTAAGATCCTTTATATCTCTTGAAACTGTTGCCTGGGTAACTTTAAAACCTGCATTAACAAGCTCATTAACAAGTTCTTCCTGTGTTTCAATCTCTTTTTTTGAAATTATATCAAGAATTTTACTATGTCTTGTAGTTTTCATAAATTACTCCTTATTTATATTCCATTCAACAAATTTAGATTGCAAACGTTTAAAAAAGTTTTTCTGTTTAAAGTTAATAAGTTTTAAGGGAAATTCAGAACGCCTTATTTTAACGTTGCTTACAGTTTTATCATTACGAATCAAAACACCATCACAAACAACTGAGAATCCGCATTTTTCTTCCGTTGTAAAGGTAAGAATTTCATCTGAAGAAAATACCACAGGTCTTGCCCTTAACGTATGCGCGCAGATAGGAGTCATAAGCATTAAACTTAGTTTAGGGCTTATAATAGGTCCACCTGCCGATAAAGAATATGCCGTTGAACCTGTTGGGCTTGAAACAAGCACACCATCAGCAGAAAGAGCATCAACAAACTCATTACCTGCATATACTTTAAATTTTAAAAGCCGTGCCCTGTTTGCCCTTTGCAAGCACACATCATTTAATGCAAGATATTCTCTATCATCAATGTTACAGGAAAGCATCATGCGTTCTTCAACGAAATAATCGCCTTCTGCTAATTTTTTTAATCCAATTTCAATTTCGCTAAGTTCAAGTTCTGTTAAAAAACCTAAGTGTCCAAGATTAACAGAAAGCAACGGAACGTTTGCTTTTGAGGCAGCTGCAGCAATACGAAGAATCGTTCCATCTCCGCCAAGAACAATAATTGCATCTTTATCCTTTAAAAAATCTGATTCTTGTTTTTGAACTATAGGATCATCAACTGATTTTGTATCAAGAATCACCTGACACGAAAGCCCTGCATTTTGGGCGCAAGTAACTATTTTTTCAGTTATGCTAAAATCTCTGTCTTTATTTTTATTTACATATATCCCTATATTTTTCAAGTTTATTCCCCTTTTATTGCTTGATTTAATACATCATTAAAATTAAATAACGGTGCATTTTTTTCAAGCAAAACTAAAAATTCAATATTGCCATCTCCACCGAGAATTGAGGAAATGCAAGCATTCTTTACTCCGTAATTAAAATTTTGAGCAGCTTGTTCAATTTTATTTAAAACATTCTGATAAACTTTTTTATCTTTTACTACGCCTTTTTTATTTAAGTATTTACTTCCTGCTTCAAATTGCGGTTTAACTAAAGTAATTGCAATGCCATTTTCTTTTAAGCAATTAAACATTGCACCGTAAATTTCAGTTTGAGAAATAAAAGAAACATCCATAACGGCTATATCTTTTTTTCCACCGATTAGTTCCGGTGTAATGTATTTGGCATTTGTGTTTTCAAACAATGTTACGCGATTATCTTTTATGAGCTTTTCATCCATCTGCCCGTGACCAACATCAACAGCAACAACACTTTTAATGTTATAACGTAACAAACATTCAGTAAACCCACCTGTAGATGCGCCAATATCTAAGGCATCATATCCATTTATGTCAATGCTAAATTGCTTAATGGCACCTTCAAGCTTAATACCGCCTCTACCAACGTATCCGATGGTATCAATAACAGAAATTACATCCGTTTCTTTAACTTCATAAGATGCTTTTAAAACGCTTTTTCCATTAACACAAACACCGCCATCACTAATTAAAAGTGCGGCTCTACTTCTTGATTTAACAAGACCTTGTTCAAAAATTGCTTTATCTAATCTCATTTTCTAATTTTTTAATTATAGATTTTGCATCAATACAATTATCAATTAACTGTTCATTTACTGTGCCAACGTTAATAAATTCATCTTTTAATGAAAATCCATAAACACGAGTGTTGATTTTATTTTGTGCATAAAAATTAAGAACGCTTTCACATAAACCACCTGCACTGGCGTTATCTTCAATAACAACGATTGGTTTATCTTTAATTTCCGTAAGCACATTTTCATCCAACGGTTTTAATGTGCGCGCATCAACAACCGCAAGATCAAATTTCTCTGCTACTTCAATTGCCGTTTCAATGCAGATGCCAAAGGATAAAATCGTACCGTTGGATCCGTGCCTTAAATAATCCCATTTTAATAAATCAAAATCATTTTCGCCTTTTAATACAGGCGCATTACCTTTAGGATATCTGATTGCAACCGGTTTATCACAGTTCGCAGCATATTTAAGCATTCGTGCAAATTCCTGTGTATCCCTTGGATGAAGAATAATTAACCCGGGCATTGAACGCAGGAAAGCAAGATCATAAATTCCCTGATGGGTTGCCCCATCTTCACCAGCCAGCCCTGCATGATCAATACAAATTGTAACAGGAACTTCCTGTAAACATATATCGTGAAAAATCTGATCAAATCCACGTTGCAGGAACGTTGAATAAATAACAACAAATGGTTTCATACCGCCTTTTGCAAGGCCACCTGCCATTGCAAGAGCATGTTGTTCAGCAATCCCTGTATCAAAAAATCTTTGGGGATATCTTTCACTAAACTCGTTAAGGCCTGTATTAAGCGTCATACCGGCAGTAACAGCGCAAATTCTATCATCAAACTCAGAAAGTTCAGTTAAGGTTTCACCAAAAACTTTATTGTAATTTTTTAAAACTTGTTTATCTTTATTTTCAGGCGAAACGCCGTGATATTTTTCAGGATTTTCTTCAGCTTTATCGTGGCCCCTACCCTTGCTGGTAACGGTATGAACCAAAACAGGCATTGAACTGTTTTTAACCTTTTCAAAAATATCAATTAGCTCCGTTAACGAATGGCCGTTGATGGGACCAAGATAAGTAATATTCATTGAATCAAAAATGTTTTCGCCAATCAATAAATATCTTAAGGTATTACGAAGATGCTTTACAAAATATGAAAGTTTACCGGATTGGTTGATTTTATCAAGAGCATTTTTTATTTTCTTTTTACTGGTGATATATCCTTTAGCCGCCCTTAATTTAGCAAAATGTTTTGATAATGCACCAACGTTTTTAGATATTGACATCTCGTTATCATTAAGAATAATAATGAATTTGGAATACGGTTGATTGCCTAAATCATTAAGTGCTTCAAGCGACATACCGCCACCGATTGCGCCATCACCAATTAATGAAACAACGTGATAATCTTCTTTTTTGTTATCTCTTGCCCTGGCAACACCTAAAGCAGATGAAATACTTGAAGAAGAATGCCCTGCATCAAACGTATCATATTCGCTTTCCCTATGATTCGGAAATCCGCTAACACCATCTTTTTTTCTTAAAAGATCAAACTTATCTTTTCTGCCTGTAATAAGCTTGTGCGCATATGCTTGATGCCCAACATCAAAAATAAATTTATCGTTAGGTGCATCAAAAACATAATGCATTGCAACGATAATTTCAACTGCGCCAAGGCTTGAAGCCAAATGACCGCCGTTTTTGTTTGTTGAATCAATTATAGCATTACGAATATCTTCGCAAAGTTCGTGTAATTCATGAATATTAAGTTTTTTTAAATCTTGTGGATAATTAATTTTTTCAAGCATAAATATACCTATTTGTTTTACCTTATTTAACATTAAAAAAATGGCATAATATTATATACTAATATTATACCATATAATTA
>JAZSPY010000112.1:0-16194 GCA_045537705.1 Clostridia bacterium
TGTCTTCCTAAGACCGCCTTGGCCTCCGACTTAAACATTTTAATAGCCTTTTTATTGAATTTAAGTTTTTCCATTTTTGAGTTTTTTGGTGGGATTTTTACAGGAAGCGTTGCAATTTTATCTGATGCCCTGCACGATTTAGGTGATGCAATAAGTATTGGATTTTCCTGGTATTTTGAAAGATTAAGCAAAAAACAGCCCGATAAAAAATACACGTACGGATATTTAAGATATTCTGTTTTAGGCGGGCTTATTACAACAACGGTGCTTATTGTAGGCTCACTGATAGTTATATTAAATGCAGTTATAAGAATATTTAATCCTGTCAGCATCAATTATAACGGAATGATAATTTTTGCGGTAATTGGTTTAGTGGTTAACTTTTGTGCGGCTTATTTCACAAAAGATGGGGATTCATTAAACCAAAAGGCAGTTAATCTTCATATGATTGAAGACGTTTTAGGTTGGCTTGTGGTTTTAGTAGGCGCCGTTATAATGCGCTTTACCGATATAAAAATAATTGATCCCTTATTATCCTTGGGTGTATCAATTTTCATTTTAGTAAATTCCGTTAAAAATTTAAAAGAGATAACAGATGTTTTCCTTGAAAAAACACCTGAAAATTTAAGTATTGAAGAAATAAAAGAGCACCTTTTAAAAATAGAAGGCGTTAAGGATGTGCATCATATTCACCTTTGGAGTATTGATGGTGAATCTAATTATGTTACTATGCATATTGTATGTTCTGGCGATTTTGCAAAAATAAAAATGGAAATTAAGGAAGAGCTTAACGAGCACGGAATCAGCCATTCAACGTTAGAAATAGAAACTGAAGAAGAAGCCTGCGATGACAAAGAATGTGTTATAAAACAACACCATTGTCACCACCACCATCATCACCACCATCATTAAAACAAAAAAGCACCCTGTGGGGTGCTTTTTTTAGTGAAAAATGAATGGTGAATAGTTAAGGAGTGGCTATGCCACAATTTTTAATATCCGAATAAATCGTAATTTAACCATAAAACAGTATATCTGTCCTTTAAATCTTTGGCGTAAAGAATAGCGTTTTCAATTTGTTTTTCAGAATATAAATTGTAAAAATCCTTTATATCAAGGTCAACTTTTTGAAGCATTTTTTCAATTTCTTCACTTGTTGGGCATTCGCTTAAAATGCTTTTAATTTCTTGCTCTTTTTCTAAATAAATACTTAATTTATCTTTGTAATTGCCGATTTTTTCTTGCAACTGAATACAACCTTCTGCGCAGGAAGAATATATGTTTTCAATAACTTTTTTATATTCGCTTTCACTTAAACGAAAAAGTTTTTCAGGGAACTTTTTATTTACGATATCCTGCCTTATTTTTGCAGTTATAACGGTGGAATATGCAACGTCAATACCGTGTGAAAAATAGGGAGTATTATCTAAAAGTCCCGTAATTTCAAAGAAGTGTGAAAAATGGTGTTCAGAACCTGAAGCAGGGCGGGAAGAACCTGCAAAGCTCATTAAAATACCAACAATTACAAGGGCTTCCATTAAAGCTTTAATGCTTTCTTCATCCCTTTGTTTAATACCATCAGCCAAAGATAAAGTTGTTTCAATCTGCTTATAGGTAAGATCATAAATATATTGGCAAAAATATTCACCATTTACTAAAGCGCTTAACTTCCAATCGTTAAGGGCAGAAAATTTACCGATAATATCACCGTAGCCTGCCTGAAGCATTTCAAATGGGGCATCTTTTAATATAGAAGTATCTGCAATAATCATTCGGGGCAAACCTGATTTAACGGTTTCTTTCATACCGTTTAAAATCATAGCGGCACCGTCAGAAGCGTAACCGTCCATTGAAGGCGCAGTTGCAACGATTAAATAGGAAATTTTACTTTGCCCTGAAACGTATTTACAAAGATCCTGAATAACCCCTGAACCGATACCGATTATCATTTCTGCCTTTTCAAGATTTTCAGTAACTTTTTCAATGGCTTTTTCATCGGGAACCAAAACGGTTTTGCCGCTAAAAATAACGGTTTTAACGCTTTTATCTTGTAAAACGGATAAGGTTTTTTCGCCCGCTACGTTAAAAGTGTTTTCATCAGCAACCACCAAAATATTATGGTGATTTTTTAAAGCGTCTTTTAAACGAAAAATCGCATCTTTTTCAATAAAAACTTGCTCAATATCGCAAGTATGTGTTTTGCCGCAAGAGCAGGGAATTGGTTTCAAAAGCCCGTTAATATTCATATTTTCAGCCCCTTTCATATTTGAAAATATTATAGCATACACCTATTTTTTAAGCAAGCGAAAAAACCAATAAAATCGTTAAAAATTGTGTAAAAATCAATATAAATAAAGGATAAACGCTATTGACTTTTTTTTGTTCATTTGGCATACTAAGTGTGAAAAAACGAAAGTAATTTTAGGAGATTTAATCTATGATTTACAAAAATCTTAAAACCATTGAAAAAAGAAATCTTAAACTGTTACCGCAAAGCGCAATAAAAGGCGCGTTTATAGATAAAAATGATAACCGTAACGCTATCTGGGATATGCTTGTTACAAAATCAGGCAGATGCTTTTTTTCGGTGTGCGCAGAACTCTACGTTCACCGATCAGTAGGGCTTTATGAATACGTTTACGATACCAACGAAGTAAAATGTTGTTTTGAACTTGATAATATGGTTTGTTATGAAAAAGATGCCATTATGCCAAGTAAAATACATACTTCAATGTCTGAAATGAACGATGGCAGAATTATTATGACAACCCATACAACAAGCCAATCTTCAAAGCATCCCTATTGGTATCCCGAACCTTTTTATAATCACGTTTTTGAAGGTTATCAGGGTTCAAATATTTTAATCTATGATCCAAAAACAAACCATTTGGAAAATCGCGGTGTACCGATTGCCCACGAAGCTATTTACGGTGGCACTTATGATCCTAAACACAACGCCTTTTATTTTACAGGCTATTTAAGGGGACACCTTTATCGTTATGATATTGATGAAGGCAAGATTACCGATTACGGCAAGGTAACGGAATTTGGATCGTTTAGATTATTCAGATCAAACATTGATGGCAATATTTATTCGGCAAATAGAAGCGGATATTTTTATCGCATAAATACAGATACACAACAAATTGAAGAACTTGGAATTTTCTTTAATAAGGATTATGAACCTTATTCAACAGAAAAACACGTTCAGCTTGATTATATTACTGATGGCAAAGATGGTAACATTTATTTAAAATACATTTTCGGCTACGATCTTTACAGATACAATATTAAAGAAAATAAGCTTGAATCCGTAGGTTCGCCAAGACCTGAAGATCTTGAACTTGCCCAGCCTAATCAGGTGTTCGGGCTGTGTTCTGATGAAAACGGTGTTTTATGGTACACTTTAGAAGCAGTACATCCTGAATATGATTGGACCTGTGCCTATTTAATTCGCTGGGATATTTTAAATGGCGGAAAGCCTAAAAATATGGGTATTATCGGTAACTCTTACCGTTCTATCAGCATTATGGCAGAAATGCATCACCATAATGGAATCTTATATTTTACCTGTGGCAACCATCATTTTGATGAACCGGGTATGTTTGCAGTTGATATTAAAAAGTTAGAATCAATTAACTATGACCTTAATGAAGATAACGATGAAACACCGCTTTCTTACGATGTTATAAACTACCTTAATCTTGATGAACCCGAAAAATTCTTTCCCTACGGCAAAGAAGAATTTGACAGGCAGATGCAAAGGGCGTTGGAGTTCAGAAGATATGGCGAAGAGTTCGGCAGATTTATGGCTGAAAACCCAATGGAAGTGCCCTATAAAAAGATTACCCCATACTCCGTTTGGCGCAAAGTGGGATATAAAAATTCACCTGTGCACTTCGTTAAATATGATGGCGATAACGTTATAATTGAATATGGAAACGAAGAAAAATATCGTTATTCTTCTAAAACAGGCGAAACTGTAAAAATAGATGAGTTTACTAAAAAAGAGGCGCCTGTTACAGTTCCTAAAGAACTTACACCTAAGGCACCTGGCAGATATTTCAGGGCAATTCCAACAGCAAGTGTTAAAATTTTTGATGATAAATATCTTGTAGGCACATTTGATGGCTTATTGTTTATTTGGGATGGCAAAAAAGCCTTTAATCTTGGCGCTTGCCCTAACACCTGTGGGCAGGTAAGGGATATCTGCTACTCGGAAAAAACAAAAACTGCCTATGGTATAATCGGTGGCGATAGGGATATTTCAATAGTGTTCTCTTTTGATGAAGAAAACGGCGTTCAGTATTTAGGCAGAACACATTTTAATCTCGCAAGCGGCTTATATCTTAACTGCGAATTAAGCACTATTGCAGTAAATGAAGATGGCACGCGTATTCTTGTTGGCTCCAACGAAAATATGGGCACAGCATACGATATTACACTTAAATAAGGAGATAAATATGTTAAAAAGAACAGGACTTTCCTATGGTTTTGATAAAGCAATAACTTGCAACGGAAAAACTGAAATTCAACTTAATATGGCTAAAAACGAAGCCGAAAGTTGCGTTATTTCAATTTCTATGGATGAGGATTTAAAAGATCTTTATTTGGATATTCAGGATGATGGCGGATTTTTAATTGAAACCGAAAAAGAAATTTTTACCCTTTGTAATGGTATCGGTTGGCCTGATGCGCTTGTTCCCGTTACAAAGTTTGATGCAAAAAATTCTGAACTTATAAATATTTTAGTGCGTTTTACAGCGGATAATAACGTAAAAGCAGGGCTTCATACTGTTAAGATTGCGCTTAAAAACGATGAGCAAACGTTTTTTGATTACACGGTAAATATTAAGGTTTGGGATTTTTCTTTGCCGGAAGAATACAAAGTAAGATGTTCAATGAATATTCATCAAGAATCTATTTACAGGTTGCATGGCGCAAAAGATCCTGAAGAACAGCGTGAACTTTACAAAAAGTACTATGAATATATGCTTAAATTCAGAATAAGTCCTTTTAATCCGCCTTATGACATTTTAGACGATAGGGCAGATGAATACTTATCCGATCCCCGTTTAACCTGCTTTATTGTTGATGATGAAAGGCAAGCGGATGATGAAACCTTAATAAAAATTCACGAAAAAATCAGTTCAAATCCTGATTGGCTTAAAAAAGCAGTGCTTTATCCTTTTGATGAAGCCACAACAAAGGAGCATCTTGATACGTTCCTTGCTGCTTGTATGCGCCTTAATAAACTTTGCCCCAATATTAAAAAGACATCTGCTTTTTATAAGGATATTAAATATTCAGAAGAACAGGATGAAGTTCAGCTTTTAATTGATAACTGTGAACTTGTGCTTCCTAAACTTACTTGTTATGATGATAATTTTATCTATGATGAGCCTGAACTTAAATTAAAAGAAAAGTATGGCTCTTTTAAAGAAAGAATGGATAAAGCACAAAAAGAAGATAAGGAAATCTGGCAGTACGTTTGCTGGGAACCACCTAAGCCTTATTTAAATATGTACGTTGATGAACCGGGGCTTGATCACAGAATTTTACTCTGGCAACAGCATCTTGTGGGAGCAACAGGCTTTTTATATTGGTGCACAACTTATTGGCGCTTGATTGATAATCCATGGAACACTATGGCGACGATGCCTGATCTTTCAGATAATATTTATGGCGATGGGTCGTTGCTTTATAACGGCAATCAGGTTGGTGTTGATGGCCCTTGCGGTTCAGTTCGTATTGAAGCAGTACGCGATGGATTGGAAGATTGCGAAATGTTCTTATTAGCCGATAAATATTTAGGCAGGGAATGGGTGCTTGATAAAATAAAAGAAGTAACTACTGATCTTAAAACTTATACCGATTCAATTAGCGTTTTCGTTAAAACCAGGCAAGAAATCGGCGATGCTTTAGAAAAGGCGATAAAATAAGAATAAAACGGATGGAAACATCCGTTTTTTATTTTAGGGGTAGAAAAATTATAAATTTTATGGTATAATCACAAAGGTAAATAAAGATTATTAAAAAGAGGTTTTTATGAAATACGATGTTATTATTATAGGCGCAGGCCCAGGCGGGATTTTTGCCGCATACGAACTTGTTCAGCTTAACCCAAGCTTTAAGGTAGCAGTTTTTGAATCAGGCAATTCACTTGAAAACCGTAAATGCCCTATTGACGGTAAAAAGATAAAAAACTGCATAAACTGTAAACATTGCAGTATTATGAGTGGTTTTGGCGGCGCAGGGGCATTTTCTGACGGTAAATATAATATAACCAATGATTTTGGCGGTACTTTATATGAATATATCGGCAAAAAGCAAGCTTTGGATTTAATGCACTACGTTGATGAAATCAATTTAAAACACGGTGGTGTTGGAACAAAACTGTATTCAACTGCAGGCACAAGGTTTAAAACGGTATGCATTCAAAATGATTTACATTTGTTGGATGCTTCTGTGCGCCATCTTGGTACGGATATTAACTACGTTGTGTTGCAAAATATTTATGACTTTTTAAAGGATAAAGTTGAGTTTTATTTTGAAAGCCCCGTTGAACACGTGAAAATAATTGATAACGGATATCAGGTACTTTTAAAGGATAAAACCTACGAATGTGAAAAATGTATCATTTCTGTTGGCAGAAGCGGTAGCAAATGGATGGAAAAAGTTTGTGGGGAACTTAATATTCCCACAAGTTCTAACCGTGTGGATATAGGCGTTCGTGTAGAATTGCCTGCAACGGTTTTTGCCCATTTAACTGATGAACTTTATGAAAGCAAAATCGTTTACCGCACACAAAAATACGGCGATAAGGTACGTACGTTTTGTATGAATCCTAAAGGCGCGGTAGTAAACGAAAACACAAACGGAATTATTACAGTTAACGGCCACAGTTATGAAGATCCCGAAAAACAAACTGAAAACACCAACTTTGCGCTTTTAGTTGCCAAACATTTTTCAGAGCCTTTTAAAGATTCAAACGGCTACGGTGAATCAATTGCCCGCCTTAGCAATATGCTTGGCGGCGGCGTAATCGTTCAAAGATTTGGGGATCTTATAAGGGGCAGGCGTTCAACCCCCAATAGAATTGAAGATTCTTTTTTAACCCCCACTTTAAGTGCAACACCTGGCGATCTTTCTTTGGTGCTTCCTAAACGAATCTTAGATGGAATTATTGAAATGATCTATGCATTAGATAAAGTTGCGCCGGGCACCGCAAACGATGATACGCTTCTTTACGGTGTTGAAGTTAAGTTCTATAATATGGAAGTTGAAGTTGATGAAAATCTTCAATCCAAATATGAAGGACTCTATATTATCGGTGATGGCAGCGGTATAACACATTCACTTTCACACGCTTCAGCAAGCGGTGTTCACGTTGCAAGGAATATTGTAAACAAGTAAATTATGGACATATTAGATTTGTGCAAAAAAATAAATCTTCAACAAGAAATCAAAAAACAGGTTGAAGATTTTATTAAAGATTTTGATTTTAAAGCGGTAGATGATTTGCAAAAAGGCTATCTTAATCATGAAGATATGCAAAAAACATTAGAGCAGGTTCAGGTTTTTCTTGGAAATGATGAAAACGGCATTAAAATTCTTGCCTGTATGCTGTATGCTTCATGCAAAGCCTACGAAATATATAAACAAAAAGCAATTCAGGATGAAATATATTTTGATACAATGAAATGCTTCACCCGTTTTATTGATGAAACTCAAAAAGCAACAGGCGAATTGCGTTTTGACCGCTATTGGTGGACTGCCCGCCAAGCAGGCTGCCATCTTTTCAGAATTGGTGAACTGGAATATGAAGCAGTTTTAAAAGAAAACAAATTAAATATTCATATTCATATTCCATCTGATGCCCGCCTTTTACCAGGACTTGTGGATTCTTCTTTGGAACAAGCGGCATCGTTTTTTGAAAAGCAGTATCTCTTAGTAAAAGAAAGGGATTTTTTCTGTAATTCGTGGCTTCTTGATAATCAGTTAAAAATGTTTTTAAAAGAAGATTCAAATATAATTTCTTTTCAGAATCGCTTTGTGATTTTAGATCAAGGCCAGGCGGATCCTTATTTAAATAGATGGCTATTTAATACCGAATCAACTGATTATTCCACCTTTTGCGAAAACACAACCTTACAAAAAAACGTAAAAAAACATCTTATAAACGGTGGTATAATAAGAAGCTCTTACGGCAAGCTGAAATAAGAAAAAACAGGATTGAATTATTTTCTGCTCTGCCGAGGAAATGCAAAAAACAGAGAGAAGTCTAAAATAGAAAGATTTAAGGCAAGCGAAAAATAGCGAAAAATAAGTTGCAACATATTGTTAAGTATGGTATAATCGTAAAATGTGATAATGGGTGTTATATAGGCTTGTTTAGATACAAATATATGATATAACATTAAGTTTAAACCCTGTATTTGCAGAGTGAAATGAGCCGGAAACAAGGCGCTTTTGCAGGTTTTTGGTTTTTGAATATTATAAAAATAAACAAGTGTACTAAATAGAATGTTGAAGGATGAAATACTCCTTAAATAATTTGAAAGGAAAAACAGTTTTGCTGGACAAAATAAAATCAAAGTGGCGTTCTGTGGCAAAAAAAATACGAAATTTGCGGTATGATGAAAGCGGCTTTAAAAGGCCGTGGATAGTTTTACCTGGCAAATTTGGGCAGTATGAGTTTTTGTTTGATGAACTAGTAAAAAGGGATTTTAAGAAAAAATACAAACGAACAGTACTTGGTATGTTTTGGAGTATGTTATCGCCATTGCTTACACTGCTTGTAATGAAGGTAGTGTTTACACAGTTTTTTGGACGGACAACCCCACATTATACAACGTATCTGTTTGCAGGTAATCTGGTATATTCATATTTCAGAGATTCTACAAATGCTGGTATGACTTCCCTTATGAATAACAAGTCAATAATTACAAAAGTGCCGATACCAAAATATCTTTTTGTATTTTCAAGCAACATATCAGCGCTTGTGAACTTTTTGTTGACGTTGGTTATATTCTTTATTTTTGCTGCGTTTGACGGAATTACATTTTCTTTTTCTTTCCTTACGCTGATTTATCCTTGCCTTTGCCTTTTAGTTTTCAATATAGGCGTAGGGTTGATTCTTTCGGCTATGTTTGTATTTTTTAGAGATAC
This sequence comes from Clostridia bacterium, assembly GCA_045537705.1. Taxonomy (GTDB): domain Bacteria; phylum Bacillota; class Clostridia; order Christensenellales; family QALW01; genus UMGS1322. Next base: position 9,172 of record JAZSPY010000112.1, read on the forward strand.
ACAATATCTATACAGCGTCTTTACACTTTTATTGATGTATGTATCGGCTATTTTCTATCAGGTAGACTCTTATTCGCTAACGATACAGAGGATGTTCTATTTAAATCCGGTGTATGCGTATATACGATATTTCAGAATTGTTGTTATTGATGGCATTATTCCAAGTCTGGCACTTCATGGATTATGCGCGTTTTATGCTATTGCAGTGTTCCTGCTTGGGTTGTGGATTTACAAAAAGAATAATCAAAAATTCCTTTATTATATGTAAAATATAAAATTGATTCTGTTTTAGGTTATGTGATATTATGATGTTAGAAGTAGATAAAGTTGTCATAGGTTTCATGGTGGGAGATTTCAAGGATATCGGTTTGAAGGAATATATCATGAGAAAACTCACCAGAACTTATAAGGCAAAGCAGTTTCTGGCGGTAAATGGAGTATCTTTCTCTCTTGAAAGCGGAGATATGCTTGGGATTGTAGGCAGCAATGGTGCGGGAAAGTCTACCTTGCTGAAAGCTATCAGCGGTATAATGGTACCTACCGAAGGTACTATAAAGGCAAATGGACGCGTAGTTGCTTTGCTTGAACTTGCAAGCGGCTTTGATGGCGATCTTACGGTTAAGGAAAATGCGTTTCTTCGCGGAGCAATGCTTGGCTACAGCCGCAAATTCATGCATGAACAGTATGATAAAATAATTGAATTTGCCGAGCTTAAGGAATTTGAAGACAGACCTTTCAGACAGCTTTCGTCAGGAATGAAATCCCGTCTGGCGTTCTCTATAGCCAGTATGGTTAGTCCGGAAATACTTATTTTAGATGAAGTTCTTTCTGTTGGAGACGGGGCGTTCCGTGAAAAAAGCGAACGTAAAATGAACGAAATTATTAATAGAGGTGCAACCACTATACTTGTTTCTCACTCGCTTGATCAAATCCGCAAGCTATGCAACAAGGTGCTGTGGATTGAAAAAGGAAAACAGATAGCTTTTGGCCAAACAAAACCGATCTGTGATGCATACGCACAGTTTTTGAAAACAAAGGTGTTGCCAACCGAACCTGTGTGCTGAGAAATTCAAGTGATATCAAATGAATTTTCTAAGAAAAGGCATTTGTGTGGAGGGATGATTATGACCGATATCCAGGAGCGTTTACTTGGTTTGTTGCTGGAAATTGATGAAATTTGCAGGGAAAATGATATAGAATATTGCGTTGATGGTGGAACTGCGCTTGGTGCTATCCGCCACAGAGGCTTTTTACCGTGGGACGATGACGCCGACATCCTGTTTACCAGAGATAACTGGGAGAAATTCAGGAGAGTGGTGAATGAAAATCCACGCAAAGACCGCATTATAGAAGATATATACAGTAACCCCAATTATACAATGGTATATGGGCGCTATTGTGATACTTCTACCACCTGTATATTGCGCACATCAATGATTGACCAGTTTAAGAGTGGTTTGTTTATTGATTTGTTTGTTTTGGATCCAATACCGGATACTGAGGAGAGCAAAAAAGAGTATTTAGATATTCTCAGTGGTTACTGCGAATATCTAAATCCATATTATTACGATGCTATTGTAGGCGCAAATGAGTGGTATGATAGATTTGTGAAGATGGGAGCCTCCAGTGGACGTCAATCAGTTATTGATTTTGTTGAAAAACACCTCTTTTCTTATAGTGACGGAGAAGGAATGACATATGGCTTCAGATACGATAACGGGCATTGGATATATCCCAGGCATGTTATTGGTAAACCAAAGCGTGTGCCCTTTGAGAATGTTATGTTGCCGGTTGCCGAAAGAGCAGAGGATTATTTGCGTATACACTACGGTGATAACTGGCATATGATTCCTCCGCCTGATGAAGAGGAAACCCATAATGTTGTTATTGACCTGAATGTTCCCTATCAGCAGTTTGCAGATAGTTATATGTACAAGATCAATCAAAACAAGGCTAAAAGCATATACAAAAAATCGCATGTACTGAATATTAAAAACCGTAAGATAAACACCGTAATTGATACTCACAACTATATGACAACTGCCAAACTCTTTGCTCTTGCACTAACAAAAAAACTACAACGCAAAGGCTTGTCATTAACAAAAATGATAGCAGAACGCCAGTATGATGCGGTGCGTCGGGAATTAGATAATTACTATACACTTCAGCTTCATCGGTGGTATATATTCTATGGCGTGTTTGTTCCTTTAAGTGATGATCAGCTTTTCGGTGCGCTTTATCTTATGCTGGTTGACGGAAATTACTCAAAAGCGCACAAAATCCTTACTTTGAGAAAGGAACAGGGCACCCCGCTTTCAGACAATCTGGTGTGTATTGAAAAAATCATTGCCGATATCCGAAAAGCAGTTATTTGCTTTGAGGAAAACAGATTGAATGAGGTGCTGGATATCAGTTCAAGATATCGCAGCGAGCATCCGGATATTATTAATTTTATTGAAAATGAACTCAGGGCAGAGGCCATGCAGGTTCTTGAAACCGACAATCAAAAAAGAGCTATTGAGCTTATTGAACGAATGGATGCGCAGGAAGATAGAGTGCAATCTTTAGACTGGATAGTTTCAATGCGCGCAATGCTTCAGGTTCGCTATGGAAGTGCGGATGAAGCAGAAGAAGGAATGTCTCTGCTTTGTGATATAATGGAGACCAGTCAAAACGGAATGATCCGTCTTGCGATCAAAGATTTTTTATCAAAAGTAAAGTAATAATGGTGTAAACAATGAATAGTATACAAAAGCATTTAGTGGTTTTATTAAAAGAGATTGATGAAATCTGTGCAAAGAATAATATAGATTATGTTCTTTGCGGGCGAACAGCAAAGGATGCCTGCAAGGATCACACATTCCTCGGAGAATATGTGTATGCCTCCGTGTTAATGAATGTAAAGGATTTCCTTAAATTTCGCAGAGTGGTAAAACAAAAATTTCATAAGAAGAGAGTAGTGGAATCTATTATGGATTATCCGGATTATCCGGAAGGCAGAGCCATGCGTTATGTGGACGAAGAAACCACATTCCTTTATGGCCATACTGCCCACAGATTCCGCCACAACGGTATCTTTGTAACCATTCAGCAGTGCCGCTGTATGCCAAAGGGTGCATTGGCAAAAAAGGCTATCAAGGTACTTGATGATGTGATTAACTTTGGTACTAAGACATCCTTAGAAGGAATGGGCAAAAAGAAAAGATTTGCACTTAAGTGTTTAAAAGCTGTGGGTAAACTGATGGGCAATGCAAGGCTTGTCAGAATGGCTGTTCGCATTCAGAATATGTTTTTAAAGAGAAAAGGAAACTCTTTAACATACATCAGGGTTGGCAGTAAGGATATCTCCCTTGCAGAAAACACCTTACGTGATGTAAAATGTGTTGTTTTTGGAGAGGAAAGTTTTGCCGTTCCTCAAAGCCATGATGAATTCATTAAGAAAGTTTTTGGCGTAAAGTGGGCAAGCGACGATCAGTTAACGGATATAACTACTCCGCATTTGCTTGTTGCATCAACTGAGGTCAGCTATAAGGAGTTTGATATTGGCAGTGTTCTTGGCGATAGGTCAAGAATTGAACGTATGATGGAAGTAAGAAATTCCCTTTCAAGCGAGATCAGCGCAAAGCGCAAGCAGATAGAAAAGAACTGGGATGTTCTTTTTATGACAAGAGAGAGGTATCGTCTTTATACTCAGTTTAAACCTATAGAGGATGCCCTCTATGAGAAGGTAGCCAAAGCTAAAGCGGAATATGAGTGGCTCAGTTTCGTTTTACAGGACTACACAAGTTCGGTTAAGGAATATCTCATAAAGGGATGGCCCATTCAGGTTAGCCCGAAACTTGATGCGGTGGTTATGGAGATGCTTCGGTATAATGGTGAAAAAGATTATGTTGAATCTTTTAAGAAGCAACTCAATGAAAAGAATTTAAACCCAATAACTATAGACTTGGAAGAAAAGCTAAAAAAAGCGGCTGTTGACAGTTTGCATAACAGCATTAACGAATATATTGCACAAAAAGAAGCAGAAGCAAGTGAACGATCCAAAGCCGAACTTACTGAAATGGAAGAAAAAAATACACAAGATGCAATGAACATGGTTACAGCCGATGCAAACAGGGAAGCAGCGGAGTTTTTCGGGAGTGAAATAAACAAATCATAAAAATTTGAAGAGGGTACGATATGAAGGATTACCAGTCGGTTCAATTTAAATTGCTTTCTGAACTGGATAAATGTTGCCGCGAAAATAATATACCGTATATTCTCAGCAGATACACAGCTTACAGCGCAATGCTTCATAAATCATTCCCGGACAGAATTGCTACACCAACGGTTGCTATGTATTATTCGGATGCACTTCGCTTGTTGGAATTGTTGCAGCTGCCCGAGAGAAAAAGTGAAAATGCGCTGAAGAATCGTAAAATGTCACGAATCGTTATAAGATATTCTGCGGATAACACTTATTTTGTAAAAGTGGATGAGATAGGGCAGTATAAAAATCTGGGCATTGGCGTTGATATTGAACTTATACGTAATGTTCCGCGCAAAAGCTTTGTCAACAGGATGATAGTTGCCATAGAAGCTTCTGCAGCAATGGGGGCGTATTTCAGAAATGTTTTACGCTTGTGGTATTATCTTCTTAAACCTATGGAATTGATTGAAAGAGCTATTCTGCGATCAATATATAAACAAGAAAAGGGAAAATCACCATTTCTTCGTATTTGCAGATTCCCCAAAAAAAGCATTGAGTTTCCGGCGTCTGTTATGTCTGACAGACAGGAGATAGAACTGTTTGGACACAAATTTTTTGTCCCGACGGACTTTGAACGGTATATGACCATAGAGTTCAGTGAAAAATGGCGTACCGAAGATGTGCAAAAGGAATTTGAGGATATGCATCTGTCTGTTATGACGGTGCAGTCAGACTATTCCGAAGTGAAGGCGTTGGTTAAGGAACTGTATGGTAAAGGTCCAAAAATCAACTGGATACGATGGTACTATCTTCGCGGAAAAATGCGATTTTTGCGGAGAAAGATTGAATCCTATTGGGATATTTTGTTCTGTACTAAAGATCGCTTTGATTTTTATAGGCAATATATGCCGCAAAAAGATGATATATGCCTTTTGTTTAAGCAGGCAAGGTATAATGAACTGTATAAGTTGTTAGAGCCGTATCTTGCTGCCGTTATAAAGCAATATCAAAAAGGTTTGGTGTTGTGCTTTGACAGAGAAATCTTTGATATAGCAATGGTTCTTTTTGAACACAAGGGCAAAGGTGAATTAGCGAAAAAGTTGCGCAAAGATATCTGTAACGAAGCGCAAAGATCAATAAAATTAACTTAGGAGATTCAGATTATGAATGATATGCAAAAGCGCATATTAGGTTTGTTATTAGAAGTAGATGCGCTTTGCCAAAAGTATGATATAGAATACTATCTTGAAGGCGGAGCAGTTTTGGGGGCACTTCGCCACGGCGGCTTTCTTCCGTGGGATGATGACACCGACATAACAATGACCCGTGATAATTGGGAAAAATTCAAAATAGCATTTTTTAAGGAAAATCCGGAAAATCGTGCTCTTGAGGCTCCGGAACTCAACGAGGAATATCCCACAAATACGGTTAGATATATTGATACCTCTACTACAAATATCTGGCGATCAATGATGTTTGATGTTGCAGCAAACGGTCTTGCAGTGGATATCTTTATTCTTGAAGATGCTCCTGATGATGATGAGAAACTGGAACAGATGAAGCGAGATTTCATTGATCATTGCGAGATTATAAATCCTTATTACCGTTTAAGTAGTTTAGGTGACGGTAAGAGATATGCAGAACTTTTGCAGCGCACTCGTACTCAAGGAAAGAAAAAGGTAGTTGATGAACTTGAACGTAAGATACTTAAGTATCACGGTCAAGGCAACAGATATCTTATGAGATGGGGTATGCGCTTTCAGGTTTATAACAAGGATGTGTTTGGCAAACCCGTTCGTGTTCCTTTTGAGGACGTAATGTTGCCTATCCCTGAAAAGCCCATTGATTATCTTGTATATCAATACGGTATGGATTGGTTTATGATTCCTTCAAATAATGAAGTGGAAGTTCACGATACCGTTCGTGATCTGGACTTGGGATACAAGACATATATGGATGATTATATGCCTCTGATAAACAAAAAAGAGGCTTTGGATATCAATTTCAAATATAAGATAGCCGAAATGCAAATACTTGATTATAATAAAGAGTATCATCACCACATATACGGAACAGCAGGTGGGGTAGCTGCAAAGATACTCAGTAAAAAGCTGAAGAACATTGATCTGGATTTAACTTTTAAAGAAGTGACTCCCCATACGGAAACTCTGTTTAAGGAATTATTCTCCGATTACTTGGCAAAACAGTTGCATGAATGGTATCTTTTTTATAACGTGTATGTTCCCATAGAAGATGATATTTTAGCTTGTATAATATCTTTTCTTCTTCGTACAGGCCGAGTGCGTGAGGCGGAAAAACTGATTCTCATACGCCGCAATCAAAAACAGAGTATCTCGGACAAGCTTGAAAACAGCATAAAGTCTTATGATATATTAGTAGAAAGCAGTTGTTTGTTCTGGTCTGGTAAGCAGGGGGAAGCAGCCCAGCTTATAAAGTCAACCAAAGATATTGTTTATGCGCCGGTTGAGCTTGCATTCATGCTCTATAATGAGGCAGCAGACAAAGGAAATCTTGAAGAAATAAAAAAACAGGCAGAACACTATATTCGCTTGTATCCCTCTGAAGATCTCTTTAAATTGACACTTATAAGAGTGTTGATTGGGTTAATGGATACTGATAGCGCAGTTTCTGAAGCTAAAGAACTGCTTAAAAGATCATCCAATGGTATGGTTCTCATGTGGTTAAAAAATAACAAGGAGTATCAAGACATCGTTGGAAGATGTTTATGAGAAAGCACTTAGTTAATCTAGCGTTACCCGATGTAATGCTTTATTATAAAAAAAGGAGACAAACAAAAATGAAAAAGAAAACAA
>JAZSPY010000132.1:0-1695 GCA_045537705.1 Clostridia bacterium
TTTTTTCATAATTTTTCTCCAAATTCTTAAAACAATTATATCAAAAATCAATAAATCGGTCAATTAAACTGTAAATATTTTGTAAATACAACAGATTATACTTGAAAAAAAGTATAATTATATATAAAATAAATTATGGAAGAATTTAAAGTTTTTGAGGTACGTTAATGAAAAAGATAATTTCATTCATTTACATTTTAATATTATTAACCTTATGCGGTTGTTCGGTGGGCGAATTTAAACCAATAGAACCGCCTATTAACGAGTTTGTTGTTCCTCAGGATTATGAAGTTGGTGAAGTTATTTTAGGCGATTTCATTGCGGAAAAAAGTTTTAGGGGTAATTTTAAGAACGATGGTTTATATTCAATGGAAAGCACCTTGTTAAATGGCGAATTTTCTGTTGGAGAAAAAGGCTTTGTTGAATACGAAGTAAATAACCAGATTATTAAGCTTGAAGCAACACTTACTTTACCTGAAGACAATTCTTCAGCTTTTATGGTTGCCAGGCACGAAACCCCCACGGAAACTCAATTAAGATTTAACTGGCCCGGCAGGTTTTATATAATAACTTATCAAAAAGAAAATTGCTTGCTGGCACCTAAAAATTCAGTTTTTTTACTTGATGAAGAAGGCTCTGCTTTTGTTTGTGTTGAAAGTGAAAACGGTATTTTAAAACAAAAGGAAATTAAAGTAGGGGAATCTAACAACACATATTTTCATGTACTTGAAGGCTTATCAGAAGGCGAAAAGGTGGTGTTAAAGTAATGTTTAAACTTGCGCTGAAAAAGATTTTAAACAATAAAGCTTTAATGCTTTCCTTATTAACAGGCATTTTATCTGCTATTGTTATTACTTGCACAATTCCTATGTTTTCTGAAGCAATTTCACATAGAATGCTTGTAACACAATTGGAAAATTATCAGGATGCCAACAACGTTTCGCCAAGTTCGGTTGTTGTTTCTTGTTCGCTTTCATCATTTTCAAGGCGCGATGAAAGTTCATCCAATTTTGATAACTTTACATTCTGTGATAAGTATCTTAACGATGATCTTTTTAAGAATTTGTACATGCCCGCACTTGTTAAAAGTAAAACTCTTTCCTGTGCAAAAATGTATGCTATAGATCATAGGGATAATAAGGGTTCAACACTTAATCAAGTTGTTTTAAAAGCAACAGATAATTACGATAATGCCGTTAAGATTATTGATGGCAGAATGCCTAATAAACAGCTTGATGAAGATGGTTACGTAGAGGTAATGATCAGCCGTTCACATCATATTTATTCAAAATATGTTGTTGGTTCAGTTCTTAATCTTTCTTATGATAATCTTGATTTTAATGATTTTTCTTTAAAAGAGCCCCTTGTTAAAGTAAAAATCGTTGGTATATTTGATTATCTTGAAAATCCATACAGTCCGTTTGTTGATAAAGATAATGCTAATGAACTTTATTGCAACTATGAACTTTTTTATAATCATATTTTTATTGAAAAAGACCTTTGTTTAAGCGCAACCTGGTATTATTCAGGTGATTTTACTAAATATGATTTTAATAAAATTGAAGAAACCATCTCTGCAATAAACAGATTAAATGATAATATTTCTGCTTGGGGATTAACAGGTAACGTTAAAACTGTTGTTCCGCCTATTGATCAGTATACGCGTTATTATGATAACATTCAATCAGTAAATAT
>JAZSPY010000073.1:0-3286 GCA_045537705.1 Clostridia bacterium
TGCGTTGCATCTCACGCTCTTAACATCTTCGGTGACCATTCTGACGTATATGCTTGCCGTCAGACAGGTTTTGCAATGCTCGCAGAAACAAATACTCAGGAAGTTATGGACCTCGGCGCTGTTGCTCACCTTGCAACAATCAAGAGCAGAGTTCCTTTCATCAACTTCTTCGATGGTTTCCGTACTTCTCACGAGCTTCAGAAAATTGCTATCTGGGATTACGAAGATCTTAAAGAAATGTGCGATATGGATGCTGTTAACGCATTCCGTAAACGTGCTCTCAACCCCGAACATCCCGTAATGCGTGGTTCACACGAAAACGGCGACATCTTCTTCCAGCACAGAGAAGCATGTAACACATACTACGATGCAGTTCCTGCTATCGTTGAAGAATATATGGACAAGGTTAACGCAAAACTTGGTACAGATTATAAACTTTTCAACTACTATGGCGCACCGGATGCTGAACGCGTAATCATTGCAATGGGCTCAATTTGTGACGTTGCTGAAGAAGTTATTGATTACCTTACAGCACAGGGCGAAAAGGTTGGTTTAGTAAAGGTTCGTCTTTACAGACCTTTCTCAGCAGAAAAACTTGTTGAAGCAATTCCCGCAACTGCAAAGAACATTGCTGTTCTTGATAGAACAAAAGAACCCGGTGCACTTGGCGAGCCTCTTTATCTTGACGTTATTGCTGCTCTTGAAGCAAAGGGCGTTAAGGCAAACGTTATCGGTGGCCGCTATGGTTTAGGTTCAAAGGATACACCTCCTGCAAGCGTATTTGCAGTATTTGATGAACTTAAAAAGGATGCTCCTAAAAAGATGTTCACAATCGGTATCGTTGATGACGTTACCAATCTTTCATTAGAAGAAAAGCCTGCTCCCAACACTGCAGCAGAAGGCACCATTGAATGTAAATTCTGGGGTCTTGGCGGTGACGGTACTGTTGGTGCTAACAAAGACTCCATTAAGATCATCGGTGATCACACTGATAAGTACGTTCAGGCTTACTTCCAGTATGACTCCAAGAAAACAGGCGGTATAACAATTTCTCACCTTCGTTTCGGTGATAAGCCTATCAAGAGCCCCTATTACATCAATAAGGCTGACTTCGTTGCTTGCCATAACCCCTCCTATGTTGAAAAAGGTTTCAGAATGGTTAACGATGTTAAGCCCGGCGGTACATTCCTTATTAACTGCCAGTGGGATGCTAAGGAACTCGCAGAAAAACTTTCAGGCGAAGCAAAGAGATATATCGCAAACAACAACATTAACCTTTATACAGTTAACGCTATTGATCTTGCCGCAGAAATCGGCTTAGGTAAGCGTACAAACACTGTTTTACAGTCAGCATTCTTTGCACTTTCCAACGTTCTTCCCCGTGAAGAAGCTATTGGCTATATGAAGGAAAAAGCACAGAAGTTCATGAAGAAGGGTAAAGAAATCGTTGAAATGAACGAAAAGGCTATTGATGCCGGTGCTAACGCATACGTTAAGATTGACGTTCCTGCTTCATGGAAAGATGCAAAAGATGTTAAGGATGCTCCTACCGAAAAGGGCAGAGCAAAACTTATCAAGATGGTTGATGGCATCATGAAGCCCGTTGCAAAGATGAACGGTGATCTTCTTCCTGTTTCAGTATTCGTTGACCATGCTGACGGTACATTTGAACAGGGCGCAGCAGCATACGAAAAACGCGGCGTTGCAGTTATGGTTCCTGCTTGGGATAACACAACTTGCGCACAGTGTAACCGTTGTTCATTCGTTTGCCCACACGCAACTATCCGTCCTTTTGCATTAAATGCTGAAGAAATGGCAAATGCACCCGAATCACTTCTTAAAGGTAAGCGTCCTGCTGCACCTAAAACAGAATATGTTTACACACTTGCAGTTTCACCTCTTGATTGTATGGGATGCGGTGTATGCGTAGGCGTATGCCCCACAAATTCACTTAAGATGGTTTCCCGTGAATCACAGGATCATATGCAGGAAGTATTTGATTACTGCGTAGATGTTGTTACAGAAAAACCTGAAACAACAGCAAACCTTAATCTTGTAGGCAGCCAGTTCAAACAGCCTCTCTTAGAGTTCTCAGGCTCCTGCGCAGGTTGTGCTGAAACTGCTTATGCACGTTTAATCACACAGCTTTTCGGTGATAGAATGTATATCTCCAACGCAACAGGTTGTTCATCAATCTGGGGTGGTCCTGCAGCAACAAGCCCCTATACAGTAAATAAGGAAGGCTTTGGTCCTGCTTGGGCAAACTCATTATTTGAAGATAACGCTGAACATGGTTACGGTATGTACCTTGGTCAGAAAGCTGTTCGTACTCGCCTTATGGATCAGGTTAAGGAAATGGCTGCAAGCGATAAGGCAACAGAAGAATTCAAGGCTTGCGCAAAACAGTATCTTGATACTGCAGAAGATGGCAAGGCAAACGCTATCGCCACAAAGGCATTAGTTGCTGAACTCGTTAAGGCTAAAGAAGCAGGTTGCCCCACAGCAGCAGAAATTCTTAACAATAAAGAATTCCTTTCCAAGAAGTCCATATGGATCTTCGGTGGTGACGGTTGGGCATATGATATCGGCTTCGGCGGTGTTGACCACGTTCTTGCTTCTGGCGAAGACGTAAATATTATGGTATTTGATACCGAAGTTTACTCCAACACCGGTGGTCAGGCTTCAAAAGCATCACAGATCGGTCAGGTTGCTCAGTTCGCAGCTGCAGGTAAGGGCATCGCTAAGAAGAGCCTTGCTGAAATTGCTATGAGCTATGGCTACATCTACGTTGCTCAGATTGCTATGGGCGCTGATATGAATCAGACTCTTAAGGCAATCCAGGAAGCTGAAGCATATCCGGGACCATCACTTATTATCGGCTATGCACCTTGCGAAATGCACTCCATCAAGGGCGGTATGATTCACTGCCAGGATGAAATGAAGAAGGCTGTTGATTGCGGTTACTGGAATATGTTCCGCTTTAACCCTGCAAACGAAAAGCCCTTCACAATTGATTCCAAGGAGCCTACAACTGATTATAAGGAATTTATCCTTAACGAAGCACGTTATTCTTCACTTACCCGTTCATTCCCTGAACGCGCTGAAGAACTCTTTGAACTTGCAGCAGAAACTGCTAAGAAGAAGAGAAGACATCTTGAAAAGCTTCAGGCTCTTTACAATGACTAATTTTATTAGTTAAATTTAAAGACCGCAGAAAAATTTCTGCGGTCTTTTTATTTTATAAATGTAAATTATTATATAAAAAACAATAAAAAAGTTTAATAAT
>JAZSPY010000130.1:0-3143 GCA_045537705.1 Clostridia bacterium
GTTTTTTTATTTTTCTTAATGCTAAAATATGCAAATAGCAGGCTTTATGGATTACTAAAAACAATTTTGTAAAAATTTCAAAAATAATATTACCTTCTTTTGAAAAAAATAATTTTGAAAGGAGGTTTTTTTATGCGAAAATTTTTAGTTATTTTAATTATGGTAAGTATGCTTATTCTTCCGTTTACCTCATTTGCCAAAGAGGAAGATATAGGTGTAACTATCACTTCAAAATCAGCCATATTGATGGATTCTGAAAGCAAAAGGGTTATGTTTGAAAAGGATGCTGATAAAAAATTGCCTATTGCAAGCGTAACAAAAGTAATGACGTTATTATTAACTTTTGAAGCCATTGACAGCGGTTTAATAAAAATGGATGAAAAAATTACCGCAAGTGAAACTGCGGCCGGCATGGGTGGATCACAGGTTTTTATTGATGCGGGTTATGATTATACAGTTGAAAACTTAATTAAATCTGTAATTATAGCGTCAGGTAATGATGCAGCAGTATTACTTGCAGAAAGAATTTCAGGTAGTGAAGATGCCTTTGTTGTTAAAATGAATAAGCGTGCTAAAGAATTTGGGATGAATAACACGTTATTTAAAAACTGCACGGGACTGCCTGAAAAAGAACATCTATCAACCGCCCGTGACGTTGCAATTATGTCCAGTGAACTTTTAAAGCACGAAGAGTACTTTAAATGGGGCACAATCTGGATGGATGAACTTAAACACGATAAAGATGGCAGAAGCACCGAACTTGTTAATACAAACAAACTAATCCGTTCTTTAAACGGTTGTGATGGCTTAAAAACAGGTTATACTTCTGATGCCGGATTCTGCGTAAGCACAACAGCAAAACGTGGCGATATGCGCCTTGTATCCGTTATTTTAGGTGGTTCTACAAGTAAGGATAGATTTAATGAAGCTGCTGAACTTATAAATTATGGGTTTGCTAATTATCAGAATAATTCAGTTGTTAAAACAGGGGATATATTAGGTAACGTATCAATTAATGGTGCAGTGGAAAAAAACGCTAATGGTGTAGCGTTAGATGAATTTAAGATATGCGTTAAAAATGATGGAACAGATAAAATTGAAACTCGTATAGAATTACAAGAAAATGTAACAGCGCCTGTTAAACAGGGGCAAGAATTAGGTAAGGTAATTATTTCATTAAACGGTGTTGATTTAGGCAGTGTAATTCTTGTTTCTCAAAACGAACACTTAAAAGCAGGCTTTATTGATAAAATAAAGGGAATTATATCAAATTGGAGATAGCAATTCATTGACTAAATATACAAAATGTGGTATCATAGCATAATAAAAGGGGAAATATGCTATGCGACTCAATAATAATATGAAAATCAATGAAAAAGGACATTTAACAATCAGCGGCTGCGATACTGTTTTATTAAAAGAACAGTATGGTACGCCGCTTTATGTGATTGATGAAAATACAGTTCGTTATAATTGCAAAAAGTTTATAACGGCAATGGATAAATATTTTAAAAACGGCAGGGTAATGTATGCATCTAAAGCCCTTAATAATAAAGCAATTCTTAAAATCATTGATTCAGAAGGCTTGGGGGTTGACGTTGTATCTGCAGGCGAACTTTACACCGCGTTAAGTGTAGGTATCAGCCCAAATAAAATTGAACTTCACGGTAACAGTAAAACTGAAGAAGAAATCGTTATGGCTGTTGAAAATCAGATCTATTGCATTATTGCAGATGGTTTTGATGAACTTAATTTAATTGAAAGCGTATGCCAAAGGTTAAATAAGACAATTGATGTTGTTATCAGAATCAGACCTAATATTGATATTCACGCCCACGAGGCTATTCAAACCGCCAAAATGGATTGTAAGTTTGGTTTCGGTTTGTTTGATGGGCAGGCTCTTGAAGCGGCAAAGATCATTCATAAAAGTAAATTTATGAAGCTTCACGGTGTTCATTGTCATATTGGTTCGCAAATTTTTGATGAAAAGCCTTTCGCTGATCTTGCAAAACATATTGTTGATTTCGCTAATGAAGTTAAAAATGAACTTGACGTTGAATTATGTGTATTTAACTTTGGCGGCGGCTTTGGTGTAATCTATACAGAAGAAGATACACCCAAAGATTTTGATGTTTTTGTTAAACTTATAAGTGAAAAAGTAAATGAACTGTGCGGCGCAATCAATTATACAGTTCCTGTTATTACTATTGAACCGGGCAGATCTATTATCGGTGAAGCAGGCACAACTCTTTATAACGTAAATGGTTTAAAAGAGATTAAAGACGTTCGTACATATTGTATGTGCGATGGCGGAATGTTTGAAAACGTTCGTACCGCAATGTACGGTTCAAAATACACAGCATATTGTGCTTCTAAAATGAACGAAGAACATAACAAACTTGTTTCTATTGCAGGTAAATGCTGTGAATCGGGGGATATGATTACCTGGGATACACCGATGCCTGAAAGCTTACAAGTAAATGATACTATTGCGGTTTTAACAACAGGTGCTTACAATTATTCCATGGCAAGTAATTATAACAGAAACCCTGTACCTATGATGGTTCTTGTTAATAACGGTAAATCATCTGTTATTTCTAAAAGGCAATCTTATGAATATATCACTATGAATGATGTTGTTCCTGATTATCTTAAATAGGGGTGATTAAAAATGTTACTTGATATTTTTACTGCTGATAATATGATGCTTGCACTTTTATCAGTTTTAATTGCTTTTCCTGCGCTTTTGTTTTCACTCTCACTTCACGAGTTTGCTCACGGTTATGCTGCTTTTACTCAAGGTGATGCGTACGCCAAAAGTACAGGTAGGCTTACGTTGAATCCATTTAAGCATCTTGATCCGATAGGAACCCTGGCAATGCTTTTAGTTGGGTTCGGTTGGGCAAAACCTGTTCCCGTTGTACCAAGTAATTTTCGTAATGGCAGAAAAAGTATGTTAATTGTTGCGTTTGCAGGTGTTTTTGCAAACCTTGTGCTTGCTACAATAGCTTACTTTTTTATGTATTTCTTTCAATATATCATTGCAGTAAAAGTAAATTGGTTTTTCTTTACCGATGCAGGATATATGGTTTATACGATTATTTATTTTATCTTATACTATTTAATCGTATTAAATATCAATC
>JAZSPY010000083.1:0-9684 GCA_045537705.1 Clostridia bacterium
TTCATTTCAACAAACTTTTCCTTAACGGTATTTTCTATTGCTTTTATCCAGTTTTCGTAAGGAATATCAAAATATTTTGCTGCTTTGCCCATCAAAACAATGTTAACTGCCTTTGATGAACCAGCCTGTTCTGCTAAGGAAAGCGCGTCCATTTCATCAATATCAACGCCTTTATCCTTTAATTCAACCAAGCAGTTTTCAGGATACTGGGCTGCGCCGATAATTACGGGCATTGGGTCAATCTGCTGTGTGTTTACAACGATTTTGCCGCCTTTTTTAAGGAATGGTGCATATCTTGCGGCTTCTAATTTTTCAAATGAAATAATTATATCGGCTTCGCCCTGGGTTATGATTGGTGAATAAACCTTTTCACCGAAGCGAACGTAAGTTACAACGCTTCCGCCCCTTTGGCTCATACCATGAACTTCGCTAACTTTAACGTCAAGCCCTTCATCAACTAAAAGCCTGCCAAGTAGTTTTGATGCAAGTAAACTTCCCTGTCCGCCAACACCAACTATCATTACACTTGTTGTTTTCATTTTTATATTCACCTTTCCTTAGTTAATGGCATCAAATGCGCAAAGTTGTTTACATACACCGCATCCAACGCAAAGGGTAACGTCTACCATTGCCTTGCCATCTTTCATAGAAATTGCAGGGCAACCTAACTGCATACATCTTTTACAGGATTTACACTTATCCTTATCCACAGTTAATGGTTTTTGCACTTTAACTGATTTTAAAAGCACACAGGGACGGCGTGAAATTATTACGGAAGGTTCTTCTATTTTAAGTTCTTCCTTAATAGCAGTTTCGCAAGCCTTTAAATCGTATGGGTCAACAACACGCACACGGTTAATACCTAACGCATGGCAAAGTGCTTCTAAATCAATCTTTAATGCAGGATCGCCTTTAATGTTATAACCTGTAGTTGGGTTCTGCTGATGTCCGGTCATTCCTGTTATAGAGTTATCTAAAATAATAACTGTGGAATTTGTTGCGTTATAAGCAATATTTGCAAGGCCTGTCATACCTGAATGCATAAAGGTTGAATCACCGATAACCGCAACGGATTTTTGTTCACTTTCTTCCCTTCTTGCAAGGTTAAAACCGTGAAGCCCTGAAACAGATGCGCCCATACAAAGTGTTGAATCAAGTGCTGAAAGGGGTGGTACTGCACCTAAAGTATAGCAACCGATATCACCTAAAACGGTAATTTTATTTTTTGCCAAAGTATAGAACAATCCTCTGTGAGGGCATCCTGCGCACATCATTGGCGGACGGTTAGGAATTACTGAATCTGCGCTTACAAAAGGCTTTTCTTCCTTGTTAAATGCCTTTGCGATTGTGCTTTGTGAAAATTCACCTAAAAGTGAGAAAAGTTCTTTGCCAACGCAATCAATACCAAGTGAACGAACAAAAGTTTCAATAACAGGATCAAGTTCTTCAATAATGTAAAGTTTTTCAACCTTTTTGGCAAAATCCTTAATCAAGTTTACAGGTAAAGGATTAGGCATACCGATTTTTAAAATGCTTGCACTTTCACCCATAACTTCCTTAACATACTGATATGAACAGCCTGATGTGATGATACCAATCTTTGTATCATTCATTTCAACTTTGTTGTAAATGCAATCTTCACTGAACTCTTGCAGTTTTAATGTGCGTTCTTCAACAAAAGGATGACGCTTAATTGCATTTGCCGGCATCATTATGTATTTTGCTGGGTCTTTTTTATAATCCTTTAAAACTGCGGGAATTGGTTCTTCAGTTTCAACAAGAGACTGGCTGTGTGCAATACGTGTGCACATACGTAAGATTACAGGGGTATCAAACTTTTCTGAAAGTTCAAATGCAGTTTTACTAAAAGTATATGCTTCCTGTGAATCAGCAGGTTCTAACATAGGCACTTTTGATGCAATAGCATAATGCCTTGAATCCTGTTCGTTTTGTGAAGAGTGCATTGCCGGATCATCGGCAACACAGATAACCAGACCACCGTTAACACCTGTATAAGCAAGTGTAAAAAGAGGGTCTGCCGCAACGTTTAAGCCAACGTGTTTCATTGCACAGGCACTTCTTGCACCTGCTAAAGATGCGCCAAAGGCAACTTCACAGGCTACCTTTTCGTTGGGTGCCCACTCGCTGTGAATATCATCAAATTCAGATAAAAATTCAGTAATTTCAGTTGAGGGTGTTCCCGGATAGCTTGAAACAACGCCTAAGCCACCATCATGTAAACCAAATGCAACTGCCTGATTACCAATCAAAAGTTTTTTCATAATTAGTTTTTGTCCTTTTTTAAGATTTATTTTGAGAATCTACTAATCCTTCGCCACCATACATTTTACGTAAGCGAGGTTTTTCAATTTTACCTGTAGGATTTCTTGGAACGGATGCAAAGATAATTTTTCTTGGGCGTTTATACCTTGGAAGCTCGTGACAGAACTCGTTAACTTCTTCTTCAGTTAATTCCATTCCCTTTTTAACTTCAATAATTGCGGCGGCGATTTCACCTAAACGAACATCGGGCAAGCCGATAACCGCAACGTCTTTAATTTTAGAATTAGATGCAAGGAAGTTTTCAATCTGAACAGGATAGAGGTTTTCGCCGCCTGTTATGATAACGTCCTTCTTTCTGTCAACAAGATAAACGAAGCCTTCAGGATCCTGCATAGCCATATCGCCTGTATAAAGCCAACCATCTTTTAACGCGGCCTTTGTAGCTTCTTCGTCACGATAATAGCAAGTCATAACACCCGGACCTTTAAGGATAAGTTCACCAACTTCACCTTGGTTAACTTCATTACCTTCTGTGTCAACGATTTTAATTTCCCAACCGTAGCCTGCAACACCGATTGCACCAACTTTACGAACGTTTTCAACGCCCAAATGC
Organism: Clostridia bacterium; assembly: GCA_045537705.1. Lineage (GTDB taxonomy): Bacteria > Bacillota > Clostridia > Christensenellales > QALW01 > UMGS1322. The sequence continues at coordinate 2,897 of JAZSPY010000083.1, forward strand.
ACTGCACCTGGACCAATTGATTCACTTAAACCATAGTTTGTATCGTACTGTTGATTGGGGAAATATTCAAGCCAGCGCTTAATTAAGCTTTGCGGAACAGGCTGTGCACCAATGTGCATTAAGCGCCAATTCTTTAAATCAAATTCTTCTAACTTGATTTCACCTGAATCAAGGGCGTTAAGAATATCTTGTGCCCAAGGAACTAACAACCACACAATCGTGCACTTTTCTTCACTTGCTGCCTGAAGAATATTTCTTGACTGTGTACCCTTTAAGATAACTGCCTTAGAACCTGTTAAAAGGCTGCCGAACCAGTGCATCTTTGCGCCTGTATGGTAAAGGGGCGGAATACAAAGGAAGCAATCATCTTTTGTTTGGCTGTGGTGATTCTGTTCAACACGGCAAGAATGGATAAGGCTTTGATGTTTATGTAAAATTGCTTTAGGAAAACCTGTTGTCCCTGATGAAAAATAGATTGCAGCATCATCTTCTTCTGTTAAAGCACATTCAGGGAAAGTGCCTGAACATTCACTGATAAGATCGTTATAATCATCTGCAAAGTTAGGGCAACTTCCGCCTAAATAGATAAGCGTACATTTTTTGCTGATTTTATCTGCTACTGCTTCTACCCTGCCAACAAACTCGTTACCAAAAATCAAAACGTCAGCCTCGGCTAAATCAAGGCAATAGTCAATTTCATCAGAAGAATATCTGAAATTAAGCGGTACTGCCAATGCGCCTGTTTTTAATATACCAAAATAAATGGGAAGCCAATCAATGCAGTTCATTAAAAGAATTGCAACCTTTTTGCCTTTGCCAATGCCGTTTTGCACAAGCATATTTGCAAGGCGGTTTGCTTTTTCGTTAAAAACTGCCCAGGTAATTTCCCTACGATAATGACGCTTATTGGTAGGCTGAACAAGTTCAAATTCGTGCCAGGTTAATTTACGGGTTTCTGCCTGATCGGGATTAATTTCAACCAAAGCAACATCATTAGCGTATTTTTTAGCGTTTTCTTCTAAAAGGTGAACAATTGTCATATTAATTATCCTTATTTATAAATATAATATATTATTATATTAGCAGCAACTTAAAATGTCAATCAAATACGCAAAAAACTTGGGATTTTGGCAGATTTTTTATTGACAAATTTTTTTTAGAGTGTTAAAGTGTTTACAATTATAATTAAGAGGTACATACAAATGAACGTTTTATCTTTACAGATTAGCACTACTGCCCTTATTTCAATCCCTATGCTGATTTGCTTTTTTGCATTGATGATTGGTGTTGGTTTTAAGTGTAGAAATCTTGCAAAAAGTGTTGACAGCTTTGTTTTAGGTGGCAGAACCGTTGGCCCTTGGCTTACCGCTTTTGCCTTTGGAACTTCTTATTTTTCTGCAGTTATTTTTGTTGGATATGCCGGTCAGTTTGGTTGGAATTTTGGGCTTGCTTCTACCTGGATAGGATTAGGCAATGCTTTTATCGGTTCACTTTTAGCCTGGACTGTTTTAGGCAGACGCACACGAATTATGACGCAGGCTTTAGGCTCAAAAACAATGCCTGACTTTTTTGAAAAAAGATACGATTCAAAAACATTAAAGATTATTGCTTCGTTTATTGTTTTTGTATTTTTGATTCCATATACTGCATCACTTTATAATGGACTTTCTTCCCTTTTTAATAACGTTTTTGCTATTCCTTATTGGGTTGTTGTTTTAATAATGGCCGTTTTAACAGGCGTTTACGTTGTTTTTGGCGGATATATGGCCACTGCAATAAACGATTTTATTCAAGGCATCATTATGCTTGTTGGCATTATTGCAGTTATTGTTGCCGTTTTATTTGCAAATGGTGGGTTTGACGTTGCAGTACAAAATCTTGCGCTTCAAGAAGGTAATCAATATATTTCAATGTTTGGCGCCGACCCCATATCATTATTCTTTGTTGTTATGCTTACTTCCCTTGGAACCTGGGGATTGCCACAGATGGTTGGTAAATTCTATTCCATTAAGGATGAAGGCGCCATTAAAAAAGGCACCATTATTTCTACCATATTTGCTATTATCGTTGCAGGTGGTTGTTACTTCTTAGGTGGATTTGGCAGGCTTTATAAAGATAAAATGATAGAAAGCGGTTTTTATAACCCGAACACAAATCATATTTTATTTGATAAAGTTATCCCAACAATGATGAACGAGCTTTCACCCATAATCGTTGCTTTAATAATCGTGCTTGTTTTAGCGGCTTCAATGTCCACACTTTCTTCCCTTGTTTTAACAAGTTCTTCTACCCTTACCCTTGATGTTATTAAGCCATATATAGAAAAGAAAAAATTGGTTAGCGAAAAGAAAAGTGTTTTCATTATGCGCTTGTTTATCGTTTTCTTTATTGCACTTTCGGCTTTAATTGCTATACTTAAAGATAGCATCTGGAAAGATTCGGTATTTATTGCACAGATGATGGGCGTTTCCTGGGGTGCTTTAGCCGGGGCTTTCCTTGCCCCATTCTTATACGGGTTATATTGGAAAAAGACCACAAAAGCAGCGGTTATTGCAAGTTTTATCTTTGGTTGCGGTTTAGAAATAGTTCAACTTCTAATTAGCATAGGCTTGATTACACCCAGTGGCGATTTATTAAATTTTATATTTAAAAACTCATTATATTCAGGTGTTTTTGCAATTGTTGGCAGCTTGATTCTTGTGCCTATAGTTAGCCTTATAACTAAAAAAACCACACCTGAAAACATAGATGAAAAGTTTGCCTGTTATGAGCAGACGGTTGTAACAAATATAAAAGACAGTTTAGGATAAAACAAAAAAATCAGTTGCAAAACGCAACTGATTTTTATTTTATACGTTCTTATTCTTCAGCAATAGCCGAAAATGTTAAAACAGTACCTACGGGAATCTTTGAAATTTCACTGAATTCAGAATCTATTGAAACAACTTTTAAGGTATCTTCCCCTGTGCGCTTAAGTATCATTTTATTGTCATTAAGATCTTTTACAGTAACGTTGTTTCCATCTTCTACCGTTGTGGATAATGCATCGCCTGTTCCACGGCCAAAGTAATAGTGCTTACCGTTAAATTCTTTGCAAAATTCCAATTCTTCAGGATGTATCATTTCAATATTAACCGGATCACCTAATGCAAGATCAAAGCGAGCTTCACTTAGCAAAAATATATTAAGATCACAAAGTGTTTTATCTTCAAGATATAATGCCGACCATACACCGATTTTTTCCATAATTGTAGTGTATACCGGTTCAGGTGTAGGTGTGGGTTTTTCAGTTGGTTTTGGTGTGGGCTCTGGTGTGGGCTTTGGTGTGGGCTTTGGTGTGGGTGTAGGCGTTGATTCGGGTGTTGGTTCGGGTGTTGGTTCCTGGGTTGGAGTTGCTTCAATGGTAGGATCTGCTGTTAAAAAGACAACGTCTTGTGCAACAGAGGCAGAAACCTGAACAGTAACTTCCATTTTATTAAAGCTATTATCAGCGGAAGCTTTTGCAGTATTTAATGCTTCCATCGGGCTAACGGTAGCATCTTTAACTTCAGTTACTTTAATATCAACTGTTGCATTCTCTTTAACAAATCCGCCTTTGTTTGTTGCAGTAACAATGGTTTCCATTACTGTTTTAATATCGCCTGTTGTGGTAATATCATTTGCAACACTTTTAGCATCATCGTTTACAGGTTCAACAGCCAAAACTGTGCCTTCTTTATCAAGGTATAACTTAAATTCAGGATTGATTGTTACTGTAATAACGGTAACGTAATTTTCAGGTTTAACAAAGGTTTCCGGTGTTAGCAGATTAACACTTGTATCCTTATCATTATTACAAGCTGCACACGTTAGAACAAGCATTACTGCAAGTATAATTGATAAAAATTTTTTCATAAAAAATTCGCCTTCTTTCGTTTTTTTACAACAATATTATAATACTTTAAAATTCAAAATTCAATACCCAAATAAAAAAAGCACCCTGTATACTCAAGGTGCTTTGTTTTTTAAAAACCAAATAAGGTTTTATTAAATTCTTCCGTGGGTTTGGAACCGTATTCAGAAAGCTGGAAGGCTTCGGCATAGCGCACCTTTGAGCCTTTTTCCACCCCGTACTTTTCAATAAGTTTATCTCTGAAACGAGCTGCAGTTTTTGCAAAACGTACGGAATATCCGCGTTTTGCCGCCATAACTTCTTCATCGGTAGTTTCAGTTGTAATATTCATACCTTTAAGCCATTCAAAGCGTTCTTTTTCGCCTGTAGGAACTTCTTCACCGTGGGTGTAAGGAAGCCATTCGTAAACCTGACATTCGTTTAAGTGTGCAATATGTAATTTAACATCAATAACATCATTAAGATCCATAACGTAGGTTGCATCAAAAACAGGGTTTTTAAATGCATCTTCGTTATAAACGATTACAGGCATAAAGCGCATAGCAGGAACGTCAGGACAGGTGTGTGGTACTGTTAAAAGATATGAAGCATCCTGAACAAGCTGTGCAGAAGCACGATGGTCAGCGTGATAATCGTTATTACGATGTGCGATAATTAAATCCGGGTTAAATTCCCTGATATAGCGAACAAGCTTGAAGCGTGTTTCTAAATCAGCCATTAAGGTGCAGTCTTCAACGTCACTCCAGATATCATACTGAACGCCTAAATACTTTGCAACCTCCTGTGATTCCTTATAGCGCCTGGCGGTTGTTTCTTCAGGAGTCATAATATGATGGCCGCCTGAACCGTTACACATACTTAAAAAGCGAACAGTGTGACCTGCTTTAACCCATTTGTAAGCCATACCGCCAACGCGGAATTCATTATCATCCTGGTGTGCACCGATTGCTAAAATTCTCATTTTTAAAATCTCCTTATATATAAATTGACATTTTTACACTAATAATATAAAATAAATATATTGATATTTCAATAATTTTATTGACTTATATTTTAGTTATATTGATATTTTGAGGTTTATTATGGCATTACAACGGTATGAGCATCATTTATTTTTAAATGAACAAATATGCCCGTTTATTCTTGGTAACGATACTACTTCAGGGGATAAGAACGTTGCCAATTGGCACAGGAATATTGAGGTTATCGTTATTTTAGACGGTGACGGATATTTTCAGTATGGTGCAGAGGTAATTCATGTAAAAACAGATGACATTATAATTGTTAATTCAGGTACATTACACCGCCCCCATTCCCAAGATGCACTAACCTATGATTATCTTATTATTGATGAAGATTTTTGTTTAAAAAACGGCATCAAAACGGAGAACACTTTTTTTGAAAGTCATTTTTCAGATAAAAACACAAAAGAATTATTCTTAATCGCAAAAAAATATATAAAACAATATCAAACTGAAAAAGGCTTGTTATCTGCCCCACTTGCCAGAAATGCAGTATTAAGTTTGCTTATTGATATCTGCCTTAATCACGCTAAATCAAAAGACGATATTACCCTATCGCAAAAAACTTCGGAAAAATATGTTAAAAAGGTGATTGAATATATAAGCGATAACTTTACTGAACCGATTGTGTTGGATGAGCTTGCAAAAATGTGCAATATAACTAAATTTCATCTTGTAAGGGAATTTAAAAGATACACAGGACAAACTGTTTTTACTTATATAAATATACTTAAATGCAAAAAAGCACAGGTTTGTTTAAAAGAAGGTTTAACCGTTACAGAAACTGCAACGGAATGCGGTTTTGATAACGTTTCATACTTTTCACAAGTTTATAAAAAGATTATGGGTGTTTCGCCAAAAGAAGCAAAAAAATAAAAAAGACCTTAAAGGTCTTTTTTTAATGGTTAAAATTATAAATAACACAAGCAACAAGGCAGATAAGAATAATGATTAAAGTAATTAGTAACGTGGTTGACCAACTTATACTAGATTCGTTTTTTTGTTTTCTTTTATCTTGTTTTGAAATATTGATTTTATTGTATTTGTTTATTGGGTCTTGCTTTTTTAGAATTAGTTTTTTAAATTCTTTTAAGAAAACTATATCCTCTTTCAAAACGTATTTTTGTGAAAAAGCAACTTCGCCGTGAGCAAGTTTATTTCTTTTGTGCCTGATTTCTTTTAATCTTTTTAAATATTTATCCCAATCTTTAATATTATTTTTATCTTGCTTCTTTATCATATCATCAATATAACAAGAAACGCCGTGTATATCGGAATAAATTTCACTTAAAAGTTTTTCCGTTTCGCCAAAATCTTCAATAAATTGGGCATTTATTTTTGTGTTGTTCATTAAAATCCTCAATATCTTTCAAAAAATATTTTCAGTTCGTTAAATTGTGATTTGGCAGTTATTACTTTTTATATTCAAATAAGCGATACAACTTTTTTGAGAAGCTACCTGCATAAAGCTTTGCAAAAACAAACCTTTCAAATCCTTTTAACTCGTCTATGTATTTTTGCGGTATCATCGTGTGTTCTTTTACATAATTAAGCTTCTCACTTTGGTATACTTGGGGATCATCTATGCCATAAACCTCAGTTACACCTACATCATTTATCGGGTTCCTGTGTTTTGACATTTTGGCAGCAAAAGAAGTATAGCAATCAAACAAAAGCACGACCTGTTGGAAATAAGCACACAAACTGTCTGACAGATTTCGCATTTCATCAATAGTCAAGTACATACTCACGCCTTCCATAACAACAATCGCGGATTTGTTTTCCTTAATAGTTGTCAGCCATCTGCAATCTCTTGCATCGCCTTCAATCATTTTGTAGTTATCCGATTCGGCATAGTATCGTTTTCTTTCTTC
>JAZSPY010000050.1:0-2720 GCA_045537705.1 Clostridia bacterium
TTTTAATTTAATACTTGAAAATTATTTAAGTATAGTGTATACTATATGTAGTGTTTTTAAATTTTATTTAGTAGGTGCTTGTATGAGGGAAGATCCCATAGGATTTTTTGATTCAGGTGTTGGCGGTTTATCAGTTTTAAAATATGCCGTTAAAAAAATGCCTGAAGAAAACTACATATACTTTGGTGATTCCTTAAATGCGCCGTATGGTACTAAAACCAAAGAACAGGTTTTTGATTTAACAAAAAAAGCGGTAAATAATCTTATTAAACAAAACGTTAAAGCAATAGTTGTTGCCTGTAATACCGCCACAAGTATAGCGGTGGACGAAATTAGAAAAACAACCGATATTCCTATAATAAGTATGGAACCTGCCATTAAACCTGCGTTAGAGAAAACAGAAGGTAAAGTTCTTTTGCTTGCAACAAACGTTACGTTAAATTCGGATAGGGTAAACAAACTTATTGAAAAATATGATACGCAAAATCGTGTAATAAAAGTTCCTTGCCCTGAACTTGCTAAAAAAATTGAAGAAGCTGTTTTTAAAGAAAACAATATAGATAAATATCTTGAACAACTATTAGAACCATATAAAAGTGTTAACGTTACAGCAATTGTATTAGGGTGTACACATTATCCTTTTATTAAGGAAAATATAATAAACAAATTTAATAAAAACGTTTTGGTTTTTGATGGCATTGATGGTACGGTTGCTCATTTAGAAGAAATTTTAGTAAAAAATGATATTAAAAATCTTTCAAATGAACAGGGTATTATTACATTAGAATCATCATTACAAGAAAAAAATACAATAGAACTTTATAATAAACTTTTAAACGGAGGTATTTTATGAGATGTATGTTTTGCGGATGTGTTGATAGCCGCGTACTTGATTCCCGTCCAACAGAAGAAGGTAGCGTAATTCGTAGGCGTAGAGAATGCCCTGAATGCGGTAAGCGCTTTACAACTTACGAAAAAATTGAAACTTCGCCTGTTATGGTAGTTAAAAAGGATGGTAGCAGACAGCTTTTTGAAATTGATAAAGTTCGTCGCGGTATCGTAAAAGCCTGTGAAAAATGTAAGGTTTCCGTTGAACAGATTGAACACGTTGTTAATGAGATTGACCGCCAGGTACATAGTTCACTTGATCACGAAATCAGTTCAATTGAAATCGGTGAAATCATTATGGATAAACTTATGGAACTTGATCAGGTTGCATACGTTCGCTTTGCTTCTGTTTATCGTGAGTTTAAAGATATTGATTCATTTATGAAAGAACTTACAACCTTACTTAAAAAATCGGATAAATAAAATAAAAGCACCTGAAAAGGTGCTTTTTTTATGAAAATTTATACCCTTGTTAAAAAAACTACGCTTTCAATATGCTTTGTTTGGCAAAACATATCAACAAAAGTAACGTCAGAACAAGAATAACCAAGTTCGCTAAATAATTTAATATCTCTTGCTAATGTTGCAGGATTACAAGAAACGTAAACAATTTTTTTAATCTTGTTTTCAGCAATAGCGTTTATAAGGCTTGCTTCACAGCCTGCCCGTGGCGGGTCAACAACTATAACATCAGGATTTTCGCCTTTTTTAAGTAATTGTGGAAGAACGTCTTCGCAAGCGCCAACAATAAATTCAGTGTTATTTATGTTATTTAATTTGGCAGATTCTTTGGCAGTTTCAATGGCTTCGGGAACGATTTCAACACCGATAAGCTTTTTTGCTTTTTTTGCAAGCATAAGACTCATAACACCGATACCACAGTATGCATCAAAAACGATTTCATTGCCTGTAAGGCAGGCAAAATCTATAGCTGTTTGATATAATTTTTCGGCTTGTTGTGGATTAACCTGTAAAAACGCAAGGGGATGTAAACGAAAATCAATTCCACAAAGAGAATTGTTTATATAACCATTACCAAACAATGTGAAGCATTTTGAACCTAAAATTATATTACCTTTTTTAGTGTTAACGTTTTGTATAAGCGTATTAACAAAAGGCATTTTGTTTTTTATATCGTTAATAAAATTATCAGGTAATTTTTTATCATGATTTGTTACAAGGATAAGCATAAGTTCATTTTTACTTGAACGGGCAATAACGTGCCTTAAAATGCCTTTATGGTTAATTTCATCATAAATGCTTATGTTGTGTTTTTTTATAATAGATTTAATTGGTTCAATTACACTGTTGCATTTTTCATTTTGTAAAATACATTTATCAATAGAAACTACACGATGGCTTTTAGGAGAAAAAAAGCCCATAATTACGTTGTTTTCTTTATCTAATGATACAGGAAACTGTGCTTTGTTTCTGTAATTACATATTAATTCTGCACCAATAATTTTATCAATATTTATATCTTTGTTTTGTGATATTTTTTGTATATTTTTAATTGTTGAAGAACATTTAAGATTTAATTGTTCATCATATGAAATATGCTGATAATCACAACCACCGCAACGATAAAAGTAAGGACATTTTGGTTCAATTCTTTTATCGCTTTTTTTAATTATTCTTTGAACTTTACCTACTGCATAACTTTTTGTTATTTTAATGATTAAGGCTTCAATAATTTCGCCCGGTAGTGCATAGGGTACAAAAACAACGATTCCATCAAATCTTGCTACGCCTGAGCCTTCGCTATTTATATCAGTTATTTCTAATTTTACAATATCGAAGTCGGAGGCCAAGCGGTCTTAGGAAGACAACTC
>JAZSPY010000021.1:0-12292 GCA_045537705.1 Clostridia bacterium
GAAAAAATGTGTAAAAAGGAGGAAGAAAATGAGACACTTAATTAGTCCATTGGATTTCTCGGTGGAAGAATTGGACAAGCTTTTGGACCTTGCCAATGACATTGAGAATAATCCTGATAAGTACGCAAAAACATGCGAGAGAAAGAAACTTGCCACTTGTTTTTATGAACCAAGTACAAGAACAAGACTTTCATTTGAAGCTGCCATGTTAAATCTTGGTGGTTCTGTTTTAGGCTTCGCCGGAGCTGATTCTTCATCGGCTGCAAAAGGTGAAAGCGTTTCTGATACAATTCGTGTTATTTCCGGTTATGCAGACATTTGTGCGATACGTCATCCGAAGGAAGGCGCTGCATTGGTAGCTGCTTCTAAATCCGATATTCCTGTTATCAATGCAGGCGATGGTGGACACAATCACCCAACGCAAACTTTAGCTGATCTTTTGACCATTTATCGCGAAAAAGGTAGATTAAATAATCTTACCGTTGGATTTTGCGGTGACTTAAAGTTTGGCAGAACGGTTCATTCATTGATAAATGCATTATCAAGATATGCTAATATCAATATCGTTCTGATTTCACCTGAAGAATTAAAACTTCCAAGTTACGTTAAAAAGGACGTTTTAAAGAAAAACAATATCCCCTATGAACAGACAACTGATTTAGAATCAGTTATGCCTAAACTTGATATTCTTTATATGACAAGGGTTCAAAGGGAACGCTTCTTTAATGAAGAAGATTATCTTCGCTTAAAGGATAGTTATATCTTAACACCGGAAAAACTTAAAAATGCAAAAGAAGATCTTTCAATTATGCATCCTCTGCCAAGGGTAAACGAAATCAGCGTTGCCATTGATAAAGATCCAAGGGCAGTTTACTTTAAACAGGTGTTAAACGGAAAATATATGCGCATGGCATTAATTCTTAAACTGTTAAAGGAGGCAGATTTATTATGAAAATAGATTCAATCCAGAACGGTGTTGTTATTGACCATATTTCTGCAGGCAGAGGCATGTTACTTTATGAGCTTTTAGGGCTTAAAAAAGTTGATTGTTCAATAGCCATCATAAAAAACGTTGGCAGTAAAAAAATGGGCAAAAAAGATATTATTAAAATTGATGCAGATATTCCCGTTAATTTTGATGTTATCGGCTACGTTGATCCCGGTGCAACAGTAAACATTATTAAGGGCGGTGTTTTAACTGAGAAGAAAACAATTCAAATGCCCAAAACCCTGGTAAACGTAATCAAATGTAAAAATCCACGTTGTATTTCTTCCTGTGAACAGGAGATAGATCATATCTTTAAGTTAACAGATAAAGAAAAGGGTGTTTATCGCTGTATTTACTGCGAAACACAGGCGAAAAATTAATCATAAAATCCCTTTGATATTAAGGGTTGTTGCCTTGACAGAAACTTGATTTTATTGTATAATTTCAAGTATAAACAAGATTCTTTGCAACTGACGGAAAAAGTGGAAAAACCACAAAGGAACAAAGAATTATTTTTGCCGACCGTCTGGGCACAATTACTTGATTTTTCGGGTAACTGTGCCTTTTCTTATTTTTGTTTGGAGGTTTAATAAATGAAAAAAGTTGGAATCGTTATGGGAAGCGATAGTGATCTTCCAATAATTAAAAAAGCAACTGATATGTTAAAAACTCTTGATATTCCTTTTGAAGTGCACGTTTATTCAGCGCACCGCACTCCGATTGAAGCAAGAGATTTTGCTGTTTCTGCCCGCGAAAACGGATTTGGCGTTTTAATTGCCGCAGCAGGTATGGCGGCACATCTTGCAGGTGCAATCGCCGCAAACACAACATTACCTGTTATCGGCATTCCTTGCTCAAGTACAAATCTTGATGGTATGGATGCACTTTTAGCAACCGTTCAGATGCCAACAGGTATTCCTGTTGCAACGGTGGCTATAAACGGTGGAGCAAATGCAGCGTTACTTGCAGCACAGATCATTGCTGTTGAAGATAAAGAATTACAAGAAAAACTTGATAATAAGCGTATTTCCGATGCTAAAAAAGTATTGGAAAAGGACGCTGATATTGCTTCTAAACTTTAAAAGGAGACATATATGGGAGGCTTTTTTGGCACAGTTTGTAAGCAGGACGCTATATCCGATGTGTTCTTTGGTACAGATTACCATTCTCACTTAGGTACCCGCAGGGCAGGTGTTGCCGCATGGGATAAGGAAATTGGCTTACAAAGAGAAATACATAATATACAAAATTCACCATTTCGCACAAAGTTTGAAGATCTTTTTGAAGAAATGAAAGGTACTGCGGCAATCGGTTGTATAAGTGATTCCGAACCGCAACCACTTTTATTCAGATCACATTTAGGATCTTATGCCATAACATTAGTTGGCGCCATCAATAATTCGGAAGAACTTATTGAAAAATACCTTAAAGATGGTGGCCAGTATGGTGCTATGACAGGTGGTAAAATCAATTCAGTTGAAATTTTTGCAGGCCTTATAAATATGAAAGGCAGTTTTCACGAAGGAATCCGTTTTGCACAAGAGCAGATACAAGGATCAGCAACTGTTTTATTGCTTACAGATAAGGGCACAATAATTGCTGCCCGCGATTTCTATGGCAGAACACCTTGCTTAATTGGTAAAAATGATAACGGTTTTGCAGTTGCCTTTGAATCTTTTTCGTATAAAAAACTTGAGTATGAAGATTATATGGAACTTGGCCCCGGGCAGATAGTTGAAATTACCCAGGATAAAGTTACAACCTTAATGGAAAAGCAGAAGAAAATGAAGATCTGTGCTTTCCTTTGGTCATATTACGGTTATCCAACCTCTACTTACGAAGGGGTAAACGTTGAAGCTATGCGTTGTAAAAACGGTGAAATTATGGCACAAACAGATCAGGAAACAGGTAATGATAGAGGTATTGATTACGTTTGCGGTGTTCCGGATTCAGGCACACCACACGCAATCGGATACGCAAATAAAAGCAGAATTCCTTTTGCAAGGCCTTTTATCAAATATACACCTACCTGGCCAAGAAGCTTTATGCCCACAAACCAGGCGCAACGTAATAAAGTTGCTAAAATGAAGCAGATTCCCGTTCACGAATTTATTAAGGATAAAAGCTTATTGTTCGTTGATGATTCCATTGTTCGCGGAACACAGTTAAAAGAAACCGTTGATTTCCTTTACGATAACGGTGCAAAGGAAGTTCATATGCGTTCAGCTTGTCCACCTATTATGTACGGATGTAAATTCTTAAGTTTTTCCCGTTCAGGTAATGAATTAGAGTTAATTGCAAGAAAAACGGTTATGGAGCTTGAAGGTGAAGAAGGATTAAATCACCTTGAAGAATATTCAGATGCCAAAACTGAACGCGGTAAACAATTGAGGCAGGCAATTTGCGAAAAATTGCAATTTAATTCACTTGATTTTCAGTCCCTTGAGGGCATTATTAAGGCAATAGGTATTGACAGGGAAAACCTTTGTACGTATTGCTGGAGTGGAAAGGAATAAAAAATGTTAAAATCAAAATCCGATAGTTATGCAGCAGCAGGCGTAGATATTACAGCAGGCTATAAATCAGTTGAGCTTATGAAAGAACATATCAAAAGAACACGTAACGAAGGTTGCCTTGATGATGTAGGGGGCTTTGGCGGTTGTTTTGGTCTTAATTTATCAGGTATTGAAGAACCTGTACTTGTAAGCGGAACAGATGGTTGTGGTACAAAGGTTAAACTTGCTATTTTGATGGATAAACACGATACCATCGGTATTGATGCAGTTGCAATGTGCGTTAACGATATTATTTGTTGCGGTGCAAAACCACTTTTCTTCCTTGATTACATTGCTTGCGGAAAGAACTATCCCGAAAAGATTGCTTCTATCGTAAGTGGTGTTTGTGAAGGCTGCGTTCAGTCAGGTGCAGCACTAATTGGTGGCGAAACTGCTGAACATCCCGGCATGATGCCTTTAGAAGATTACGATCTTGCAGGTTTTGCAGTGGGCGTTGTTGATAAAAAGAAGATCCTTGATAATAACAAGGTTAAATCAGGGGATACGGTTATTGCACTTGCTTCTTCAGGTGTTCATTCAAACGGATTCTCTTTAGTTCGTAAAGTTTTTGATATCGGAAACTGCGATTTAAACGCATACAAAGATGAATTAAACGGCAAAACTTTAGGCGAAGCATTACTTACACCTACAAAGATTTACGTTAAAAGCGTACTTGCACTTTTACAGGAAGTTGATGTTCACGCTATTTCACATATCACAGGCGGTGGCTTCTATGAAAACATTCCAAGAAGTTTACCGGAAGGATATTCTGTAAAAGTTGATAAATCCACACTTAAGATTTTACCAATCTTTGATCTTATTCAGAAGGTTGGCGGAATTTCAGAAAGAGATATGTTCAATACCTTTAATATGGGCGTTGGTATGAGTATCGTTGTTGATAAAAACGAAGCACAAAAAGCTCTTGAAATATTAAAGGCAAACGGTGAAGATGCATATATCATCGGTGAAGTTATAAAAAGTGATGAGGGTGTTATCATTGAATAATAAGAAAAATATCGTTGTACTTACTTCAGGCGGTGGCACAAATCTTCAGGCATTGATTGATGCCGAAAAAAGAGGCGAGCTTGGTCAGGGTAAAATAACCTGTGTTATCGCTTCAAAAGAGGATGCTTATGCGTTAACACGTGCCCAAAATAATGGCATAAAAACAAGAACGTTAATCAGAAAAGATTATGCTGATTCTGATAAGTACACTGAAGATATGCTTAAACTGTTGCTTGAAGAAAAGGCTGATGTTATCGTTTACGCAGGGTTTATGACTATTTTAGGTGATGCAGTATGCGATGCTTTCCCAAATAAAATGGTAAACGTGCATCCTGCGCTGATACCTTCTTTTTGCGGTAAAGGCTATTATGGTCTTCGTGTTCATGAAGAAGCCCTTAAAAAAGGCGTAAAAGTTTCAGGCGCAACAGTACATTTTGTAACAAGTGAATGTGATGGCGGACCTATTATCCTTCAAAAAGCAGTTGAAGTTAAAGATGATGATACGCCCCAAACGTTGCAAAAGCGCATAATGGAACAGGCAGAATGGAAGATACTTCCTAAGGCAGTTCAGCTTTTATGCGATGATAAAATTACAGTTAAAAACGGTAGAACTTATATTAAATAAATAGCGGGGGATATAATTATGGAAACTAAAACATTAACAGAAGAACTTAATTCTTTAGCTTACCACGGCAGAGGTATTATTATCGGTAAAAGTGCAGATGGCAAAAAAGCAGTGTGCGCATACTTCATTATGGGCAGAAGCGAAAACAGTCGCAATCGTGTATTTGTTGAAGATGGCCAAGGTATCAGAACACAGGCGTTTGACCCTTCAAAAATGGTAGATCCACATCTGATCATATATGCACCTGTGCGTGTTCTTGGTAATAAAACCATTGTAACTAACGGTGATCAAACAGATACCATCTATGAACTTATGGATAGGCAGATGACCTTTGAACAGGCTTTAAGAACCCGTGAGTTTGAAGATGATGCACCTAATTTTACCCCAAGAATTTCAGGCATTATTCGCCTTGAAAACGGTGATATGAATTTTGCAATGTCAATTTTAAAATCAGCAGAAGGCGATGATTCAACTTGCCAAAGATACACTTTTGCATACTCCAATCCATTATGTGCAAAAGCAAAATTTATTCATACATATAAATGTGATGGCAACCCGCTTCCAAGTTTTGAGGGCGAGCCTAAAACACTTGAACTTCCTGATGTTGATATTGATACCTTAACTGATATTATCTGGAAGAACTTAAATGAAGATAACAAAGTTTCTCTCTTTGTTCGTTATATTGACCTTAAAACAGGTGAATACGATTCAAGAATAGTAAATAAAAACAAGTAAGGAGCATTAAATATGAAAGAATTTGAATTAAAATATGGCTGTAACCCCAATCAAAAACCTGCAAAAATATTTATGCACGATGGAACAGAACTTCCTATTGAAATCCTTTCAGGCAGACCTGGCTATATTAACTTTCTTGATGCCTTTAACAGTTGGCAGCTTGTAAAGGAATTAAAGGAAGCATTAGGGCTTCCTGCAGTAACTTCTTTTAAGCACGTTTCACCAACCAGCGCAGCAGTTGGAGTTAAATTACCGGAAAAACTTAAAAAGGCTTGCTTTGTTGATGATATTGAAGGTTTAGATGATTCTCCTTTAGCTTGCGCTTATGCCCGTGCCCGTGGTGCCGATAGAATGTGTTCATTCGGCGATTGGGTTGCACTTTCTGATGTTTGCGATGTTACTACCGCAAAAATGATTAAAAGGGAAATCTCCGATGGTGTTATTGCCCCCGGTTATGAACCCGAAGCCCTTGAAATCTTAAAAACCAAGCGTAACGGTAACTATAACATCGTTAAGATTGATGAAAACTTTACTCCTGATCCAATTGAACGCAAACAGGTTTATGGCATCACCTTTGAACAGGGCAGAAATAACTTTGAAATTAACGAGGCTCTTTTAGCGAACCTTGTTACAAAAAATAAAGAACTTCCTTCTTCAGCAGTTCGTGATCTTATAATTGCTTTAATTACACTTAAATATACACAGTCAAACTCAGTTTGCTTTGCTTATGATGGACAGGCAATCGGCGTTGGTGCCGGTCAGCAATCACGTATCCACTGTACACGCTTAGCAGGTACAAAGGCAGATACTTGGTTCCTTCGCCAACATGATAAGGTGTTAAATCTTCCTTTTAAGGAAACACTTTCACGTCCTGATAGGGATAACGTTATTGATGGCTATATCAATAAAAATGAAGAAGATGTTTGCGCTGAAGGCATTTGGGAAAAATACTTTACTAAAAAGCCCGAACCTTTAACAGAACAAGAAGCAAAAGATTATCTTGCATCTATTGATAATGTTGCGCTTGGTTCAGATGCATTCTTCCCATTCTCAGATAACATTGAAAGGGCAAAAAGAAGCGGTGTTAAATATATTGCTGAGCCCGGTGGTTCAATCAGGGATGATTTAGTTATTGAATGTGCAGATAAATACGGTATGGTAATCGCATTTACAGGAATGCGCCTTTTCCATCACTAAGGAGAAAACAAATAAATGAAAATAATGGTTGTTGGCGGTGGCGGTAGAGAACACGCCATCATAAAAAAACTTAAAGAAAATAAAACCGTTACTGAAATTTTTGCTCTGCCGGGTAATGCAGGTATGGCAAAAGATGCGGTTTTAGTTGATATCGGTGCAAAGGAAATTGATAAAATCGTTGCCTTTGCCAAAGAAAACAGCATTGATTATGCAGTTGTTGCCCCTGATGATCCGTTAGTTTTAGGCGCAGTTGACGCTTTGGAAGAAGCGGGAATAAAATGCTTTGGTCCTAACAAAAATGCTGCTATCATTGAAGGCAGCAAGGTGTTTTCAAAGAACTTAATGAAAAAATACCATATTCCTACAGCGGAATATGAAGTTTTTAACGATGTTCAAAGCGCGTTAAAATATCTTGAAACAGCACCTATCCCAACGGTTATTAAAGCAGATGGTCTTGCATTAGGTAAAGGCGTTATTATCGCTTTAACCAGGGAAGAAGCTATCGCAGCAGTAAAGTCAATGATGGAAGATAAGGTGTTTGGAAAAAGCGGCGATAACATCGTTATTGAAGAATTTTTAGAAGGCCCCGAAGTTTCAGTTTTATCCTTTACCGATGGCAAAACGGTAGTTCCGATGATTTCATCAATGGATCATAAAAGGGCAGGGGATAACGATACAGGCCTTAACACAGGCGGTATGGGAACAATTGCACCTAACCCCTATTACACTAAAGAAATTGCAGATGAATGTATGGAAAAAATCTTTATTGCTACAATGAATGCAATGAACAAAGAGGGCAGAACCTTTAAAGGTTGCTTATACTTTGGTTTAATGCTTACTAAAAACGGACCTAAGGTTATTGAATATAACTGCCGCTTTGGTGATCCTGAAACGCAGGTAGTACTTCCACTTTTAAAAACAGATCTTTTAACTGTAATGCAGGCAGTAACCAATGAAACTTTAAACGAAATAAACGTTGAGTTTATGGATAAAAACGCTTGTTGCGTAATTATGGCGTCAAAAGGATATCCCCAAAGTTACGAAAAAGGCTTTGAGATGGATATTCCCCAGGATATTGAAAACAACGTTTACGTTGCAGGTGCTTCCTTTAAGGATAATAAACTTGTAACTAACGGTGGCAGAGTTCTTGGAGCAACCGCAGTAAGCGAAACGTTAGAAGATGCAATTAAAAAAGCTTATGAAATGGTAAAAACCATTTCCTTTGAAAATGCATATTACCGCAACGATATCGGTCAAAAGGCCTTAAAAGCCAAAGGAGAATAAAATGGTATTTAGAGTTTTTGTTGAAAAGAAAAAAGAACTTGCCAATGAAGCAAAAGCACTTCTTAATGAAGCCAATAACCTTCTTGGTATTGTAAATTTAAAGGATGTTCGCATAATCAACCGCTATGATGCCGAAAACATTACGGAAGAACTTTTTGATTATGCTAAAAAAACTGTATTTTCTGAGCCACAGCTTGATATGGTAACAGATGAAATCAATGCAGAAAACGGATACGTTTTTGCAGTTGAATATCTTCCGGGGCAGTTTGATCAGCGTGCAGATTCAGCAGCACAGTGTATTCAGATTATTTCTCAGGGCGACCGCCCAACAGTACGTACCGCAAAGGTTTACGTGCTTTATGGCGATTTAACTGAAGCAGAAATTGCAGAAATTAAAAAGTACGTTATTAACCCTGTTGAAGCAAGGGAAGCCACATTAGAAAAACCCGAAACTTTAAAGGTAAATTACGAAATTCCTACAACAGTAAAAACGTTAAATGGCTTCATTAAGTTAGATAGAAAAGGCTTAGAAGATTTCGTTAAGGAATACGGTCTTGCTATGGATGCTGATGATATTCAGTTTTGCCAGGATTACTTTAAAACAGAACACCGTGATCCCACCATTACCGAAATCAGAATGATTGATACATACTGGTCAGATCACTGCCGCCATACAACATTCTTAACTATCATTGATGATGTTAAATTTGAAGATGAACTTTTACAAAGTGCATATGAAGAATATATTGCAGTTCGTAAGGAATTAAACAGAACAAAGCCAATCTGCTTAATGGATCTTGCAACAGTTGCAGTAAAATATCTTAAAACACAAGGCAAGTTAGACAAACTTGATGAATCCGAAGAAATCAATGCTTGTACAGTAAAAATTGAAGTAGAAGTTGATGGCAAAAAAGAACCTTGGCTTTTACTCTTTAAAAACGAAACCCATAACCACCCCACAGAAATTGAACCTTTCGGTGGTGCGGCAACCTGTATCGGTGGTGCTATCCGCGATCCCCTTTCAGGCAGAGCATACGTTTACGGTGCAATGCGCGTAACAGGTGCGGCAGACCCATTAAAACCTGTTTCTGAAACAATTAAAGGTAAATTACCACAAAGAAAGATTGTTACTACTGCAGCAGCAGGCTATTCTTCTTACGGTAACCAGATCGGTCTTGCAACAGGTATCGTTGATGAAATCTATCATCCGGGCTATGCTGCAAAACGTATGGAAATCGGTGCAGTTATCGCTGCTGCTCCACAGGAAAACGTTCGCAGGGAAGTTCCAACACCTGGTGATATCGTTGTTCTTTTAGGTGGTTCCACAGGTCGTGATGGTTGCGGTGGTGCAACAGGCTCATCAAAATCACATACAGCACAAAGCCTTGAAACCTGCGGTGCAGAAGTTCAAAAAGGTAATGCACCTGAAGAAAGAAAATTACAAAGATTATTCCGTAATAAAGAAGCAACACGCTTAATTAAGCGTTGTAATGACTTTGGTGCAGGCGGTGTTTCCGTTGCTATCGGCGAACTTGCAGATGGTCTTGAAATTGATCTTAACGCGGTTCCTAAAAAGTACGATGGATTAGATGGTACTGAACTTGCAATCAGTGAATCACAGGAACGTATGGCTGTTGTTATTGAAAAGGAAAACGTTGAAAAGTTCCTTTCTTTAGCAAAAGAAGAAAATCTTCAGGCTTGTCCCGTTGCAGTTATAACAGAAGCAAAACGCCTTGTTATGAATTGGAACGGTAAAAAGATAGTTGATATCAGCCGTGATTTCCTTAATTCAAACGGTGCTGAAAAACATGTAACCGTAACACCACAAAAGCCACAGGAAATCAAAAAAGAAATTAAAGATAGTTTTACTGAAAACTATTTCCAAATCGCATCAGATCTTAATATGTGCTCAAAGCGCGGCCTTTCCGAACGTTTTGATTCTACTATCGGTGCAGGCACAGTTTTAATGCCCTTTGGCGGTAAAAATCAGCTTACACCAATTCAGGCAATGGTGCAAAAGATATCCGTTGAAAAGAAACATACTGATGATTGCTCATTTATGTCATGGGGCTACAATCCCTTTATTACAGAACAAAGCCCATATCACGGTGCATATTTAGCAGTTGTTGAATCCGTTTCAAAGTTAATTGCAACAGGCGCATCTTTTGAAGACGTTTATCTTACCTTCCAGGAATACTTTGAACATCCTGGTAAAGATGGTAAGCGTTGGGGCAAACCATTAAGTGCTCTTTTAGGTGCATTTATTGCCCAAAAAGAACTTGGTATCGGTTCAATCGGCGGTAAGGATTCAATGTCAGGCTCCTTTGAGGATCTTGATGTTCCACCAACCTTAGTTTCCTTTGCAGTAACAACAGGCAAGGTAGGGGAAGTTATTTCACCTGAATTTAAACAGGCAGGCAGTAAGGTTTACGCTATTTATCCTGAATATGATGAAAACGGACTTCCAAAAACTGAATCCTTAATTGCAACCTTTAATAAGGTAACTGCTTTAATGCGTGAAGGCAAAGTGCTTTCAGCATATACCTTAGGTTTAGGCGGTATCGGTGAAGCAGTTATGAAAATGGCATTTGGTAACTCTATTGGCTTTAAGTACAATGATAATATGTGCTCACAAGGCATATTTGAATACTCCTACGGTTCTTTTATTGTAGAAGTAACAGAAGATATTGAAGGCGCATATTTTGTTGGTTACACCACAGATGATGAAAAGATAACTCTTAAAGATGAAGTGATTGAACTTTCAACACTTCTTAATAAGTACGAAGATAAACTTGAAAGCGTTTACAGTTGCAATATTGAAGACAGAAAAACACCAATGGAAAACTTTGAATATAAAGCAACAAGTTATCCAAGCCCTGCAGTTAAATGCGCAAAGCCAAAGGTACTTATTCCTGCGTTCCCAGGTACAAACTGCGAATTTGATTCAGCAAAGGCAGTTCGCGATGCAGGTGCCGAGCCTGAAATCATCGTAATCAACAACCTTAACGCAGAAGGTATTCAAAGAAGCGTTGATAAGTTCTATAACGAACTTAAAGATGCACAGATGATCTTTATTCCCGGCGGATTCTCAGGCGGTGATGAGCCTGATGGAAGCGGTAAATTTATTACTGCATTCTTCCGTAACGGTGCTATTAAAGAAGGCGTAACCGATCTTTTAGAAAACCGCGATGGTCTTATGTGCGGTATCTGTAACGGATTCCAGGCTTTAATTAAACTTGGTCTTGTGCCATACGGTAAAATTATTGATACTGATGAAAATTGCCCAACCTTAACGTTTAATACAATTGCCCGCCACCAGTCAAGAATTGTCAGAACACGTATCGCATCAAATAAATCACCATGGCTTTCATTAATGAACGTAGGGGATATCGTAAACGTTCCAATCTCCCACGGTGAAGGCAGATTTATCGCTGATGAAAAGTTAATTAAAGAACTTAGTAAAAACGGTCAGATCGCAACACAGTACGTTGATCTTCAGGGCAACGCTACAAGTGACGTTCACTTTAACCCCAACGATTCAATGTACGCTATTGAAGGTATCACCTCTCCTGATGGCAGAGTATTTGGTAAGATGGGCCACAGCGAACGTATTGGTGCAGGTCTTTACAAAAACGTTGATGGCGAGTATAATATACGTATGTTTGAAGCCGCAGTAAAATATTTTAAATAAAGGGTGAATAAAATGGAATATAAATCCGATATTGAAATTGCACAAGAGTGCCAGATGAAGCATATTACGGAAATTGCAAAAACTGCCCACGTAGATGAAAAGT
Organism: Clostridia bacterium; assembly: GCA_045537705.1. Classification (GTDB taxonomy): domain Bacteria; phylum Bacillota; class Clostridia; order Christensenellales; family QALW01; genus UMGS1322. Next base: position 12,184 of record JAZSPY010000021.1, read on the forward strand.
ACATTGAACAGTATGGCAGATATAAAGCAAAGATTGATCTTTCACTTTTAAACGAAACAAATAAAAAGGATGGTAAACTCATCCTTGTTACAGCAATTACCCCCACCCC
>JAZSPY010000036.1:0-58927 GCA_045537705.1 Clostridia bacterium
CTTGTTATTTGTAACCTTACTGCACAGCAGGCAAGAAACATTAACGATGCTACAAAGTGGAATGTAAACACAGGTGCTACACCTGAAATAGTTGAAAATCCCGAAGCATCACAGAATTTACCTTCAACAACACCTTCAACATCACCTTCAACATCACCTTCAACGTCACCTTCAACATCACCCACTACACCTGATCTTAAGGCTGATGGCGGATATATTACCGTAACCAACCGTGTAAATCAGAATGCAAGCCCAAGGCAGTATGTAGGCGATGCACTTAAAGCATCAGGCGATGGTAAGTATTATATTTCTGCTTGGGTAAAGATTCCTAACTTTACCGAAAATAAAGCAGTTAAAATAATTATTGTTGTTGATGGCAAATATCCACAAATCGCAGCCACAATCACAAGTGGTGAATGGACCCTTATTTCAGGCGAAATTGATATTACAGGCACGTCTAATATTGCCAAGAACGAAGATTCATATTTCCGTATTCAGACAGGTACAGATCGTGATGCAGATAAGTGGGATATTTGGTTTGACGGTATCACTTTAAATAAAAAGAATACTGACGGTTCTTATGGTAAAAACATCTTAGTAAATGGTGATTGCAGCAAGGGTGACCTTACCACTTGGGGAAATGATCCGAACTGCACCGTTACCTTTGTTGGTTCAGGTTCAAATGAAGCTCCAAAACGACCCACAGGAGTTCTTATAACCGCAACAGAAGAAACTGAAACAAACCACATCGTTACTAATACCGGTATTATATCTAAGAATGATATTAAAGATGGCAAGATTACAAAGACCTTTATCATTGAAAACAGGGGCGAAGAAGCCGTTAAGGTAACCTTCTCACTTCAGTGCGTGCATAAAAATGAAGAAGGTAAAGATATGTGGTCGGCACCTGAAAAAGGCTTTACAGCTTTAATTGAGCCCGGTGACAAGCAGGAACTTACCTATACAATGGAAGTTAATGAAGATGGTACAATTACAGTATCAGGCGGTAACAACGATATGGATCATAAACCTGAAGAATTCTTTGCACGCTTTGATATTCTTGAAGCTGACGGAAATCCTTTAGTTGTTAAGGGAACCAAACTCTTCATCTTAAACGATAACGAAAACATTAAATTTACTGCAGGCGCTAAAGACATTATCAGTGTTGAGGTTGTTTATTCCGGACAGTCCGCTGATACATCAGATATGATACCTTTCGCTGCATTTGTAATTTTACCTTTAATGGTTGCATTTGTTCTTGTTATTAAGAAACGTAAAGAAAACTAAACGTAGTGTAAGGAAAACTTAACGGTTTTCCTTACTTTTTAGGAGAATCTATTTATGAAAACAATAAACAATGCTTTAGTATGGAATCCCTTAGAAATCAAACTTGTAAGTACAAAAAAGTACGAAAATCCTTATCTTGATGTTGAAATTAACGCAACTTTCAAACACGTTAGCGGCAAAGAAATTAACGTTATGGGCTTTTGGCATAGTGAAGATATCTTTGCAGTAAGATTTACCCCATCTTTAGAAGGCACTTGGGAATATGATATTACATGCACTGATAAAGATAATAAGGATTTATTCTTAAAAGGCAGTTTTGTTGCTAAAAAAGAAGAATCAGAACTTTTAGCAAGAAAACACGGATTTGTTACTGATAGGCATAATAACAGATATTTTACTTATGATGATGGAACGCCTTTTTATTGGCTTGCTGATACCCATTGGCAAGCACCTAACTACGAAACTATTTTTGATTGTAACTACCCCGGTTGCGATTGCAAAAATCAGTTTAAGCATGAGGTAGATGACAGACTTAAAAAAGGCTTTACCGTTTATCAGACGTATTTTGATGCTTCTGAAAGTGATGGTGGCGGTCAGGCAGGACTTTTACCTTCGCTTTGGGATAAAAAGTTTACTAAACCATCAAGCGAATTTGCTAACAAGGTTGACGTAATGTTTGAATATCTTGATAGCGTTGGCATGGCTATTGCATTAGGATTTGGCGTTCACTATATTACCGTTCAGAATATGGATGAACAGGATCTTTTCCGTTTTGCAAAATATATTATCGCAAGATACGGTTGCTATAATATAATCTGGATTATTGCCCAGGAAATCACAAGGCTTCGTCCATCGCGTATTGAAGGCAAAACTGTTTTTGATACGTATCTTGAACTTGGTCAATTAGTCAGGGATTATGATGGCTATAAACATCCCGTTTCTGCACATATGGACGTAATGGAATTTGCTGATGAAAGGGCAAAAAGGCTTTCAGATCAGCCTTGGCACACTTATTGGATGACTCAGGGTGGCCACGGTGAAGCTATGGTGCCTAAAAAGAAACACTATAAGGAATATGCTGAAGCAAAGGATTACTTTAAGCCTGTTATTGAAGGCGAATTAAATTACGAAGATCTTAACTGCGGATATTTTGCTGATAACAGAGGCGCCCGTGTTTCTGCATGGAACGCTATGTTTGCAGGTTGTGCCGGTTACACTTATGGCGCAACAGGTATCTGGGCAAACGGTTATTCAACAGAAATCAGCAAAGGCTGGCTTGGTGAAAAAACTTCATACAGTTATGAACCTTGGTATATGGGGCTTTCTAAACCGGGCTCTTTTGAGATGCAGTATTTAAAAGAATTCTTTATGAATATAAAGGATTGGTATAATTTTGTTCCAAGTTATTACGATACGTCATTAGGTGATTTTTTAGAAGATGAAAATAAACTTATGATGCGTATTAAGGATGATACTGTTGCTTGCTATTTCAGAAATACCGATTTAACAACAGGTAAGGTTTTACAGTTAAACAAGAATAAAACCTATACTGCTTATTGGTTTGATGTTAGAACAGGCAACTATATAAAGATTGATACAATTTCAGGCGTTACGGAATATGATATTCCTCAAAAGCCTGCATTAGACGATTGGGCATTTATCCTAACTGCTCAAGAATTAAAGAATATTACTGTTGTTGAAAAGTTTGAAAATAAAACTATAATAACAGGTGAAGTTATTGCACCCAAAAACGTAAGCGCAATAGGTGGCATTTATTATAAAGATGGCAAGTTAATTGATAACACAGAATATCTTTATGATGGTAAAAAGGAAACAGTATGGATTCCTTTTGCGCAAAGAAGCACACAAACTATTATTTACGACCTTGGTAAACAGTATGAATTAGGCGGAGTTGAAATCGTTCCTAATGAAAATACAGCTTTACCACCTTACAGAGTTGAGGTTTCTAATGACGGGCAAAAGTGGTTTACACAGGCCGATACTAACTCTCAGGGTGCAAAGTTCCACAAAGGAAAAGTTACAAGTAAAATTACAGGCACATGGCAGTTTGTAAAAATAATGCTTCATAACAAATACGTAATTTCTGAAAAAGAAGCCGAAGAAGCAGATTATAAAGTGTTTGTTAATACAATTTATGTGGATAGGGGAAATAAACCTACTCATTATGCTGAAACTCAAATTCGTGAGATTTCAGTTTACGGTAAAAATTAAAAGGTGGAATATATGAAAAGATTTTTAGCACTTGTGCTTACTTTAGCAATTTTTATGGGTTTAGCAACCGGCATTAGCTTTACTGCTAAGGCAGAAGGCGAAAACGCAACGGTTTGGTCACCAACTGAAATTACTTTAGAAAGCACTAAAGAATATGAAAACCCTTATAAAGACGTTAGTATTGATGCGGTTTTTACCCATACTGACGGCACACAGATTTCACTTCCTGGTTTCTGGAAAGAAGAAAATACTTTCGCAGTACGTTTTTCGCCAACCAAAACAGGAAATTGGAATTATAAAATAACCTGCTCTGATGCATCAAACGCTTCTTTAACAAAAGAAGGCACGTTAACTGCAACAGAAAACACTTCTGAAAATGAATTGCACAAGCGCGGCTTTGTTAAAGCGGGCGACAACGTTTTTACTTATGATGATGGTACTCCGTTCTTCTGGCTTGCAGATACCCATTGGCAAGCACCCAACTATGAACAAACAAACGTTTGTAATTATCCCGGATGCAACTGCTACAACCAGTTTAAACACGAAGTTGATAACCGTTTAGATAAAGGCTTTACAGTTTATCAGACTTATTTTGATACCTCCGAAAGCGACGGCGGCGGTCAGATAGGAAAGATTGATTCTATTTGGGAGCAAAGGTTTAAGCTTCCTTCAGCCACGGTGTTTAACGAAAAGGTTGACTATATGTTCCAGTATCTTCACGAATCTGGTTTGGCTATTGCTTTAGGCTTTGGTGTGCATAGGGCAACTGTTAGAAAAATGTCAGTAACCGATCTTAAACTTTTTGTAAGATACTGCGTTGCAAGATATGCTTGTTATTCAATTTTGTGGATAACCGGTCAGGAAATTACCCGCCCCAGTGAAGAAGCTTATGATCCAACAATGAGTGTTATGGATGTATGGGTTGAAATTGCCAAATACGTTGATGAACTTGATGGATATAAACATCCCAATTCTGCTCATATGGACGTTATGGACCTTTCAAATATGGCAGCACTTGAACTTCAAAAACAGTCTTGGCACACCTATTGGGCAACACAGGGCGGTCACGGATTAGGAATGCTTCCTACTAAAAAGCATTATATGGCATACTGCTCAGGTGAAAAACCCGTTGTTGAAGCAGAATATAACTATGAAGATATAAACTGCGGTGTGTTTACAGGCTATGATGCCGTAAGAATAGGCGCCTGGAATGCTATGCTTAACGGTTGCGCTGGTTATACCTACGGTGCAGCAGGTATTTGGGCAAACTGCTATTCTACCGAAGGCAACGTTGGTTGGTATGACGGCTTTACAAGCTATAACTATGAGCCTTGGTATATGGGGCTTGATAAGCCCGGCTCCTTTGAAATGACGTATATGAAAAACTTCTTTATGACCATTAAGGATTGGTCAAAGTTAGTGGCAAGATATGAAGATACCCGTTATGCAGATTTCTTAAAAGATTCTAAAAAGATGATGTCATCAACGGATGATGGCACTACCTTCGTTTGTTATTTTATAAATGAAGATACGTCAACAGGTAAAATTTACGGTTTGGATAACACAAAAACCTATAAGGCGTTATGGTATAACGTGCTTACAGGCAAGTTTATTCCTGTAAGTGATAACATTCAGGGCGTACAACAGTATGATGTTCCTGAAAAACCAACCACTGAGGACTGGGTATTCCTTTTAACAAGCGATGAGCTTAATGGTTATAAGACAGAAGCAGTTTACAAACAGCCTGAAAAACAGGAAAACGTAGGCAATATGGTTACACCATATAAGGTTACTGCTCTTGGCGGTTTAGAATATAAAAACGGCAGACTTAGAAACAACACTGAAAGTCTTTATGACCTTGATGGCAGAACTGCTTGGGAACCCCACGCACACAGGGTTACACAAACCATTATTTATGATCTTGGTGCGGCTTATGATTTAACCCAGATTAACATTGTTCCTGCAACTGAAACGGTGCTTCCTAAGTATCGTATTGAAGGCTCAAACGATGGCAAAAACTGGACAATTATCGTAAACACGAAGCTTCATGATTTCACTTTGTCAGATGATAAAACTTATTCTCAGGAAGCTTTAACAGGCGCATACAGGTTTGTTAAGATTCTTCTGTTAAATGCTGAAGATATTCCAACCCAACAAGTAGATAAAGTAGAATACAGAATCGTACGAAACAACAGATATTTTGACCAAACTAAAGAAACGGCATGCTATTCACATACTGCAATTGCAGAAATTTCTGTTTTTGCTTCAGGTTTAGCAAAAGATATTCCTGCACAGAATGGCGATACAGGAGTAGGCGGTGGTGGAACTGCTCAGAATGGAAGTGACGTAAACGGCGGCATTACAGTTAAGGTTCTTCCTATCGCTATTACAGGCGCTGTTGCAATAATTCTTATTGGATTAAGTATTGTTATTAAAACAAGAAAGAATAAGCAAGATTAATAAAAATCCCTTGCCCGAATGGTAATTTCAGGCAAGGGATACTTTTTTAGTAAAAAAGTAAAATTATTGACAATAATTTATAATATATGGTACAATAATAATGAGTGTTGATGCGCATTTTTTACGGAGATTTACTATGGCAAAAAAGCATAATGCAAAACAGAAAATTGAACATAAACGCTTATATGTTGTGCCTGATATTAAGCCAAAAAAGAAGCCTATTTATAGTTTTATCAAAAGAACTTTTGATATAATTGCTTCTTTAGTTGGCTGTATTATTGCGTTCATTCCTATGGCTATTATAGCAATTATTATCCGTATAGATTCTAAAGGTCCTGTTATTTATAAGCAGGAAAGGTTAGGGTTAAACGGTAAACCGTTTATGCTTTTAAAGTTCAGATCCATGTGTATTGATGCTGAAGATGATGGGGCAAAATGGGCTTCTGAAAACGATACCCGTTGTACCCGCATCGGTGGTTTTTTGCGCAAATCCAGGATTGATGAAGTTCCACAACTGTTTAATATTCTTAAAGGGGATATGAGCATTGTTGGCCCTCGCCCTGAACGCCCGTTCTTTTATGAGGAATTTGAAAAAACCATACACGGTTTTTCTTATAGGCTTAACGTTGTTCCCGGTTTAACAGGACATGCCCAGGTTAACGGCGGATACGATCTTTTGCCTGAAGAAAAAATCGTTTATGATATGGAATACATTGAAAAACGTTCATTATGGCTTGATTTAAAATGCATTTTTAAAACAATTGCCGTAGTGTTCAATTATGATGGTGCACGTTAATATGAATTTGCAAAACAAAAATATATTGATTGTAAGTCCATTCTTTTTTGATTATCACCTGCGCATGAAGGAAGCTTTAGAAAATCGTGGCGCCAACATTGATGTTGTTGATGAGCAACCATCACATTCTGCTATCGCGCGAATTTGCATGCGTAAGGATATAGGGTTATATCACTTTGTAATAAACAAATACTTTGATAAAGTGCTTACAACTTTAAAAAAAGATTATGATTTTATTCTTTTTGTTAAATGCGAAGCCCCTACCGTTGAAGTTTTAAAAAAATTTAAACGCCGTTTTCCTTTTGCAAAAAGAATCCTGTACCTTTGGGATTCAGTTGCAAATATTACCCATATAACAAAAAAGTTTGCGTATTTTAATAAGATTTTTTCATTTGATAATGATGACGTTTTGCGTTACTCATTCCTTGAATATGCCTATTGGGGATATACTAAGGAGTTTGACGTTCCAACAAACGAAAAAACGGAATATGATCTTGCTTTTATCGGTACGCTTCATTCAGTTAGACCAAAGGTGTTAGAGGAAATCTCAAAGCAATGTAAAGAACAAGGACTTGTTTTTTATAAGTTCGTTTACGTACCGCACCTTGTGGTTTATCTTTACAATAAACTGATGAATCCTTATTTTATAAACGTAAAACGTAATAAGATTCATTTTAAAGCAATTTCAACACAAAAAACCATAGAAATTTATCAAAAATCAAAAGCGGTTTTAGAAATTGAAAATACCCATCAATCAGGTGCAACCACCCGCTTAGGCGAAATGATTGGTATGAAAAAGAAAATCGTTACCACCTACAATTGTACCAATCAGGAATTTTATAATCCCAACAATCAACTTGTTATTGACGTTAATAATATCAAGATAACCAAAGAATTTTTTGAAACTCCGTATCAGGAAATTGATGAAAAAATTCGCCATAAATACTCATTTGATCATTTTATTGATAAGGTTTTTAAGTAAAAATAAAAAGCGGTCTATATAGACCGCTTTTTTTATTTAAGTTTAAATTATCTTTCAAGGATTGAAACTTCTGTATCCTTATCAAATAACTGAATACGGTATGGGTCAAATGCAAGAACTACATCGTCGCCTGCCATAATCTTTGAACGTGGGTTAACACGTGCAACAGGGTTATCTGCATTTTCCTGAATGAATGAATCCATTTCAAGATATACAAGTGTTTCATAACCAAGTTTTTCAAGAAGTTCAACGTGAGCTTTAACCTGTGCTTCAGGATGTGCTTCAATAAATACTTCTTCATCGTGGATATCATCAGGACGGATACCAAGAATAACGTCCTTACCGATATAGCTCTGGTCAGTAAGCTTTGAAATAACGCCCTGAGGAAGTTCAACTTTGTTTTCGCCCATACGAGCAACAACCTTATCGCCATCTTTAACAAGTGTAGCGCTGAAGAAGTTCATCTGTGGTGTACCGATGAAGCCTGCAACGAACTTATTGCAAGGATAATCGTAAAGGTTCTGAGGTGTATCAACCTGCTGAATGAAACCATCTTTCATAACAACGATACGGGTACCCATTGTCATAGCTTCTGTCTGGTCGTGGGTAACGTAAATGAAGGTTGTGTTAAGGCGCTTATGAAGTCTTGTAATTTCAGTACGCATCTGAACACGGAGTTTAGCATCAAGGTTTGAAAGAGGTTCGTCCATAAGGAATACCATGGGCTCACGAACGATAGCACGGCCTAAAGCAACACGCTGACGCTGACCACCGGAAAGAGCCTTGGGCTTTCTCTGAAGATATTCTTCAATGCCTAATGCTTTTGCAGCTTCCTTAACCTTTTTGTCAATTTCGCCCTTATGAACCTTACGGAGCTTAAGACCGAAAGCCATATTATCATAAACTGTCATGTGGGGATAAAGTGCATAGTTCTGGAAAACCATGGCGATATCTCTATCCTTAGGTGCAACGTCATTCATAAGCTTATCACCAATGAAAAGTTCACCTTCTGTAATTTCTTCAAGACCGGCAACCATACGAAGTGTAGTTGATTTTCCGCATCCTGAGGGGCCAACAAGAACGATAAATTCCTTGTCCTTAATTACAAGGTTAAAGTCGTTAACAGCGGTAACGCCGCCGGGATAAACCTTGTAGATATGTCTTAAAGTAACGCCTGCCATATAAAACAGTCCTCCCTAAATAATTTTTTATCATTATAACATTATACATAAAAAGTCGCTACTGTCAAAATGCACAAATAATAGAAACGGTTTGCACAATTAACTGAAGAATGCGATTATTTCTTCCTTTTTAGCGGTGGTTTTACCTTGTAGCATATTATCCCTGCCACCGCCGAAAGCGTTTAATTTTTCTTTTAAAAGAGTTTTAGTGTTTTCTAAATCAGATGTGATAACGTTAAAACGATAACCATCAATGTCACTACCAAAAAAGGCACCGCATAACGAGGGATGATTTTTACTTAAAAGGTTTACTGCGTCTTTAAGTAAATCAGCACTATCAACAAAAATAAAATTTTCAGTGTTATTGCTGATTTCAATATTTAAAAGTTCTTTTTTCAAACCGTTTAATTCATACTGGGTATCGTTTAATTTTTGCATCAGTTTTTCAACGCCTGCAGGGGTTTCTTCCATAGGTAAAGAAAGTAAGGCAGAAAGCTTTTTTAAGGCTTTAAAGTAACCGCCAATTTCAGTATAGGCAAATTCGCCTGCCTTCATAAAAATCCTTACGCCACCTTTATAATTTTGCCAGGAAACAATCTTTATAAAGCCGATTTCGCCTGTAAAATTAACGTGGGGCGCACAACAGGCACAAACGTCAACACCGTCAATTTCAACTATTCTTAAATTTTCTTTAATGTCAAGTTTACTGCGATAAAAAAGGTTTTCGGGATTTTGGGGATAATAACAGGATATTTTACGGTTTTCCCAAACCGCTTTATTGGATAAAAACTCAATTTTATCAATATCTTCTTGGGTTAAAGGACCGTTGTAATCCATAGTAACAAAACAATCGCCTAAATGAAAGCCTGTGTTTTCATAACCGTAATAGGTGTGCACTACGCCTGAAATTATATGTTCCGCTGTGTGATTCTGCATTTTGTTAAAACGCTTTTTCCAGTCTATAACGCCTTTAACTTCATTTTTTTCAATAGGGGAATGGGTGTAATGATAGATGATACCGTTTTCTTCCTGAACATCAAAAACAGGAACTTCATCTAAAAAACCCGTATCGCTTTTTTGCCCGCCACCCTCAGCAAAAAATGCAGTCTGATCTAAAACAATTTTATAAAAATTATCACATTTAATACAGTCTAAAACACAGGCAGAAAACTCTTTAATATAACTGTTTTCATCAAATAAACGTTTGGTCACAATATTGGCTCCTTTTGGGGTGTTGATAATAAAATTATATCATAATTAAATAAACAAATCAAGGCATAAGAGATACCGCTAATGCGGAATACATACCGCTGATGCGGAATACATACCGCTGATGCGGAATACATACCGCTGATGCGGATTACATACCGCTGATGCGGAATACATACCGCTGATGCGGATTACATACCGCTGATGCGGATTACATACCGCTGATGCGGAATACATACCGCTGATGCGGATTACATACCAAGCCTTTGGCTTGGATAAAAAATACGAAAGCTTTTGCTTTCGTATTTTTTGGTGGAGATAAGCGGATTTGAACCGCTGGCCTGTTACATGCGAAGCAACCGCTCTACCGCCTGAGCTATACCCCCGAATATAAACTATAATATATTTTATCACAGATATAAAAAATTGCAACAGTTCTTGGAAAAATTTTTTAATAAATTTTTTTAAAAAACGACAAAAATATATATACTTTTAACATTAAATGTGATATACTATATATAGTAATTTAAAAACTATGGAGTCCAAAAAATGCACAAGATAATCAAAACCTTGTTAGTGCTGTTACTTTTGCCTTGCCTGATGCTTTCTGCTTGCACAAAAAATCAAGTAATCAGCGTTTATAAAATTGAAAATGAAAAATTAACTGTTAAACAGATTAAGGTTGAAACGTTTACGCCACAACAGATTTTATTTTATTTGCAAGAGAATGGTATTGTTGCTGGTGATGTTTCCATTACTGCCTTTGAAAGCCGCGGGGATGATTCTACCCGTGAATTAGTGCTTAATTTTAGTGAAAACTTTGCATCCTGGCTTGCTCTTTATGAAGGAAAATACCAAAAGTTGATTATGCAGGCAATTGCCAATACATTTATCAGCAATTATCACGCAACTCAAATAGCAATACTTTCAGGCGGACAAGGTATTAAAACAAGCGTTTACGATTTTTCTCATCAGTTTATTTATATTGAAACAAACGTAAGCATTGAACAGATGCCCATCGGTATAACACCTACGGCACAAATAGTAACGCCAACACCAACGCCTATACCCACAAATCCACCAACCAATGCGCCTACAAAAGATACTTCAACACCAAAGAATACTCCAAGCGTAACAAAAGGCCCCATAGTAACACCCCAAAGGGAACAAGGCACAAAGTACGTTGCGTTAACCTTTGATGATGGTCCCCATAAAAAATACACAAGGTTAATCGTTGATAAACTTAATGAATATAATGCAAAAGCAACTTTCTTTGTTGTTGGTAACAGAATTGATTCATCAACAAGTGATGCAGTAAAATATCTTGTGGATCAGGGCAACGAAATTGCAATTCACGGATACACCCATGCAGTATATTACAATAAATGTGATGATGCGCGTTTTGAATACGAACTTTCGGAAACTGCAAAAGTTATTAAAGAAACTACAGGTGTTACAGCAAAACTTATGCGCCCCATCGGTGGAAGCATAACAAATTCACGTGTGCAGAGTTGCGGTTATTCCGTTATTATGTGGAACGTGGATTCTGAAGATTGGAAGCATAAAACACAAACTCAAAGCGAAGTAGATATTATCGTAAACAACGTTATGAAGGACGTTGGTGACGGCAAAATCATTTTAATGCACGAAATTTATGAAAATTCCTATCAGGCGTTAGATATTATTTTAAGAAAATTAACTGAACAGGGTTATAAGGTGGTTACCGTAACAGAACTTTTCGGCGAAAAAAATCTTACCCCCGGTTCAAAATACTTTAGTGCCAAATAAAAAAAGAGCAGATTATTCTGCTCTTTTTATTTTGTGAAATTGCTTAAATAACTTTGTGGATTAACAGGAGTTTGGTTTTTTAATACTTCAAAGTGAAGATGAGTGCCATCCGTTGCTTCACTTGCACCGGTGTTACCTGCGCTTCCGATAGCCTGTCCCTTTAAAATGGTTGAACCTTCTTTAAGGTCAGGGTTAGCGGTTTTTAAACAGGAATAAACTGTTTCAATGCCATCGTTATGGGCAATTTTTACAGTAAGCCCCATTAACGAATCTTCATAGATTGCACTAACGGTTCCATCAAGGGCTGCAAGTACCGTAGCATCTTCGGTGCACGCAAAATCAATGGCGGTATGGGTTGCCCAATGCTTTAAAGTGTTTGAATAAACAAGGGAATCTGCCGCATAACCTTTAAGCACGTTAGCCTCTTTTACAGGTGCAATCATTAAAGCACTTACCGTTGTATCTGCTGAAGCAGGGGAATCACTGTCATTCATTTCGGGCACCATAGTAGTATAGGGTTCTTTAGTTACTATACTAACGTCACTGCTAACAGATTGCGTGTTGGTGGGGTTTTCAAGTACAATATCATTATTCTTTGGCATAGATAACACCGAAACCAAGTATGTTACCGCAATTGCCGCAACGCAGAAAACTGCTGTAACGGTAAAAGCCTTTTTTATAGTTTTATGCCTTTTTAAACCGCCACCTGTTTTGTCTTTGATTGATCCAAGATTCATAAAATAAACACCTCCAATGTATATTTTTTCCTTGATTTAAAAATATATACCTGCAAATATGTAAAAACAATGAATAAATTACAAAATTTTTGTTTACCCAATATTGACATTGGTATTTAATTTTGTTACAATATAATCAGCGATTATTATATATAGGAGGCTACCATCATGGGAAAAGAAAACTTTACAAAAAGCAAAATGATAAGCGATTATGATCTTTATCTTGCTTGCGAAGGAACACACAGAAATCTTGATGAAATTTTAGGTGCCCGTGCAGTATTTAACAGTACCGGCCTTATTGATGGATTTTACTTTGCCCTTTGGGCACCCCACGCAAAAGAAGTAAGCGTTGTTGGTGATTTCAATGATTGGCAAACGGATAAAAATCCCATGCAAAGAATTGAAGGAACGGATTTCTGGGAAGTATATATTGAAGGTGTTACAACAGGTAGCCTGTATAAATATTGTATTGTAACTAAGGATGGCCGCATATTATATAAAGCAGACCCTATGGCAAAATTCAGCGAATTAAGGCCTAAAACCGCGTCAAAAACTTATGCGGATAACTATCGTTGGCACGATCTTTCCTGGTGCTTGAAACATTCAAAACCCATTGATAAAAATCAGCCCATGGCTATTTATGAAATGCATATGGGTTCCTGGATGCGCGGAAGCAATAATGAGATTTTATCTTATTCTGACGTTGCTGATGCCTTGGTTAAATTCTTAAAGGAAAACCGCTATACTCACGTTGAAATTATGCCTTTAGCTGAACATCCATACGATGGCTCCTGGGGTTATCAGGCAACAGGATATTTTTCACCAACCTCAAGGTATGGCACACCTTATGAATTAAAGTATTTTGTTGATATTCTGCATCAGAACTCCATTGGCGTTATTCTTGATTGGGTGCCGGGCCATTTTCCTAAGGATGCGCACGGATTAAGCTTTTTTGATGGCGAATGTCTTTATGAAAAAGATAATAACGTAAGCTCTTGGGGAACGTTAAAATTCAATTACGATCATCCGCTTGTTAGGCAGTTCCTTGTTTCTAATGCAATTTACTGGCTTAAGGAATTCCACTTTGATGGGCTTCGCGTTGATGCAGTAAGCAGTATGATTTACCTTGATTTTTGCAAAAATGATGGGGAATGGACGCCTAATATCTATGGCGAAAACATTGATCTTGGCGCCATAGAATTTATTAAAACTCTTAATTCAATAGTAAAAGAAAAATTCCCCGGCGCTATTATGATTGCCGAAGAATCTTCTGATTATCCAAAACTTTGCGCACCTTTAAACGAAGATGGTTTAGGCTTTGACTATAAGTGGAATATGGGTTGGATGAACGATACTTTAGAGTATATGGAAACTGATCCTTTATTCCGTTCAGGTATTCACAATAAGCTTACCTTCTCAATGATGTATGCCTTTAACGAAAACTATATTTTGCCACTTTCACATGATGAATGTGTTCACGGCAAAAAGAGTCTTTTAGATAAGATGCACGGTGAATATTATCAGAAATTTGCTTCTGTAAAAGCATATTTAGGATATATGTTTGCGCATCCGGGTAAAAAACTCTTGTTTATGGGTAACGAAATAGGTCAGTTTATGGAATGGCGTTACTATGAACAGATAGAATGGAAGCTTTTGCAGTACGAAACCCACCGCGGTTTGTATGGATTTACAAAAGACCTTCTTGGTATTTATAACGATCATGATGCTTTCTGGAAGAAGGATGATTCCTGGGAAGGCTTTAAGTGGATAAACGCTGATGATAATCAGGCAAGCGTATATTCAATGTGCCGTAAATCCGATGATGAAACTATTGTGGCAATTGTTAATATGACTCCTGTTGAACGCTACGATTATTGGTTAAGTTTAGAAGATGAAGGAAAATATACACTTCTTTTAAACAGTGATGATAAAAAGTATTCAGGGGAAGGCACAACCCAGGTTTTAGATGAAATTACAACCGATAACGAATCAGAAGAATTCAAAAACCGCTTGCGTGTAAACTTGCCGCCTATGTCGGTGCTCTATTATAAATTAGAAAAATAATTTATTTAGTCGGAACAAAAAACTGTTCCGACTAAAACACAAATTGGAGGCATTTAAATGTACAGTATTGAATGCGTAGCAATGCTTCTTGCCGGCGGGCAGGGAAGTAGGCTTGGCGCGTTAACAAAAGAAATAGCAAAACCTGCAGTTCCATTTGGCGGAAAATATCGTATTATTGATTTTCCGTTAAGTAACTGCGCAAACTCAGGTATATATACTGTTGGCGTATTAACGCAGTATCGCCCGCTAGAATTAAATACATATATCGGTAGCGGTCAGCCCTGGGATATGGATAGATTGCGCGGTGGCGCCTTTGTGCTTCCACCATACGTTAAAGGAAAAACAGGCGAATGGTATAAGGGCACTGCAAATGCAATTTATCAGAATATGCCCTTTATTGAACAGTTTAATCCTGAATACGTGCTTGTGCTTTCAGGTGACCATATATATAAGATGGATTATAGGCGTATGCTTAAAGCACATAAGGAAAAAGGTGCAGATGCTACCATTGCCGTATTTAACGTGCCTTTAGAAGATGCAAGCCGATACGGAATTATGTCTGCTGATGAAAACGGCAGAATCTATGATTTTACCGAAAAGCCTAAACAACCTAAGAGCACAACTGCAAGTATGGGTGTATATATATTCTCCTGGCAAGTGCTTAAAAAGTATCTTATTGCTGATGAAGAAAACGAAAATTCTTCAAAGGATTTTGGTAAGGACGTTATTCCGGCAATGCTTAACGATGGGCTTAATATGTACGCTTACGCTTTTGATGGCTATTGGAAGGATGTAGGTACCATTTATAGCCTTTGGGAAGCAAATATGGACCTTTTAGGTACAGTTCCCCTTTTAAATCTTTATGATGAGCATTGGCGAATCTATTCCCGCAACGAAGGTTTGCCGGGGCATTATATTTCACCCAAGGCAAAAATTAAAAACTGCTGTATTTCAGAAGGTTGTAAAGTTTCAGGTACCGTTGAACACAGCGTACTGTTTTCAGGTGCAGTGGTTGAAGAAGGTGCAGTAGTTAAAAATTCTATTGTTTTACCTTATTCAGTTATTAAAAAGGGCGCTGTTTTAGATAAAGCAGTTGTTTCAAATAACTGCGTTATCGGTGAAAACGCTTATATTGGCAGTGATGAACCAAACGTTCCGCATGTTAAAAACCCTATGTGTACAAACGGTGTAACGTTAATCGGTGATAAAGTTACCATCGGAAGTAACGTGCGTATCGGCAGGGAAATGATGGTTGAACAGGATATTTTAGGGGGTGGCTGTAATGAATGATACCTTAGGCATTATAATGGCAGGTAATACAGGTCTTGAACTTGGCGAAATTACAAAAAACCGCCCAATCGGTGCAGTTCCCGTTGGTTCAAGATACAGGCTTGTTGATTTTATACTTTCTAATATGGTAAACTCAGGTATTGAAAGGGTTGGTATTCCAACACAGGATCATTACCGTTCTTTAATGGATCATCTTGGTTCAGGTGCCGCATGGGATCTTAACCGTAAACGCCACGGTCTTGTGGTTCTTCCACCAATTATGGCTTCTTCTGATATGCAGGGCGATCTTGACGTTTTAAACAGCATTTTAGATTACATTTCTGCATCTCACAGAAGATACGTTGTAATATGCGGCAGCGATATTTTATATAAAACCACCTTTGATGATATGTTAGAAGCCCATAAAAAGAATAACGCAGATATTACCGTTATGTATCACAATATGCCCACTTGCAGCGAATTAACCCAGCACGTTGGCTTAAAAACTGATACAGAAGGCAGAATTATTGATATTGAAATCAATCCGACCCGTGCATTCTCATCACAGATTTCAATGGGCACATATATTATGGAAAGGGAATTTTTAGAATATCACCTTAACCGCTGCCTTTCCCGTGGTTTACACGATTTTGCCAAAGATATTCTTTTGCACGAAAAAGATAATTTAAGGATCTTTGGTTACGAATATAAAGGATACGTTGGCAGGGTGTATAATATTGCTTCATACTATAAATGCAATATGGATATTTTAAAACCCGAAATCAGCGCACAGATTTTTGAAAACGGTGATCCCGTTTATACTAAAGTAAAGGATGAAGTTCCTACCATTTATGGTGAACAGGCAGAAATTAAAAATTCAATGGTAGCCGATGGTTGTATTATTAACGGTACCGTTGAAAACTGCATTATCTTCCGCGGTGTGCAGATTGAAGAAGGCGCAGTTGTTAAAAACAGTATCATTATGCAGAACTCATTAGTTCAGGCAGGTGTAAACTTAAACCACGCCGTAATTGATAAATCTGTTATTATCCGTAAGAATAAGACGCTTGTTGGGCAGGAGAATTATCCTGTAGTTGTGGGCAAAAACGCCGTAGTATGACCACAGCACAATAAAATCCTTAAACCAAGTCCCCTAATTTTAGGGGACTTTTTCTGTGTTGCAAAGGGTATAAACCCGCAGTTACTTACGTTTAAAGTAAGCGCCTTTGGGTTTAACCCTTTGCGCCTTGAATTTAAGGTTTTATTGCACTGTGGGTGGTCGTTAAAGTTCTTTGTAAACTCCTTCACTTTTAAAATACCACGCCTTGTCTTGCGAATTTTATCGCACTGTGGACAGCACAATAAAATCCTTAAACAAAACCCCTGAATTTTCAGGGGTTTTTATTTAAAACCCCTTGCAAAATAATTAAATTATGATATAATTATTTGCATAAAAGGAGTGCTAAAAATGATTGATATTAAATTTTTAAGGGAAAATCCCGAAATCGTTAAGCAAAACATTAAAAACAAGTTTCAGGATTCCAAGTTGCCACTTGTGGATGAGGTTATTGAACTTGATAAGGAAAACCGCAAGACTATCCAGTTAGCTGAAGAACTGCGCGCAAACCGTAATAAATATTCAAAAGAAATCGGCGCATTGATGGCTCAGGGTAAAAAAGATGAAGCAATGCAGATGAAGAATCTTGTTACCCAGCAAAGCCAGCAGTTAGCTGAAGCAGAAAAGAAAGAAGCAGAACTTCAGGAAAAAATCAAAAATATTATGATGATTATTCCTAATATTATTGATCCTTCCGTTCCAATCGGTAAAGACGATTCTGAAAACGTTGAAGTTCAGAAATACGGTGAACCTGTTGTGCCTGATTTTGAAGTTCCGTATCATTCTGAAATTATGGAAAAGTTTGATGGCATTGATTTAGATAGCGCAAGGCGTGTGGCAGGTAACGGTTTTTACTATTTAATGGGTGATATTGCCCGCCTTCATTCAGCGGTGATTTCCTACGCCCGCGATTTTATGATTGACCGCGGATTTACCTATTGTATTCCACCGTTTATGATTCGTTCTGACGTTGTTACCGGTGTTATGAGCTTTGCTGAAATGGATGCTATGATGTATAAGATTGAAGGTGAAGATCTTTATCTTATCGGCACAAGCGAACATTCAATGATCGGTAAATTTATTGATCAGATGCTTTATGAAGAAAATTTACCTTATACCTTAACAAGTTATTCACCTTGCTTCAGAAAGGAAAAGGGCGCACACGGTATTGAAGAACGTGGTGTTTACCGTATCCATCAGTTTGAAAAGCAGGAAATGATCGTTGTTTGTAAGCCTGAAGAAAGCCCCATGTGGTTTGAAAAATTATGGCAGAATACCGTTGATTTATTCCGCAGCCTTGATATTCCTGTTCGTACGTTAGAGTGTTGCTCAGGTGATCTTGCAGATTTAAAGGTTAAGTCTATTGACGTTGAAGCATGGTCACCAAGGCAGAAGAAGTATTTTGAGGTTGGATCTTGCTCCAACTTAGGCGATGCACAGGCACGCAGGCTTCGTATCCGTGTTTCTGGCAAAGACGGTAAGTATTTTGCCCACACTCTTAATAACACCGTTGTTGCGCCACCAAGAATGTTAATTGCATTCTTAGAAAACAACCTTAATGCTGATGGCAGTGTTTCTATTCCAAAAGCGCTTCAACCTTATATGGGCGGTAAGGAAAAACTTATTCCTAAAAAGTAAAATAAAAAGCACCGTTCGGTGCTTTTTTCTGTAAAAAACGTAAAAAAACGTTTAATTAGCGGATTGTTTAAAAAGTTCATTTATGATATAATTTTTTTGTTAAAAAAATTTTTATGGAGAAAACAAATGAAAGCATTAAAATTTGTTTCGGGCATTCTTTTATCAGTTATGGTTGCTCTCTTAGCCTGTTTTTTAGAAGGTTTACTGGAAAATCTTTTAAAAGTGCACGTAATCGGTAGCGCAGTTATTGCAATGTTTTTAGGTATGATTATAAATTCCTTTGTTAAAATGGATTTCTTTAATTCAGGAATTAAGTTTACATCTAAAAAACTATTAAAATTTGCAATTATTCTTTTAGGGTTATCATTAAATATTAAAACTATATTGGACATTGGTCAAAAATCCCTTGTGGTTATGGTATTTACCCTTTTAACCTGCTTTGGCGGTGGCTATTTTATCGGTAAAGCATTAGGGCTTAATTGGAAACTTTCTAACTTAATCTCCGCAGGAACGGGTATTTGCGGTGGTTCTGCAATTGCTGCTATTGCCCCAACCATTGATGCAGATGATTCTGACGTTGCTTATGCTATGTCGGCAACCTTCCTTTTTGATATGGCGATGATTTTATTGTTTCCCATTATGGGCAGGGCACTTGGTATGACGGATGAAGCCTTTGGTATCTGGGCAGGCACCGCGGTAAACGATACTTCTTCAGTTGTTGCAACAGGATATGCTTTTTCCGAAGGGGCAGGGGATTATGCCACAATGGTTAAATTAACCCGTACCCTTTCAATTATCCCAACGGTTATCGTATTTGCTTTTGTGCAGTTAAGATTAAAAAGAAAAGAGGCCTTATTAAATAATGAAAATGCTGAGGATTTAAAGGCAAACTTCAGTATTAAAAAGATTTTTCCTTGGTTTATCGTTGGCTTTTTATGTTTATCCCTTGTTGCAAGTGTTTTCCCAATTCCCGAAATTGCAGTTTCCGTTACTAAAAAAACAAGTAAGTTTATAATGGTTTGCGCACTTTCTGCAATAGGGCTTAATACTTCATTTGAAAACCTTAAAAAATCAGGTATCCGCCCAATGATACACGGGTTTATAATTTCTGCTTTAGTAGTTATCGTTGCACTTTTAGTTGAAATTTTTATGGGCATTGTTTAAATAAATAAGGAGTGAAAAATTTCACTCCTTTTTTTATTTTAATTTATAAACCTGTATTCCGTTTTCATCATAAACCATATCAGAAATGTTTCTTATACCAATTTCGTTTATGGTGTAACTGCCTCTTTCATCAGGGCCAACAACAATATAATCAACGCTGTGTTTTTTAAATAACTCTTGGCTGTTTTCAGGGTTAGAATACATCTGCCTTACTTCAGATTGTAATTTATTGTAATCAGGTAATCCGTGGGTTGAGAAGAACCAACCGCCACCGCAAACAACGCTTCTGCCGGTTAAACCGGTAATGGCGTTATTATAGCGGTCGTTTGTTAATAATACAGCATCGTCCTCGGTGTTTTCGTCAACCCATGCGGCAACTTGTACCTGGGAAGAAGAAAACATTTCATATTCATCGGCAACGTACTCTCTGCCCATTGATAACGCGCCTGAAAGCACGCAGGCAATTAAAACTCCAATTGCTAAAATTTCCCTGCCCCTTACACCTTTGAGTTTTTCGTAAACGGTTACCATATAATCGGCAACCACGCCAATTGCAAGCACAAAGGCAGGATAAATGATTTTATTGTTATCGTAAACGTTAGGCTGAAGCGAGAACGTTTCGGCTAAAAGCATTAAAACTGCCATAGGTGCCACAACACTTAAATTGCGCTTGTTTGAACTAAATAACGCAGGAATAATTAAAAGTGCAGGCACGCCCATATTTTTAACATAAAACCAGAAATAACTGTCCTTAGAATTTATCCAGTTAAAGTGAGGTTCTAAAAAGCCTTCGCCTTGAGCCTGGCCAAAGGTAAAGGTAATAAGCTGGGGCAAGGCAAGAATAAGAACTATTATAAGGTATATACCCCAGGAGAAGAAGATTTCTTTAAATTTACCGTTAAGTAAATTTATTAAAATTAAGCCTGCATAAATAATCGCAATAATGATGCCGATAGCAGATAAAACGTTCATACCTGCTAAATCGTAATCCACGTTCATTATGGAATCGCCTGTATTTTTACAGGTGGAAATAAATATTATTGCACCCAGTAAAACAAGCCCTAACGCAATAAACAAAGCGTACTTTGGTTTGAACTTTGTTAAAACGTATAATCTTGTAAGCATCCATACTGCCGAAATTATACCAACTGCAAGGAAAATATGTGTGCTTATTAAAGGCGTAAGCCCAGCTAAAATACCTGCATAAATAAAGTTTTCGTTTTCCTTTAAGAAAACTGCTCTATATAATAAATAAAGTATAGCAAAAAGCATCATCCAACCAAACAAGGTTGCCCTTTGGGGTATCATCATATCGCAGAAGGTGTTTACCCAGCGAATCATATTGCCATCAAGATTGGTAGGTGTTTCGTAAAGTTTTTCAAAAATACGGGTAAAGTTATCTTCGTTAATCTTTAAGTTATCAAAGAAATACATAAACCCGAATCCACCGTTAAAGGCAAATAACACCCAGGCAATCAATGCCTTAGCAAACTTTTTAAGCCAAAGGCGGAAAAACAGCATTGCGCCTAAATAAATATTAAACGCGCCTATAATTGTAGGTACGATATACGACCATCTTAAAGAAGCGCCGAAAATATAAATAGACGAAGAAACCGTATCACTTAAAAAGGGATATGAAACTTGGTTCTGGGGTGCAATATTATAATAAAAAGGAATAGTGCCTTGTTTAATAGGTGCGGTAATAAAACTTAAATGAATATGCACGTCAGCATAAGTGCTTTGCCCAAAAATCATTCCGCCCGTTTCAGAAGGCTGCATAATATGGCTGATTTCTACCAAAGCATAAAAAACAGTCATCAGAACAACGGGAATAAGGGTTAAAAGGTCATCTTTTGAAAAAGAATAATCAAAAGATTTTAAGCTTGGTTTTTTTGCAATAAAGAAACTTAAAACGTTTAACCCCATTAAAAGCCCAAGGGCGATTAAATGGGAAGCAATATTAAAGCCCATAATAAAGGAAACGGCAACAGGCAACCACATTAAAAGAACAGTGCCTGAAACTGTACCTAACAGTATCCTTGTTAAAAAGGAAAGTTTTTTAAACAGATTATTTGAAATAAAAATTCCCGATATAATAAATAAGGTAAAATAAAGGAAACCCATAAGGTTTCCTAAAAATGTGCCATTAAACATAAAAATCAATCCTTAAAATTTATTCGCCCTTTAAACGCATTGTAATATCTTCAATGCAGTTTTTAACTTCAATATCAGTTTTAAGGGCGGTACGTATCTTTCCGATACCGTTAATTATTGTTGCATGGTCGCGGCCGTTAAACTCATCACCAATACGCTTGTTTGAAAGTGAAGTAAGTTCACGGCAAAGATAATATGCAATATGCCTTGGCTGAACAATGGGTTTATCACGCCTTGGGCCAAGAATATCTTCGGCAGTAATGTTAAAGTATTCGGCAACTGTTGAAATTATCATTTCAGGTGTGCAATGCTTTTGAATTTCTGCGTTATAATCTTTTAAAACCTTGCCTGCAAGTTCCATTGAAATGCTTTGCCCGGTTGTTGAAGCAAAAACAGAAATACGTTTTAATGCACCTTCAAGTTCACGAACGTTATCACTGGCTCTTTCTGCAATAAACAGTATAATGTTATCATCAAGATTAATACCATCCATCTCAGCTTTCTTTCTTAAGATAGCGGCACGGGTTTCAAGGTCAGGCGGGGTAATATCCACCAGTAAGCCACCTTCAAAGCGTGAACAAAGCCTGTCCGAAAGGGTTTGTATGCTCTTGGGTGGGCGGTCACTTGAAAGAATAATCTGCTTGTTTGAAGCAAAAAGATCGTTGATATTATGGAAGATTTCTTCCTGTGTATGTTCTTTTTTAGTTAAAAACTGAACGTCATCAATCATCAACACGTCAACATTTTCGCGGAACTTATCCCTGAAAGCATCAATCTGATGCTTGGAAACAGCACGGATATATTCGTTGGTGTATTTTTCACAAGTTATGTAAAGAACCTTTTTATCGGGATCATTTTGTAAAATGTGGTTACCGATGGCGTGCATAAGGTGTGTTTTACCAACGCCAACGCCACCGTAAATAAATAAGGGGTTGTTGATGGTTGCAGGTGCTTCTGCTACGCTTAATGCTGCAGCGTGGGCGAATTGGTTACCTGAACCTATAACAAAGTTTTCAAAGGTATATCTTTCGTTAAGCATAGGATAGGGGATAGTTGTTTTTTGTTCTAAAGTAGTATCAACAACGGAAGCTGCTTCACTTTCTAAAACAAGAACAACGTCAGCACCCGGAGAATCAAGCACAATGTTAAGTGCTGAAACTAAAAATGCATGCATCATAGTAGCGGTCATCAAATGGCGCCTTTGCATATCTGAAGCCGCTATAAGATATAACGTATTATTCTTAAAGGTAAGAGGTTTTAACGTTGCAATGAACGTTCTATATGAAATAGGGCTTATTTCTTGTGGTGATTGTTCAATTATATGGCAAACTTTTTGAAAAAGTTCTGCTGCATCCATTAAAATTTCCTCCTTCCTTATTTTTTGCGGGTGCGATTATAATAACACAAAACAAAACTTTTATCAACAAAAAAAAGACAACTTTTTTAAAAATTTTTTCAAAATTGTGGATAACTTTTTTTAGCATACAATATGTTGTGGTGGACCAAAAAACAGGTAATTTTTTTGTACTTATCAATTGATATTTGAAATTTTCATTTGACACTTTTGCTTCTTTACACTATAATGAAATGGCTAATGTGCATTAATATGTAAATTTGCGCCCTTATGGGCGATTATGAAAGGATGAATAAAAATGTTACGCACTTATCAACCTAACAGACGTAAAAGAAAAAAGGTACACGGCTTCCGTGAAAGAATGAAGACCAAGAACGGCAGAAACGTTCTTCAGAGACGTCGTCGCAGAGGCAGAAAAGTACTCAGCGCTTAACTAGGAGGTGTCCTCTTGAAAAAACAGGATATGCTTAAAAAAAATAAAGAGTTCCGTTACGTTGTTTCAAGGGGTAAATCCTATCAGGCACCTAATATGGTGCTTGTTTGCGCAAAATCACGGGCAGGTGTTAAAGTTGGGTTTTCGGTAAGCTCAAAATTAGGTAATGCCGTTGTCCGTAACAGAACAAAACGAATAATGCGTGGGGGGCTTACGCCCTTAATGCCTGTTCTAAATCAGGATAAATGGTATTTCTTTATTGCAAGAAAGGGTCTTATAGGCAAGACAAGCACTTTTTGCTATGAAGAAATGCGTTCGCTTTTACAAAAGGCAGGGTTATTAAATGAAGAATCCTGTTAAACTTTTGTGTTTATGGCTTTTAAAAATGTATAAAAAACATATATCGCCAAGTTTACCCCCTGCGTGCAGATTTGTTCCAACGTGCTCCGAATACGCTTATACCGCCATTGAAAGATTCGGCGTTATAAAAGGCGGGGCGCTTTCGTTGTGGCGGTTAATCCGTTGCAACCCTTTTTGCAAAGGCGGGTACGACCCTGTACCTGAAAAATTAAGACAGGAGAAAACCAAGTGAATTTTATCAGTGAAATTTTAGGATCCGTTTTTGAATGGATCAATGGTTTTACCCATAACTATGGTTTTTCTATTATCCTGTTTACCATAATGTTTAGGCTTGTGCTTTTGCCATTTGATATCCGCAGCCGTGTAGGCCAGCGTGAATATACAATGAAGCTTAAAAAGATTCAGCCAGAACTTGATATGATAAACAAGGCATATAAGAATAATCCTGAAAAAGCATCACAGATGGCAATGGAAGTAAGGAAACGCGAAGGTATCGGTATGATGCCAAAGGGTTGTGGAACAATGCTTCTTACTTACCCCATTTTAATTGCGTTCTTTGCAGTTTTCCGTAATATTGCCGCTGAAAAAATAGTTGAACTTTCAACCTTAACTGATGTTACAGCCATTAACAATTGGTTTGATACAAACAGCTTTTTATGGGTAAAAAATATCTGGCAGCCTGACGTTTTCTTTAACTTCAGTGATACCTGGGGTTTAAGAACACTTTGGATAATTAAAAACATTGATGGCCATATAGTTCCTGCAACGCTTGATCCGGATTTAATTGCAAACGTTATGAATACTCTTCAGGCAAACTTACAATCTGCTTTTAAAAATGGATTGTTGCAAGAAATTGCTAGTGGTTATAATGCTGAAAGCCTTGAAACTTTTGCTTCCGGCGTTTTTGCAGGTTTGCAGAACGTTATGCAGATTGCAAACGTTTCTGAATACGGAAACGGTTTTTATATTCTTCCGTTGCTTGCAGGTGCAGTACAGGTGTTAAGCCTTAAATTTTCAGGCCAACAACAGCAACCTCAGGGCACAGATATGCAGGCACAGCAAGCGGCTTCAACAGGTAAGTTTATGCAAATATTCTTCCCATTGATGTTCGTATATTTCTGTCTTATTTCATCAACTGCGTTAGCTATTTATTGGGTAACTTCAAGCCTTTGCATGATTCTGGCAAACTATGTTATCAACAAGGTACTTGATGCCAGGGATAAGAAAAAAGAAGCTGAAGGAGAAAAATAATGGCAAGAGTTATTGAAATGGAAGGTAAAACCATTGATGAAGCTCTTTATCTTGGTCTTGACCAGCTTAAACTTACCATTGATGAAGTTGAGATGGAAGTTGTTGATTATGGTCAAAAAGGTTTTATGGGTATCGGCTATAAGCCCGTTAAGGTTAGGTTAACCGAAAGGGAAGAAGCCGTTGTTCCTGATTTTATTCTTAATAAGGATAAGGAAAAGGCACCCCGTAAAGAAAAACGCGAAAAACCAAGAAAAGAAAAGAAAGTTGAAACTAACGAAGAAGTTAAAGGTGAATATTTCCCCGAAGGAACTGAGTTTGTTGAAAACGAAGTTACTGAATTTTTGAAGGGACTTATGGACCACGTTGGTATTGAAGATGGCACAGTTAAAGCTGCAAATACCGATAACGGCTTACTTGTTAATCTGACTGGTAAAGATATGGGAACTTTAATCGGCAGAAGGGGCGAAACCCTTGATGCAGTTCAGTATCTTGCATCCTTAGTTTATAATAAGGATAAAGATGATTATCACCGTGTTACCGTTGACACTGAAAACTATCGTAAAAAAAGAGAAAATACACTTATAAGGCTTGCTAAAAAGAAAGCAGGTCAGGTGGTTAAAACAGGCAGAAAAGTAGTGCTTGAACCAATGAGCCCCTTTGAAAGAAGAATCATTCACTTTGCACTTCAAAATGATAAATACGTTACAACGTATTCTGAAGGTGAAGAACCTAACCGCCATATCGTAATTGATAAAAAGTAATTTTAAAGAACACTTCTGAAAAAGAAGTGTTCTTTTTTTGATATTGACTTATAAATTACTTCGTTGTAAAATTAAAATATATTAAAAAAGGGGCAGAAAATATGCTTTTAAGCAGAAATTCACAAGGCAGGGGCAAAGAATATTACCGGATGCTTTTTAAAGCAGGCTGGCAGGCGGTTGATATAAACGAAACCCTTGATAAAGATATATTTTTAAAAAGTGAAAAAGAGCAGGAAGATTATATTAAGCAAACGCTTGAATATATAAATTCTGCAGGGTTAAAGGTTAGCCAATGCCACGGACCAATGACTGAACCCATAAAAGACAAAACGGAAGAAGAATTAAACAATTTAGTTTTAAGTATTGTAAACTGTGGTAAAACGGTGGGCAAGTTTGGGATTCCTTATATGGTGGTGCATCCCTTCATTTATGATTGGGCAACGGATGATCCTGATAAAGAAAAAACATTGCAGTTTAATATTGAATATCTTAAAACGGTAGTTGAAAATGCGAAGGGAACAACTGTGTGCTTGGAAAATATGCCCGGATACCGCGCAGTAACGCCTTTTCCTGAAAACGTAAAATATTTTTTAGATAACGTTCCCGGGCTTTTAGCGTGCTTAGATACAGGCCACGCCGTTTGCAATGGTAAACAAGCAAGAGATTTTTTTATGGTTTTAGGGGATAAAATTAAGTGTATGCATATCCACGATTCTATTGCAGGCACAGACCTTCACGCGTTGCCCTATTCTAATCAGGTTGACTGGCAGGATTTTAAACAGGCAATAAAAGAATATAACTATCAGGGTAACATAAACAGTGAAAGTAATTTTTCTTTTAAAATGCCTGATGAAGATCGCTTACAATGGGAAAAAATTGAAGTAACCGTTTACAAAAACTTATTAAAATAAAAAAAGACACCTGTTTTTAGGTGTCTTTTAATTTTTACTTGCAAAGATCAGCAACAATCTGATTGATAAGCTTACCATCAGCCTTGCCCTTTAACTGACCCATAGCGGTACGCATAATCATACCTTTGTTTTTCTGTTCAATTAATTCTTGACAGTTGGCTTTTAAGAAAGCGATGATTTCTTCTTCACTCATTAACTTTGGCGCAAAGGCTTCAACCGCTTTAAGCTTTTGTGTGTATTCTTCAAGTAAATCAGTGCGTTCAGCGGGGCAGGTATCAACCTGTTCTTTTAAAGATTTAACTTCCTTTAAAATAACACGGTCAACAAGTTCTTCAGGAATGTTATCCCTAACACCTTCATCAATAGCAACGCGCTTAATTGCGGCAATTAAAGAAGAAACCGCATCCTTTTTAATCTTATCTTTTGCCTTCATAGCGGCAATCATTTCTTTTTGAAGCATTTCAAACTGCATAATATCTCTCCTTAAAAGGTTATTTTTAATAATTATATTATTATATTTAATTTTAGTCAATAAACTAATTGCAAAATTTTCTTCTTTTTGATACAATATACATAATATTTTAATTAGGGTGTTTTTTATGGAAGAAATCAGAAAGAATTTTATTCAGGAAATCGTTGAAAACGATATTAAAGAAAGTGATGGTAAAATTAACATTGTTACACGCTTTCCCCCTGAACCTAACGGATATTTGCATATAGGTCACGCAAAGGCAATTTGTGTTGACTTTGGTATTGCAAAGAAATATAACGGAAAGTGTAATCTTCGTATGGATGATACCAATCCTGCAAAAGAAGATAACTTTTACGTTGAAGCCATTAAAAAAGACGTTGAATGGCTTGGTTTTAAATATGATAATTTCTGCTACGCAGCTGATTATTTTGAAGAAATGTTTAATCAGGCAGTAGTGTTAATTAAAAAGGGTCTTGCTTTCGTTTGCGATATGAACGCTGATGAAATTAAAGAAAGCCGCGGCACTTTAACTGAGCCAGGCATTGAAAGCCCATACCGTAACAGATCTATTGAAGAAAATTTAGACCTTTTTATGCGTATGCGCGCAGGGGAATTCCCTGATGGTTCAAAGGTGTTACGTGCAAAGATTGATATGGCTTCACCTAACATCAATATGCGTGATCCCATCATTTACCGCATCTTAAGAATGGAGCATTACCGCACAGGCAACGATTGGTGCATCTATCCTATGTACGATTATGCCCACCCAATTGAAGATATGATTGAAAACGTAACACATTCAATCTGTACTTTGGAATTTGAAGATCACCGCCCATTATACGATTGGGTTGTTAAAAACGTTGATATTCAGGCTAACCCCCGCCAGATAGAGTTCGCCCGCCTTAATATGACCCGCACTATTATGAGCAAACGCTATCTTAAACGTCTTGTTGATGAAAATAGCGTTGCAGGCTGGGATGATCCAAGAATGCCTACCATTGCAGGTTTAAGAAGAAGGGGATATACCCCTGAAGCTATTCGCGATTTCTGTGATCGTATCGGTGTTGCAAAAAGCAATTCTTTGGTTGAAGCCGCACTTTTAGAACATTGTGTTCGTGAAGATTTAGCTGCTAAAACTGAAAGGCGTATGGCAGTTATGGATGCCATTAAGCTTGTTATTGATAACTACCCCGAAGGTCAAACAGAACTTTTAACTACCGAAAACGGTGGCGATGAAACTTCAGGCACAAGAGAAGTAAGTTTTTCACGTGAACTTTATATCCAAAGCGAAGATTTTATGATTGATCCACCTAAAAAGTTCTTCAGGCTTTTTGTTGGCGGTGAAGTTCGTTTAAAGAGTGCTTATATCGTTAAGTGCACAAGTTATGAAACTGATGAAAACGGTAACGTAACCGTTGTTCATTGTGAATATGACCCCGAAACAAAATCAGGTATGTCAGGCGCTGACCGTAAGGTTAAAGGTACACTTCATTGGATCGACGCAAACAACTGTACGCCTTGCGAATTCAGGCTTTACGATTACCTTTTAGATGAACGGGAAGGGGAAGGTCTTGATTTTTCTGAAAGAGTTAATCAGTATTCCTTAATCGTTAAAAACGGTTTTGCTGAAAAATCAATTAGTGACGCTAACGTTGGTGATTCATTCCAGTTTATCCGCGTTGGCTATTTCCGTAAGGATGAAGATTCTACAAACGAAAAACCTGTATTTAACAGGATTGTAGGGTTGCGTGATACTTGGGCAAAAATGAATAAATAATCCCATAATTCGCTTTAATCAGGCACTCTGTAAATCAGAGTGCCTTTCCTGTGTTGCGCAAAAGATAAAAGCGCGGTCATTTACGTTCTTGTAAATAAAAGGTTTATTTGATATAATATATTTAAGAGGTGTTAATTTTGAACGTAAACGAAATTTTATCTAAGGTGGATCACACTTTATTAAGTCAGGATGCTACCTGGCAGGATATAAAAGAGATTATTGATGATGGCATTAAATTTAAAACTGCATCAGTTTGCATTCCGCCTTGCTTTATAAAACAGGCAAAGGAATATGCAAAAGAAAAAATAAAACTTTGCACGGTTATTGGGTTTCCTAACGGTAACGCTACAACCGAAAGCAAGTGTTTTGAAACTGAAAATGCAGTTAAAAACGGCGCTGACGAAATTGATATGGTAATAAATATCGGTTTTTTAAAAGAAAAACGCTATGATGAAGTTTTAAACGAAATCAATTTAGTTAAAGCAAGTTGCCAAGGAAAACTTTTAAAGGTAATAATTGAAACCTGCCTTTTAACCAAAGACGAAAAAATAAAAATGTGCCAAATTATTGAAGAATCAAATGCCGATTATATTAAAACGTCAACAGGGTTTTCTTTTGATGGCGCAAAAAAGGAAGATATAATATTATTTTCTGAACATATTAAAACAAAAAAGATTAAAGCGGCAGGCGGTATTAAGACGTTAAAAGATGCCGAAGAATTTATACTTTTAGGCGCAAGCCGACTTGGCACAAGCAGAATAGTTAAACTTTTAAAGGAGAATGAAAATGAATTATCCAACACCGCATATTGATGCAAAGCCATCTGATTTTGCTTCAACTGTTTTAATGCCCGGCGATCCCAAACGGGCACAATTTATTGCCGAAAACTTTTTAACAGATGCCCGTTTAGTAAACGACGTTCGCGGCGTGCAAGGCTACACAGGTTTTTATAAGGGTAAAAAGGTTAGCGTTATGGCAAGTGGAATGGGTATGGCTTCAATGGGCATATATTCCTATGAGCTTTTTAATTTCTTTAACGTTGAAAACATTATCCGTGTTGGTTCTGCCGGGGCGATGAGGGAGAACGTAAACGTTCGTGATATTGTTATTGCCCTTGGGGCGTCTTCTGATTCTAACTTTCATAAACAATATAAATTAAACGGAACGATCGCACCACTTTGCAGTTATAAACTTTTAGAAAAAACAGTTGAAAAAGCAAAAGAAATGAATTTAACTTATCACGTTGGCAATATTCTTTCAACGGATATCTTTTATAATGAAAACGATACCACAAAAGAATGGGGGAAGATGGGCGTTTTAGCAGTTGAAATGGAAAGCGCAGCCCTTTATCTTAATGCCCAAAGGGCAAACAAAAACGCTATAACTATCTGTACAGTTTCAGACCATCTGATAAACGGTGAAAGCCTTACTGCAGAAGATAGACAAATTTCATTTAAGGAAATGATGCTGTTAGCCTTAGAAACTGCAATTGAATTATAAAAAAATAATCCCCGCACGTTTGCGGGGATTTAATACGTAATAAAGTATTTAATAATTTATATGTTAATGTCTATTCAATTGTCTTAAGTTTTAACTAAATAGTACATCGGACTACTTTCCTTTTCTTAGATTTTAAAGTTCAAAAGTTTTTTCATTAAGGAAACACATCCTTTTTTAAAGTAACTTAGAAACTTTTGCTCCGCTTTCTCTTGCGGGATTAAGCTGATTAGAACATTGGACTAATTCCTTTCTTTCAGATTTCTAAATGGAACCTTTTTTTCATAAAAGCACGCCTTTCATTTAGAAATTAAGTTCTTAAACCGCTTAGTACATTGGACCAATTTCCTTTCTATAGATTTGGTTCTTTTTTTTTGTTTTCCGGCAAAGCCACATGCTTTTTGCCTTTAACACTTCACTTCTTTCTCTTATTTTCAATTACATTATAACAAACCGAAAAACGTTTGTCAATAGTAAATTTAAAAAAAGTTCATATTTTTTTCATAAAATATCTAAAAATAAAATTTTCGCATATTTTCACTTTTGTCTTGACTGATTTTAAAGTTAGGGGTAAAATAGTAAAAGAATAAATTTAAAAAGGGGTGAACATAATGGAAGACGGAAGTAAAAGCACTGTTCCTGTCAGCATGCGTAACAGGGTTTTTCATTATGTTCGTATTTATATATAAACGTAATAAAATATCCTATTACGCGCAAGTTTTAGGCGGAAACAGTATCCATTTGTTAATATGCACAGTTATGCATAATATAAAACAAATGGGTATTTTTTATGCCTTTTTTGATAAGAAACAGTGTACCTTTCGCAATTTATTAAAAAAAGGAGGTACATAGAAAAATGGAGAACAAAGATTTTATTTCAGAAAGAATTTATGAGTTGATTAACCAAAAACAACCTAACAAGATACTTGAAATTCTTTCAACCCTTCAGCCACAGGATATTGCTGAAATTTTAAACGCAGATTTTTTTGAACAAAGGCAAAAGAACCTTATATTCAGGTTATTAAAAAAAGATCTTGCGGCACAAGTTTTCGTTGAATTACAAAACGATATGCAGGAAGATCTTATAAAAGGTTTTTCCGATAACGAACTGCACTTAATGTTAAACGAACTTTTTGTTGATGATGCAGTTGATATTATTGAAGAAATGCCTGCAAGCGTAGTTAAAAGAATATTAAAGAACTGCACAAAGGATATGCGGGGCGATATAAATAATATTCTTGCATTTGATAAAGATACTGCAGGCAGTGTAATGACTCCTGAATATATTGCCTTAAAATCTGATATGACGGTGAAAGAGGCTTTTGCACGTATCCGCAAAGAAGGTATAGACAGCGAAACCATATATACCTGTTACGTGCTTGATAGAAGCAGGCATATTCAAGGCGTTATAACTGTTCGTGAGCTTCTTTTAGCTAAAGAAGATGCAATAATCAAGGATATAATGAACGAAAACGTTATATTTGTTGAAACTGTTTCTGATAAAGAAGAAGCTGCGAAGATTCTTAAAAAATACGATTTTCTTGCGGTGCCTGTTGTTGATAAGGAAAAGCGCCTTGTTGGTATTATCACCGTTGATGATGCTATTGACGTTCTTGTTGAAGAAACTACCGAAGATATTGCTAAAATGGCGGCAGTTCAGCCAATGGAGCAATCGTATTTTAAAACAAGTGTATTTAAACATTCCTTAAGCAGAATTTTATGGCTTATTGTTTTGATGATCTCTGCCACCGTAACCGGCTTTATCATTACTTACTATGAAAATGCTTTTCAGGCAGTACCGCTTTTAATTGCGTGCCTTCCTCTTTTGATGGGAACAGGCGGTAACTGTGGCTCACAGGCATCAACAATGGTTATTCGCGGGCTTGCCATTGATGAAATGAGCACCAGGGATGTTTTAAAAGTATGGTTTAAAGAAATCCGTATTTCTTTAATCGTTGGCATAGTTCTTGCAATAGTAAACACAATAAGGGTGTTCGTGCTTTACGGATTTTCAAATGAAATCATCTTGCTTGCAATAACCAATGCA
Organism: Clostridia bacterium; assembly: GCA_045537705.1. Taxonomy (GTDB): domain Bacteria; phylum Bacillota; class Clostridia; order Christensenellales; family QALW01; genus UMGS1322. The sequence continues at coordinate 32,942 of JAZSPY010000036.1, forward strand.
TTGGCGCTTTTGTTTACTGTTTCCCTTGCACAAACTTTAGGGTGCCTGTTGCCAATTGGCGCTAAAGCAGTTAAACTTGATCCTGCCATTATGGCGGCACCGTTAATCACAACTATCGTTGATGCGTTAAGCGTTACGGTGTTCTTTGCCTGTGCAGTTTGGGTGTTTGGAATGTAAGTGGGCTATACAACTTTAACGATTTGTATAGATAAATTATAAAATTACTCTACATATTTTTATCTATGATATACTATACTTAATAGGTATCAAAATAAATATGATAGGAGATAATATTTATGAAACGATTATTCGGAACAGACGGTGTGCGCGGTATTGCCAATACCGAACTTACACCTGAAATGGCTTTTAAGTTAGGTAAGGCAGGTGCTACTGTTTTAACCAGCGAAATTCACAAACCTAAAATTCTTATCGGCAGGGATACAAGAATTTCAGGTAATATGCTTGAAGCTGCTTTAATTGCAGGTATGATGTCCGTTGGGGCAGACGTTTTGATTGCAGGTGTAATCCCTACCCCTGCAGTAGCATATCTTACCCGTAACTATCATGCCGATGCAGGTGTAATGATTTCTGCAAGCCACAATTCAGTTGAATTTAACGGCATTAAGTTTTTTGATAATAAAGGCTTTAAATTACCTGATGAGGTTGAAGATAAAATTCAAAGCCTTATGGAATGTGATGATCTTCCAAGGCCTACAGGTATTGAAGTTGGCAGAAAGATTTCCATTAAAAGCGCCAAGGAAGAATATATGGAATTCCTTGCTTCTACCATTGATGTTAGCCTTGATGGCATTGAAATTGTTATGGACTGCGCTAACGGTGCAGCATCAAGCGTTGCACCGCAACTGTTTAAAAAACTTGGCGCAACGGTATATCCATATTACTTCCTTCCTGATGGAACGGATATTAACAAAAACTGCGGTTCAACACACCCTGAACGTATTTGCGAAATAGTTAAGGAACTTGGCGCAGATATCGGCCTTGCTTTTGATGGCGATGCCGATCGCTTAATCGCTTGCGATGAACGTGGTGTTGAACTTGATGGTGATCACGTTTTAGCCATTTGCGGTACAATGCTTTTAAACGAAGGCAGATTAAATAAAAATACTATTGTTGGCACTGTTATGAGTAATATGGGCCTTGATATTTTTGCAAATAAGCACCATATCAGCTTAGAAAAAACAGCAGTTGGCGATAGATACGTTTTAGAAAATATGCTTCAAAACGATTACGTTTTAGGCGGTGAAAAAAGCGGCCACGTTATTTTCTTAGAGTATAACACCACAGGCGATGGTCTTTTAACAGCGCTTCAACTTTTAAGGGCGAAGGTTCTTGCGAAAAAAGAAATGAGTGTTCTGGCAAAAGATATGAAAAATCTTCCCCAGGTGCTTGTAAACATTAAGGTAGATAATTCTAAAAAAGATCTCTATAAAACCGATGAAAACATATTAAATGAAATAAAACAGGCAGACCAAACTCTTGCAGGCAGGGGCAGAACTTTAGTTCGTGCCAGCGGAACAGAACCATTGATCCGTGTTATGCTTGAAGGCGAAAATGAAGAAGAAATCAATAACTTTGCCTTAAAAATTGCAAAAGCTGTGGAAAAGGTCTGCGATGGTAAAATTGTATAAGGAGTAAAAATGGAGCAGGTAAAAACCAGGGCAGAAATTCCTGATAAATACAAATGGAATTTAGCCGATATTTTTCAATCACAGGAAAAATGGGAAGAAGCTTTTAATGAAATTAAAGGGGCAATCCCTTCTTTAAAAGCCTTTAAGGGCACGTTAAAAGATAAAAAAGCATTAAAAGAGTTTTTTCAGTTAGAACATAAGGTTTCTCTTTTAAGCGAAAAACTTTACGTTTATGCAAAAATGAGCCGTGATGAAGATAACGGTAACGATTTTAGCGTTTCTATGTGCGATAGGGCATACTCCCTTTTAATGATGCTGGAAACTGAAACTGCCTTTGTTACGCCTGAGCTTAATGAACTTGAGGACAGCACTTTAATTAGTTTAGCAAATGAAGAAGATTTTAAGGATAACAGTCGTTATCTTTTAGGTATTGTGCGCAATAAAAAGCATCTTTTAAGCGAAAAAGAAGAAAAGATTCTTGCACGTACCAGCGAAATGGCAAATTCTTTTGATACTATTTTCACTATGCTTGATGATGTTGATATGCGTTTTGATGATGTTCTGATGCCTGATGGAAGCAAAATTGAACTTTCCCACGGCAGATACGGTCTTTTGTTACAGGATAAAAACCGTGAAACCAGAAAACAGGCATACGAATCAATGTATAATGCCCATATAAACAACATAAATACTCTTTGCGCGCTTTACTCTTCAAGTGTTAAAAAGGACGTTTTTTATGCAAGAGTAAGAAACTATGAAAGCGTTTTAGAAGGCGAACTGTTTTCGGGCAATATCCCTGAAAGCGTATATACCACTTTAATTGAACAAGTGCATAAATTTTTCCCTGTTATGCATAAATATGTTCAGTTAAGGCAAGAACTTTTAGGTATTAAGGATGGTAAAATGTACGATATGTACGTTCCGTTAATAGATATGCCTGATGTAAAATACACCTATGAACAGGCACAGGAACTTGCCAAAAAAGCCCTTGCGCCTTTAGGTGAAGATTACGTTGAACTTTTAGACCGTTCCTTTAAAGAAAACTGGATTGACGTTTATGAAACAAAAGGTAAAACAAGCGGTGCATATTCCTGGGGCGCATACGGCGTGCATCCTTATATGCTTTTAAATTACCAGGATAGGCTTGATGATGTGTTCACGTTAGTACACGAAGTAGGCCATTCAATGCACACTTATTATTCAGATAAAAAACTTCCTTATGAAAAGGCACAGTATAAAATATTTGTTGCTGAAGTTGCTTCTACGGTAAACGAAGTGCTTTTATTAAAATATATGCTTAATGAAACACAGGATAAAAAGATGAAAGCATATCTTTTAAACCACTTCCTTGATCAGTTCAGAACAACTTTGTTCAGGCAAACTATGTTTGCTGAATTTGAATGGGAAACACATAAAAAGGTAGAAAACGGTGAACCTTTAACGGTAAACGTTTTAAATAAAATCTATGGTGATTTAAACCGCGCATATTACGGAAACGCAGTTGAAACCGATAAGTTTATTGAAACTGAATGGTCAAGGATTCCTCATTTTTACAGGGCATATTACGTTTATCAGTACGCAACTGGATTTTCTTCGGCGGTAGCGATTGCAGATATGATATTAAATGAAGGCGCACCGGCAGTAGAAAGATATAAAAAATTCTTATCTTCCGGCGGCAGCGATTTCCCTGTTGAATTATTGAAAATTACAGGCGTGGATCTTTCAAAGCCCGATGCTATCAACAGTGCATTGAAGGTTTTTGAAAATACACTTTCGGAATTTGAAAGGATGGTAAAATAAATGGTTGGATATAATGATGAAGCATTGGAATTTATGCTTAATAAATTAAAAGAAGATGATAAAAATGCCGATTTAGATATTGCAAAGCAAATATTCAATCTTGCCCTTACTTATGATATTGATTATATGGTTTCTTCAGGCATCATAAAAGAAGGGGAATTTACCGATGAATATTATGATGAAGACGATGCTTACGATTTTATAATTGATCGCATCGGAAATGCATTAAAGAACGTTGAAGGCGATTTCTTAATGGAAATGGTTGAAAAATATTTTGATTATCACGATGCCTTTATGGAAGAAAAAGGCCTTTTATATTGGGAATAAGAAAAAAGCACCACAGATGTGGTGCTTTTTTAGTGAATAATGAATAGTGAATAATGAATAATTAAGGTATGGCTTCGCCACAAACTTTTTATTTATTTAACTGAAAATACTACTGCTTCACAAGGGGGAAGTTTTTCTAACGAGCCGTAATAAACTTTATCAACGGTAACACCGTTTAAAGTGATTTCGGGGTTGATTTCCTTATCAGAAAGGTTTACAACGGTTGTAAAACTCTTATTTTCAATTACAATAGCAAAATCGTTTAATGCAGTAACTTTTTTGCTGCTGATTAAATCCTTAAAGATTACTTTATAAAGCATATGGCGTTTATCGTTAAATGCATACGCTTTTGTTAACATATCTTCTTCTAATGGACAGTTAAAGAAAACAACTTTACCTTTGCCGTATGCGTTTTCAAGTAATAATGGATTACCTAAACTATCTTTTGCAAGCGTTTTGGCGGTAATTGGGGCAATAATGCGCCTTTGATATAACTGGTAGGGTATTTCTTCACCTGCGAAGTTAAAGGTGCCGGTAAGGTCGCTGTTACACTCAATACAGGTAATTGAAAAACCAAAAACTTCGTGAAGTTCACTAAAGAAGCCATCGTAGTTTGAAACGTAAAGTGTTGCACCATCTTTAACGTATTCTTTTAACTGATCATAATATTCTTTATATAACGGACCTTGTGCACGGCAAGAAGGCATAATGTACGCTTTCTTTTTAGGAATAGGTGAATTTGGTGCAACAAATTCAGGCTCTAAACCTGCCTGCTTTGCTAAAATAAAGCTCATATAAGCAAGCCCCCAATGGTCAGTATCCTTTGTTAATAAAATAGCACAATCTGTTTCGGGCTTTTCTTGTTTTAAACCGGAACTTTCAAGCCATTTTGCAAAATCGGTCATCTTTTCAAAATATTTTTTAGGCTTAAAATCAGCATCAAGCAAACCAAGTTCTCTCTCTAACATATTCCAGTTGTAAGGCGGTGTTGAAAGATGGCTCTGCTCATGTGCACACCACCATAAAACACCGGGGGAATTATATGCCCAGTTCAAGAATAAGCTTGTGTTCATAAACTGACCGGAAACTTCATCAGAGCATACTGAATAACTTAAAGTACCAAGTTCTTCAACCAAACAAGGTTTTTTGCTTATATCGCTATAAAGGCGTGTTTCAGTTGCGCCATGCATTAAAGTGCGGATAGAATTGATAGGATCCATTAAACAATGGGGAACAAAGTAAGCGTAGGGATGTGTTGTAAGCATATCTGTTGCTTCACCCTGATCCGAAATAAGCCAATGATTATTTTCTGTGTCTTCTGTAACAAGCCCGTGCATACCGCTTATAACCATTCTGTTAGGATCGTTGGCGCGAATGGTGTTTGCAATTAAAGAAGACCAGTTAAAAGCTTCTTCGCGGCTTTGACAAGAGGACATACAGTTACATTCATTACCTAAGTTCCAGGCATAAATAGCCTTTTTATGTTTAAAACGCTTCGCCATACCTGTTACAAGCTTTATCTGAAAACGAATTGAAACGGGATCAGTAAAAGTGTTTTTGCCTTCTAATGCAGGGGGCGCAAACATTCTTCCACTCATCCAACCTGTAATGATACCAACAATCAATTTAAAACCGTATTTTTCTGCAAGATCACAGAATTCATTAAAATGATCTAACATTTCTTCATCAAGATAATAGGGATTTTTAGGCTCTGATAAATCTTTCATTACGTAGCCTTTAACACTGTTCATAGGTCCGTAAAGAGTTGTAACGGGCTGAAAATCACGCCAATTGATGAACACACGTAAGGTGTTCACCTTGTTTTCCTTTAAAAGAATAAAGTCCTTTTCAACCTGTTCTTTATCCCATTTTGCCCACATTTCAATACCAACGTGGCTTGCCCAGTAGTTGCAGCCTATCATAAATTCCATAAAAAAGAACTCCTTAAAATATAATTACTTGATTTCATTATACATTTTTTATTTTCTGTGTCAATGGTGATTATGCGCTATAAATAAAGGTTTTTTAACAAAATTTCAAGATATTTCATAGTATATTATTGCAGGAGGGGAAAGCATATGTGTTGCTCATTTAATTGCAATTCAGGTTGTTCAAACAACAACTGCGGCTGTTCAAACAACTGCGGTTGTTCAAATAATTTCAGCTGTTCAAATAATTTCAGCAGTTTATTAAGAAGAAATAGCAATTGTATCAGTCTTTTGCCACAAAGAAGATCAAGTGTTGGTTCTAGCTGCACGGGATCAACGATTTTCTACGGAACAAATTGTAACTGATTTTTTAAAAAACCGACGTCTTTTTTAAGGCGTCGGTTTTAACGCTTTTTAAAGGGGTTTTAAGAAAAGAGAAGTTTTTTTAAAGGAAGTTATCATAAAAACACTAAAAATAGCAAAAATAAGGCTAAAAACAGGGTTAAAACGGAAAAAATTAAAATATTTAACAAAAAAACTATTTACACGCGCGCGCATTTATGATATATTATATATAATATATTATATATATAAAAGGGTGTAAAGGGATTTTCACCTTACTGCAACGCAGTAAAAAAAGAAAGGAAAAATGCTATGACGGAAAACAACTATAACGCATCGCAAATTCAGGTTCTTGAAGGGCTTGAAGCGGTAAGAAGAAGACCGGGTATGTATATCGGTTCAACTGATGAACGTGGTCTTCATCACTTGGTGCAGGAACTTGTTGACAACTCTATTGACGAGGCACTTGCAGGCTATTGCGATACCATCACCGTAACTATTCACGAGGACGGCTCCTGTTCAGTTCGTGATAACGGCCGTGGTATTCCTGTTGATATTCACGAAAAATATCAAAAGCCCGCAGTTGAAGTTGCACTTACCGTGCTTCACGCAGGCGGTAAGTTCGGCGGTGGCGGATACAAGGTTTCAGGCGGTCTTCACGGTGTTGGTCTTTCAGTAGTAAACGCACTTGCTACCGATCTTCACGTTGAAGTTCGCAGGGCAGGAAAAATCCACGTTCAGCACTATAAACGCGGTGATGCGGTGGACGAGCTTACAGTTACAGGCAAAACTGATGAAACAGGAACATGTGTACAGTTCTGGCCTGATCCTGAAGTGTTTGAAACAGTTGTTTTTGATTTTGATAACCTTAAAAAGCGCCTTAGGGAACTTGCATTCTTAAATAAGGGTATTCGTATTACCATTGAAGATAAAAGGGAAGAACATAAGGCTTTAGAAAGCTTTCACTATGAAGGCGGTATCATTGAATTTGTTGAATTCTTAAACAAAAACAAAGTGCTTCTTTTAGAAAAACCCCTTTACTTTGAAGGCGTTAAGGGTACAAGCACTGTTGAAGTTGCTATGCAGTATAACGATGGTTATAACGAAACCGTTTATACATATGCAAACAACATTCAAACTCACGAAGGCGGTACCCATTTAACAGGTTTCAGAAACGCTTTAACAAAGGTTATAAACGAGTATGCAAGAAAGTACAAATTGTTAAAGGATGCTGAACAAAACCTTTCAGGTGAAGATGTTCGCGAAGGTTTAACGGCAATCGTTTCAGTAAAACTAGAAGAGCCTCAGTTTGAAGGACAGACCAAAACAAAACTTGGTAATAGTGAAATCAGACCTATTACCGAATCAATTGTTTCAGAAAAACTTGAAGCTTTCTTAGAAGAAAATCCTTCTGTTGCAAAGGGTATTATTGAAAAGTGCTTAATGGCATCCCGCGCCCGCGAAGCTGCAAGAAAAGCAAGGGAATTAACAAGAAGAAAATCAAGCCTTGATAGTTTTTCACTTCCCGGTAAACTTGCAGACTGTTCAGAAAAAGACCCCACAAAGTGCGAAATTTATATCGTAGAAGGTGATTCTGCAGGCGGTAGCGCAAAAGAAGGCAGAGATAGAAAAACACAGGCAATTCTTCCTTTAAGGGGTAAAATCCTTAACGTTGAAAAAACACGCCTTGATAAGATGCTTCAGAATAACGAAATCCGTTCAATGATTACTGCCTTTGGTGCAGGTATTGACGTTGAGTTTGATGAAAGCAAACTTCGTTATCACAAGATTATTTGTATGACTGATGCTGACGTTGACGGTTCACATATCCGTACACTTTTATTAACGTTCTTCTTCCGCCATATGCCACAATTAATAACAGGCGGTTACGTGTATGCAGCGCAGCCACCACTTTTTAAAGTTACTATGACAAGGACCAAACAGGTGCATTACTGCTATTCTGATGCTGAACTCAACGAATTCCTTGATTCAATCAACAGGCAGAACTATGAAGTAAGCCGTTATAAAGGTCTTGGTGAAATGAGCTCCGAACAGCTTTACGAAACTACTATGAATCCCGAAACTCGTATTTTAAAGCGCATTACAATGAAGGATGCCATTGCCGCTGATCAGATCTTTACTATTTTAATGGGTGATGAAGTTGAGCCAAGGCGCCAGTTTATTGAAGAAAATGCACGTCTTGTTTCTGATGATGAACTTGATATTTAAGGAAGTGAGAATTTATGGAAGAAAATAATAGAATTATAGATATAGATATTGAGTCCGAAGTTAAAAAATCCTTTATATCCTACGCTATGGCTGTTAATATCAGCCGTGCGTTGCCTGACGTGCGCGATGGTTTAAAACCTGTTCACAGAAGAATTCTTTATTCAATGTATGAATCAGGTTATACCTTTGATAAGCCTACAAGGAAAAGCGCCCGTATTGTTGGTGACGTTATGGGTAAATACCATCCCCACGGTGATTCATCAATTTACGATGCATTAGTTCGTCTTGCACAGCCTTTCTCCATTCGTTATACCCTTGCTTATGGTCAGGGTAACTTTGGTACTGTGGATGGTGACCCCGCTGCTGCTTCCCGTTACACCGAAGCAAAACTTTCAAAAATTGCCGGTGAGCTTTTAGCAGATATTGATAAAGAAACCGTTGATTTTTATCCTAACTTTGATGAAACGGAAATGCAACCTCGTGTTTTACCTTCAAGATTCCCAAACTTAATGGTAAACGGTTCTGATGGTATTGCAGTTGGTATGGCAACAAACATTCCGCCACACAACTTACGTGAAGTTATTGATGGCGTTGTTGCTTTAATTGAAAATGCTGATATTTCAATTGAAGAACTTATGGAACACATTAAGGGCCCCGATTTCCCAACAGCCGCACAGGTTATGGGCGTTTCAGGAATCAGGGATACTTATTTAACAGGCAGGGGCAGGATTGTTATCCGCGCAAAGCACGAGATTGAGCAGATAACTGCTGACCGCCAGAGGATCGTTATTACTGAAATTCCTTATCAGGTTAATAAAGCAAGGCTTATTGAAAAGATTGCTGAACTTCATAAAGATAAGGCATTTGAAGGCTTAAGCGATTTAAGGGATGAATCCAATAAAGAAGGTATGCGCATCGTTCTTGAATTAAAGAAGGATGTTAACCCACAGGTTGTATTAAACTTCCTTTATAAGCATACACAGCTTCAGGATAGTTTTGGTGCAATTATGCTTGCACTTGTTGATGGTCAGCCAAGGGTTCTTAACCTTAAAGAAATGCTTTATTACTATCTTGAACATCAAAAAGAAGTTGTTACAAGAAGAACAGAATACGATCTTAATAAAGCGCTTGCGCGTGCGCACCTTGTTGAAGGATTCTTAAGGGCACTTGATATCATTGATACAGTTATTGCTTTAATCCGTTCAAGCCAGACAACTGAAATCGCAAGAAATCGTTTAATGGAAGAACTTGATTTCTCCTTAGAACAGGCAAAAAGCATCTTAGATATGCGTCTTCAGCGCTTAACAGGGCTTGAAAAAGAAAAACTTCAACAGGAATTTGATGAATTACAAAAGAATATTGCATATTACCGTGCAATTCTTGGTTCACCACAGATGGTACTTGATATTATTAAAGAAGAACTTCTTGTAATTAAGGATAAATACGGTGATGACCGCAGAACTGAAATTACCTTTAGTTCTGATGAAATTGATCTTGAATCCTTGATTCAGCAGGAAGATATGGTTGTAACCATGACTCACTTTGGTTACATTAAGCGTGTTCCTGCAGATACTTATCGTGCACAGAACCGTGGCGGTAAGGGTATTACAGGTATCACCACCAGGGATGAAGATTTTGTTGAAAGGGTACTTGTTGCAAACACCCATACGGATATCTTGTTCTTTACCACAAAGGGTAAGGTGTTCCAGTTAAGGTGTTATCAGATTCCTGAAGCAGGCAGAACTGCAAAAGGCAGCGCAATAGTAAACCTTCTTAACCTTGATGGCGGCGAAAAGGTAACTACCGTTATTGCACTTCCTGAAGGCGAAGAAAACCGCGAAAATATGAATCTTGTTATGGCAACAAGACAAGGCTTTATTAAAAAGACTGCCTTAAGCGAATATAATATCCGTAAAAACGGCCTTATAGCCATTGTTCTTCGTGAAGGTGATGAACTTGTTAACGTTGAACTTTCTAACGGCGAGAACGATGTTTTTGTGGCAACAAACAAGGGTAAAGCAATCCGCTTTGAAGAAAAACTTGTTCGTAATATGAGCCGTGCTACAATGGGCGTAACTGCAATTAACCTTTCTGAAGATGATTTTGTTGTAAATATGGCTATTATAAAGGAAGATTGCGAAGTACTTACTATTACCGAAAACGGATACGGCAAACGCACCGATATTAACGAATACCGTATTACAGGCAGAAACTGTAAGGGTATCATTACCCATAATATTAACGAAACCACCGGTAATATCGTTGATATGGTAACCGTTACAGGTGAAGAAGATATTATGCTTATTACAAACGATGGCGTAATTATCCGTACAAAGATCAATCAGATTCGTACAATGGGCAGAAGCACCCAGGGCGTTCGTGTAATGCGTGTTAAAGAGGGCGTTCAGGTTGTTGCAGTTGCCAAAGCACCTGTTGAAGATGAAGAGGCACCCGTTTTAGATGAAAACGGCAATCCTATCATTCAGGAAGAAACTGTTGAAACTCAGGGAAACACAGAAACAGTAGAAACTCTGTAATGGGGGTAAAAAAGAATGTTTAAAAAAATATTAACCATTGTAGGTAATATATTTCTTGGGCTTAATACAGGTCTGATTTCACCGTTTATGCCAATATATTTAATGCTTTCATTGATACTTTTTCCGGGTGATCCCCTTAATGCAAACATTTTGGCTGTGTTTGGTTTTATTACTGCAGTAATAACCGCCATCGGCATTTATGTTTATTGCTATAGGAAAAAACGCGAACACGAAGATCTTTCCTTGTGGGGAATGACCTTGGCTGTAAGCTTTTTAGTAGGCGCTGTTTTAATAAGCGTAATCATGTTTATATACGCAGCAGGCGAAGAATTCAGAATTTAAAAAAGAGAATAAAAAAAGTTCGGAGATTATTTCTCCGAACTTTTTTATTTTTTATCTTTCTTATCCTTTTCAGGCTTTTTATCCTTTTTATCTTTTTCAGGTTTTTTGCTTTCCGCGGCGGGCAAAACCATATCAACTGTATATTGGGCACAAGTATAATTTACGCAAGAAGCAATTGCAAGTAAAAGCGCGCCCTTGATAGAGTGTTCCTTAAGCTCATTAACCGCTTGTTTAGATGCGGATTCATATTGCTCAACAATGTAATTGTAAAAGGAAACAATATCGTTATTTATGCTTTCTGCGTTTATTATGCTGCTTATAGTTGGTATAGCAAACTGCCTTTTCATTAAACAAATGATTATAAGCCTTGAAATATGTTCCTTTGAATAACGCTTTTTTATTGGTGCAGGTAACGCTTCCATCTTAACGTAGTTGTTTATCATTGATGGGGTAAGGGTGTCATCCTTTAAAAGATAAGGTTCAAGATACTTTTGCATTAAACTTATAACCTGATCCATATATAATTCAAAATCAGGCAATTGTTCCCATCTTGGAAGCGTATGTGCCTCAACTTTTTTTATATATTCGTTTATATCCTGCATAAAAAAATCACCTTTTTTAAACAATAAATGCATAACATAGTATAACATACCACAAAATAATATGCAAGCACAAAAATAATACAAGCAAAAAACTGTTGACAAAAGAACTAAAATGATATAATATAGTATTGAAAACTATGTGCAAGGAGATAAAAAACTATGTGTTACGTGCAAGTTTACGGTGATTCAATTTTAAAAGGCGTTACGTTAGATGAAAATAATGAAAAGTATAAGATAAATAATTTTTTTAAAGATACCGAAGAAATAGAAAACTATTCAAAGTTTGGTTGTACTGTAGAAAAGGGCAGTGAGATTTTATCAAGAAACCTTCTTAAAGGAAAAACTGCACCCATAGTTTTTCTTGAATACGGTGGCAACGATAGTGATTTTAACTGGGAAGAAATCGCAAATAATCCAAACAGCGAATACAGTTCAAAAACACCGATACAACAGTTTGAAGCAAAGTACGTACAGATGATAAAACAGTTAAAAGAAAAAAATATTAAACCTGTTTTATGCAACCTTATTCCCGTTGATTCAGAAAGATATTTAGGCTGGATATGCCGTAACGGATTAAACAAAGAAAACATTTTAAAATGGTTAGGTGATGTTTTTGCAATCTATCGTTATCAGGAACAGTATTCAAGAAAGATAGAGGAAATCAGTTTTAAAGAAAACTGTGATATGATAGATTTAAGGGGTGCATTTTTAAAAAATCGTAAGATTACGGGGTTATATTCTTTTGATGGTATTCATCCAAGCGTTAAGGGACAAAATATTATTAAAAATGAAATATTCAACTATTTAAAAGGCTGTTAAAAGCCTTTTATTTGTTTTTTAAGGTTTTATTTTTGTTTTTCAATATTTACAAGGAAATTTTATAACGATATAATATAGTCAAGAAGAAAGGGCGTGCTTTTATGAATATTGATTTATCATACGTTATCGGTATTAAGGAAGATAAGCAATATAAAATTCCTGCAACCGTTAAAAAGGAAAATGGATATTATCTTGTAACGGTAAAAAAAGAAGATTATAAAGATGCAGATCGTGTAAATATCTTACCGCAGATTGCGAAAACTGATTGCACACAAGGATATTATATTGTTTCTGATCAGTATAGCGGTATGAAAGTGTTTTTGGATGAAACACAGGATGACCACGATGTTTTATGCCTTCAGGTAGTAAACTTTTACGGCGTAAAAACACCTGAAAAATGTTTTACCGTATTTATTGAAGGTATGAAGTATGAATCGTATTTTCATTACTACAAAAAGGGAAATGAAAACGGTGCAAACTTTATTTTAAGGCTTAAAGAAGAATCCATTGATGCTTATGAAGATATTACTATGATGGTTTATGAAATGGATAAAAATGCCGATTACAACGATATGGCAAAATTATACCGTGATTATAAGTACGCAAACGGTTTAAAAACCATAAAACAAAAAAATAAACCTATGGTAGATTATATCAGCGAAGCTCCTGAAATAAGAGTTAGAATGGGTTGGAAGCCTGTTCCTGCTGAAATAGAGTATCAAACTGTAGAAAACGAGCCCCAAATGCACGTTGCCGTAACCTTTCAGCAGTTAATGGAACTTATGGATAGGGTTAAAGCAAAAGGCATAGAAAAGGCGCAATTCTGCCTTGTTGGCTGGAATAAAAGCGGACATGATGGCAGATGGCCGCAAATTTTCCCGGTTGAAGAAAAGTTAGGTGGGGAAGAAGGGCTTAAAAAGGCAATAGAGCACGCAAAAAAGCTGGGCTATAATATAGTTGCCCACACAAATTCTTCAGATGCCTACACCATCGCAGATTGCTTTGATGAAAATAAAATGGTTAAAAAGGCAGATGGCACAACAGAACTTGGCACTACCTGGAGTGGTGGCAGATTACATAAATTTTGCGCCCATGAAGCACTTAAATATACTAAAGAAACGCTTCCCCAGGTTCGCGATTTAGGCTTTGAGGGTGTGCACTATATTGACGTGCTTTCCGTAATTCGCCCGTATTACTGCTATGATAAAAATCATCCCGCAACAAGAAAGGATACTTCACTTTTATGGCGTGAGATGTTTAAACTTTCTAAAGAATTATTTGGCGGTAGTGCATCAGAAGGCAACTATGATTTCGTTTGTGAAGATCTTGATTTTGCCCTTTACTGCGGATTTGGTAAGTTTACTAAGCCAACAAGAACTGATTTTAAATATGAGATAATTCCCCTTTGGGAACTTATTTATCACGGCTCAGTTATGGCTTGTCCATCATCAGATTTAGTAAACGTAGGTATTTTAGATAGAAAATTGCAGTTAAAGTTTATTGAATTTGGCGGTAGACCTGCCATGTATGTTTATTCAAGATTTGTTCAGGAATCAAAGGATAGGGGTAACTGGATGGGGGAAGATGATCTTCGCATTGGCACAAAAGAAGAAATGGAAAGATGTGTTGATGCATTAAAGAAGACCGTTGATTTTTATGAGCCCTATAAGAAGTTGCAAAAGGAACGTATGATTAAACACGAAAAATTAACGGATACTTTAGTTAAAGTAACCTACGAAAACGGTGCAAGCGTTTTTGTAAACTATTCAAAAAACGATTGCGAAATTGAAGGTGTAACCGTAAAAGCAATGGATTACTTAATCAAATGGTAAAGAGAAGTTTAAAAACTTCTCTTTTTTATTGATTTTTAATATGTGCTAAGTTATAATATAAATAATGTTTTATAAAACGATATGGAGATAATGTAATGGATAGATACGAGATTTTTAACGAAAAACTTAAAAACAGGGAAAAAGTAGTTGGCCCTTGTGTTCAATGTGCAAATTCAATTATAATTGAAAAAATGTCACAAATAGCAGACTTTCTGGTGCTTGATGGCGAACACGGCGTTTTTAATAACGAAAATCTTGTAAATACTTTAATGATTACAAGGCTTAAAAAAGTTACAACGATTGTTCGCGTTGCAGATTGCCGTTATGATTTAATTGCCCGCGCGCTTTATATGGGTGCTGATGGTATTATGATTCCAAGATGCGAAACCTTAGACCAAGTAAAAATTGCAGTTGAATCAATGAATTTTTATCCTGATGGAAAACTTGGTTGTGGTGGACACGGTCAGTTTAAAGAAGGTGAAAATTATTCAAACTTTAAAAGGCACCTTGTTTTGCAGATTGAATCGCCACTTGGCACAAACAATCTTCCCAAAATGCTTGAACAGTATGGTGAATATATTTCTGCAATTGTTATTGGTCCATATGATTATTCAATATTACTTGATAAACCGGAGCAATTTGAAGATCCTGAATTAGTTGAACATATTCAAAAAACCTTTGATATCTGTAAAAAATACAATAAATCAGCAGGCATTTTCGTTGATAATTTAGAAAAGGCTGAACTGTATCAAAAAATGGGTGCAAACTTTATCTGGGCAGGCACGGATATCAATATGTTTATGTCGGGCTTTAACAGTTTGTACAATTTAATAAAGGGGTAAGAAATTGTATATTTTTATTGATTTAGATGATACGATCTTAGATTTTTTAAAGGCAGAAGAAGTTGCCTTATCAAAAACGCTTAAAAAATTCAATATTGAGCCAACCAAGGAAATCATTACCCTTTATTCAAAGATAAACGATAGCCTTTGGAAAAAACTTGAAACAAGCGAAATGACAAGGGAACAGATTCTTGTTGAACGTTTCAGATTGCTGTTTGAAAGTCTTAAAAAAGAATGTGATTATAACCTTTGTAATGAAACATATAAGGCAAACCTTTCTCAAGGCCACTGGTTCATTGATGGGGCAGAAGAACTTTTAAAAAGCCTTTATAAAAAGCATAAACTCTATATCGTTTCAAACGGAACAACGTCTGTTCAAAAAGGCAGAATCAAAAGCGCAAATATAGAAAAATATTTTGATGGCATTTTTCTTTCACAGGAAATTGGTTTTAATAAACCAAACGTAAAATTCTTTGAAAAGTGCTTTGAAAAGATAGGGGATTTTGATAAAAATAACGCTATTATTTTAGGTGATAGCGTGTCTTCTGATATAAAAGGCGGAATAAATGCAGGGATAAAAACCTGCTTGTATGATCCTAAAAATAAGTTTTCAGGGGATATTAAACCTGATTATATAATTCACACTTTAGATGAATTTTTAAGTTTGGTATGAAATACAAAAAAATAGTTAAAGGAACGTTTATTGAACGCCCTAACAGATTTATTGCATATGTTGATATAGCGGGTAAAACTGAAATTTGCCACGTTTTAAATACGGGCAGATGCAAGGAACTTTTAAAAAAAGGCGCAACCGTATATTTAAACGAAAGCAGTAATTTAAACCGTAAAACAAAATACGATGTTGTAAAAGTAATAAAAGGCGATAAACTGATAAATATGGATTCAATGGCGCCCAATAAAGCGGCGGAAGAATTTTATAAAAAACAGTTTAAAAACGTTAAAAGGGAAGTAACCTATAAAAATTCCCGTTTTGATCTTTATATAGAAGATAATAATACTTTTATAGAAGTTAAGGGCGTAACTTTAGAACAAGATAATATTGCTATGTTTCCTGATGCACCAACGATTAGGGGCAGAAAACATATTTACGAGCTTGTTGACGCAGTTAAAAACGGTTTTAATGCAAAAATTCTTTTTGTTATTCAGTTTAATGGGGCAACACAGTTTATCCCCAATTATAAAACTGACCCCCAGTTTAAAGAAGCATTAAAGTTTGCACAAAAAAACGGTGTGGAAATTTTAGCCTACGATTGCCTGGTAACAGAAGAAACTATTAAAATAAATGAAAGGGTAGAAGTATGTTTGGATTGGTTGCTGCCGATATAAACGCATTAACTGAATCGGATAAAAAAATATACAATTCGTTTTATTGTGGATTATGTAAAACGATCGGTAAAAACTTTGATAATTTCAGCCGTATAACTTTAAACTACGATCTAACTTTTTTGTATTTATTTTTAACCTCGTATTTTGATGAACAAGTGGAAGAAAAGGATATTCGTTGTGCGGTTCACCCTTTAAAAACAAGAACTGCATATATGAACAAGTATGCAGAATACTGTTCCTATATGAATATTTTGCTTACTTATTATAAGTTGGAAGATGATGTTAATGATGAAGGATTATTGCTTGCAAAATTAGGCAAAACTCTTTTTAATAAGCAGAAAGAGGCGGCAAAAAGCAAGTATCCAATAAAAAATGAAAGAATTTTTGATTGCCTTAAAAGGTTAAATGAAGTTGAAAAACAAGATGAACATAATGCGGATATTCCTGCAAGTATATTTGGTGAACTTATGGGGTATTTGTTTGATATAAACGGAGATGATTTAAAATTAATGGAGTTTGGCAAAAGGTTAGGCAAAGTAATTTATATAATGGATGCTGCCCTTGATTTTAAAAAAGATTTAAAAAAGTGCCGATATAATCCTTTGATTGAAACAAAAAGAGAAAATTTTCAGCAAATTTTAACAATTCTTTTAAATGACGTTACAGAAATTTATGGTACAATGAATATAGTAAAAAACAAAACGATAATTGATAACGTATTATATTCAGGAATATGGTATCAGTTCAGAAAGGGAAAAACTGATGGATCCTTATAAAGTATTGGGCGTTTCGCCTGATGCGAGCATGGAAGAAATTTCAAAAGCCTACAAAAAGCTTGCCAAAAAATATCATCCTGACCTTAATCCCAATAACAAGCAAGCCGAAGAGAAGATGCATCAGATAAACGAAGCCTACGATCTTATCCGTTCAGGTAAAGCAACAAGCGGCGGATATAACGATTACACAGGTTATGGGCAAAACAATTATCAAAATAACGATATTTTTTATGCGGTAAGAAGATGTATTCAGATGGGGCAGTTTTATGATGCCTTAAGATTACTTGATTCAACAAATATCAGAAACGGGCAGTGGTATTATCTTGCTTCTGTTACACATTTTAATTTAGGTAATAAGGCAACGGCAATCAAGTATATTGAAGAAGCTTTACGCTTTGAACCTAATAATAGCGAGTTTCGTTCCTTTTATCAACAGCTTAATTATTATGGGCAAAATTATTCTAATAAAAGAACTGTTTACACAAATATGAATCCAAGAATTTGTACCGGCATTATTCCTACACTTCTTTGTTGTTTAACAGGTGGCAGATGCTGGCCCTGGTTCTGTTGTATTTAAAGATGCTTTTTAAGCATCTTTTTTCTTGCCTATTAGCATAAAACTTGATATAATGATATAAATACATAAAAAAGGAAATAAAAATGAAAGTTAACGTAAAAAAGTTAAACGAAAAAGCATTTTTACCAACCTATGGTACTGAATTTTCAGCAGGGGCTGATCTTTATGCTTTATTGGATGAACCTGTAACTGTAAAAAAAGGCGAAACAAAGCTTATAAAAACAGGTTTAGCTATGGAAATTCCCGAAAATTTCGTTGGTTTAATTTATGCCCGTAGCGGTCTTGCTACAAAAAAAGGGCTTGCACCTGCAAACAAAGTTGGTGTTATTGATAGCGATTACAGGGGCGAAATTATGGTTGCTCTTTTAAATCACGGCGAACAGGATCAAGTGATTGAAAACGGTGAACGTATTGCGCAACTTGTTATTGCGCCGTTTGTTCAGGCTGATTTTGAGATTAAGGAAGAATTAAACGATACCGTTCGTGGCCAAGGCGGATTCGGTTCAACAGGAACAAAATAATATTTTGTAGACTAGTTGAATATAAATATAAAAAATGCTTTAGGAGAATAAAATGGGTTTTTTAGAAAGATTTTGGCATCAGATCATAATTATCCTGCTTTCTTGCGTACCTTTAATTGAATCACGTTACGCCATTGTTGTAGGCATGACTTTGTTTAAAGAAATAAGTACTGTTGAATTGTTTGTTCTTTCGCAACTTGGCGCATTCTTTATAAGCCTTGTTTTACTTTTATTGTTAAAACCTGTGTTTAAGTGGATGAAAAGCACCAGGCTTTTTAAAAGTATGATTGAAAAACTTGAAAGCCACGGCAAAAAGAAAGGCGAAAAACTTCAGGGTAAAATTGAAAATTCAAAAAGCAACAGTGCAAAGGTACTGGCATCTGTTATAGGTGTTTTCTTGTTTGTTGCAATTCCGTTGCCCGGCACAGGCGTTTGGACAGGTAGCCTTGTTGCAACGCTTTTAGATATTAGATTTAAGTATGCCTTTCCTGCAGTTTGCATTGGTAGTATTGTTGCAACATTAATAATGGTTCTTGTTGGCGGTGCTTTTATGGCAGCACCAGATTGGTTGGCATCATGGTTAATGTAACCGGCACAGTTGAAGGCATCATTTACCGTAACGATGAAAACGGTTATACGGTATTTGTGCTTAACGCTAACGATAGTTTTGAAACTGTAACAGGCACCTTCCCATTAATTCGGGAAGGTGATTTTATAACTGTTTTTGGACTTTTTGTTGAACACGAAGTTTACGGAACGCAGTTTAAGGCTACAAGCTACGAAATGGCTGTGCCAAAGAGTGTTGAAGAAATTGAAGCATTTTTAAGTTCAGGAATAATTAAGGGTATCGGCCCTAAAACTGCAAGGGATATCGTTGATTATTTTGGTGCTTCAGCCTTGGAAATCGTTGAAAAATCCCCTGAAAAACTTTGCCTTGTTCAAGGAATAGGGCAAAAAAAAGTTGAAACTATCAGGGAATCCTATATGGAAATATTTGATGCAAGGCGCGCGGTAATGTTCTTGCAAAAGTATGGTGTTAATGCTAAAACCGCATTAAAGATTTTTGCTTTTTACGGCGATCAAGCAGTTGAAAAAATTCAAGAAAACCCTTACCGCCTTGTAAAAGAAATCAATGGTATCGGCTTTTTAACTGCAGATAAAATTGCAGGGGAAATGGGTGTAGATAAAAACTCAAAATACAGGATAAATGCAGGCATTTTACACGCTTTAATTGAAGCAGGTAACGAAGGGCATACCTATTTACCTGAAAACGTTTTATTAAACCGTACAAGCTTTTTACTTAACGTTAACGAAGATTTAATTTCTGCTCAATTTTTGCCCCTTGCAAGTGAGCAAACTATTATTTTAAGGGAAATAGATGGGCAAAAGTGCGTTTATCACCCAAGCTATTTTTATGCCGAAGCCATTGTGGCGGGCAGCCTTATTTCCCTAAACGCTTCAGTAAAAGAAAATAAGGAAACCAGAATATTAAAAGAGATTGAAGCCTACGAAAAAACAAAAAAAATCACCCTTGCAAAAAATCAAAGGGAAGCCGTTGTAAGCGCAATCAATAATGGAATAACGATAATTACAGGTGGTCCCGGCACAGGAAAAACCACCACTCTTGATTGTATTTTGCATCTTTTTTCAAAGCGTGGGGCAAATATTGCCCTTTGCGCACCAACAGGCAGAGCGGCAAAAAGAATGGGTACTGCAACAGGGCAGGATGCCAAAACAATTCACCGCTTGCTTGAATATTCACGCCTTGATGAAGGCGGATTTGTGTTTAAAATCAATAAAGATAACCCCTTAAGTGCAGATGTTATTATTGTTGATGAAGCCAGTATGATTGATATTTTCTTAATGCAGGCATTACTTGAAGGCATTAAAAAAGGCGCAAGGCTTATTATCGTTGGGGATGCTGATCAGTTGGCTTCCGTTGGCGCAGGCAACGTTTTAGGGGATATGATAGCATCAGATGCCTTTGTAACGGTAAAGTTAAACGAAATTTTCCGTCAGGCGCAGGAAAGCACCATTGTTACCAATGCCCATAAAATAAATAACGGTTTAATGCCTCAGGTAAACGTTAAGGGCGGGGATTTTTATTTAGAGAGAAAAAATAACGAACTTGAAATTGTTAAAACGGTGGTTGACCTTGTAAAAAATCGTTTGCCTAATAAGTATGAAGTTTCACCTATTTTGGATATACAGGTTTTAACCCCTGTAAAAAAAGGTGTAACAGGGGTGTTTAACCTTAATAAAGTGCTTCAGGCAGAACTTAACCCTAAAGATAAAAACAAAAAAGAACATATCTTTGGTGAAACTGTTTTCCGCCAGGGCGATAAAGTAATGCAGATACGTAATAATTATGATAGAATCTATCAAGTACAAGAAAAGTTTGGCAACTTTATTGAAGGCACAGGCGTATTTAACGGTGATAGCGGAATCATTAAAGATATTGATCTTCCATCAAGGGAACTTACTGTTAAGTTTGATGATAACAGAATTTCAGTTTATGATTTTAACGATTTGGAAGAACTTTCGCTTTCTTATGCAATAAGCGTGCATAAAAGCCAGGGGTGTGAATTTCCTTTTGTAGTGTTACCCATGCCTTTAAGTAACATCAGAATTTTAACAAGAAATCTATTATATACTGCAGTAACAAGGGCAAAAAAACTTGTTGTTTGTTGCACAAATGAGCAGTCAATTCATTTTGCTGTTAACAATATAGACACACAAAAGCGATATTCAGCGTTAGATAAAAGGCTAAAAACTGCTAAAAATTTACTATAAATGTGCAAATTTTAACTATTTGTTAAAAAATTTTAGTTATTCTAAGAAAAAAGGGTTGCATTTGCTTTTTTCATATTGTATAATATTTGTGTTTACGAATAAAGTTTTTAATGGAATTATGAAGAATGCCAATAAATAGTACTTGTATGTGTAACTCATTTATCCGTGGGGCTTTACGTTAAACAAAAAAATTAATGGGGGACATAAACATGTACGAAGATAAGACTTTGGTTTGCAAAGACTGCGGTAAGGAATTTGTTTTCACAGCAGGTGAACAGGAATTCTATGCAGAAAAAGGTCTCAAAAACGAACCCGGCCGTTGCCGTGAATGCCGTCAGGCAAAGCGTAACGCAAGCCGTGGACCAAGAGAGATGTTTGATGCAGTTTGTGCAGAATGCGGCAAACCCACACAGGTGCCCTTCCAGCCTAAGGAAGACAGACCTGTTTATTGTGATGAATGCTTTAAAGCACGCCGTTCATAATAAAACATACGTACAAAAAAACGCTAACCGATTGGTTAGCGTTTTTTATTTTATTCAGTTCTTAATGCTTCAACAGGATCTTTGTTTGCGGCAATTTTCGCAGGGAACAAGCCGGCGATTATTGTAAAGAAAATACTTACAAACATTAAAACCACACCGCCAATAAAGGGCAGATATGCTGTTAGGGTAGGTATGCCTGAAAGTGCGCGGATTATAGCGTTTGCAGGATAGCAAAGTATAATTGTAAAGATAATGCCTATTGCACCGGAAATAAATCCTATAATAAACGTTTCGGCATTAAACACCCTTGAAATATCTTTCTTGGATGCACCGATTGAACGAAGCACACCGATTTCTTTTGTGCGTTCAAGCACTGAAATATAGGTGATAATGCCTATCATAATTGATGAAACAACTAATGAGATTGAAACGAATGCAATTAAAACGTAGGTTATTGCATCAATAATGGTTGTTACTGATGACATTATTATTGCGGCATAATCAGTATATGTTATTTTGCTTTCTTCATCTACAGAATTATTATAATCTGTAATAATATCACTAACAACGTCCTTATCATTAAAGGTTGAAACGTAAATGTTAATTGATGAAGGGGAATCTGCATCTAAAACACCTAACTTGTTAAAGTTTTCTTTTAATGTTGAAGCAGACGTTTTAGGCGGCATACAATCATCGTATCCCTGAACAAGCTTTTCATCAGTTAAAGTGATATAGTAATTATCAAAAGCCTTTGCAAGTTTTTGTATTGAATTTATTGATGCTGCAGAAGCATATTGCTTATATAAATCAGTTGCTGTGTTTGTTGCAAGCTTATCAACAGTTGCATTTATTGAAGCATCATCAAGAGCCATATAATATGCCATAATCTGTTCTTTGGGCATATCGGTGGTTTTTGAATATTCGCTAACAATATACATAACCTTCGCGTTGCGATCGGTTAATTTACTAAGAATCTGTTGTTTATATGGCACAAGTTCTTCCTTTGTAGGAGTAAGGATGATAGCATTAAGTTGTTTTTGCGCGTTATCTTTATGCTGGGCTATAAGCATTTCCTTAATGGAACTTCTTACCATGTCGTTAAGTTCCTGATCGGTATAGCCATCAATAAAGGATTTAATTGATTCTTCATCAAGACCTGCATTTTTAACGTATTCATCCATAATCATTTTTTCTAATGATGCTCTGTCAGGATACTGCGCCATCATTTGATCAAGAGTTTCATTGATAGTTTCTGTATCAGGAACTGAAAGAAGCGTTAAATACATTTCCGCTTTTTTACTATCAGTTAAAGATTTAAAATAATCTTTCATTTCTTTTGCCTGTTGGCTTAAAGAAGGTGTAACTTCATTTTCAATAGTAAAGGGAAGATTTGTAAAAATGTCGTTATTTTTATTTATTTCATCCTTTTGTGCTTTTACAATCTGAGAATTATTGGTGTAATCAATAATATACTCTGCAAGATCATGGGTGTAATAAAGGCTTGCGCCACCCATTGAAACGTTGGCGTCTTCTTTGGGGCGGATAATACCTTTAATTTCAAGGTCAAGACCTTTGGAATTTATAACGTCCATTGAATCCTTGTTATCGCTTATATCTTCCCAAATTTTATCTTCTTCATTGAACTTATAATAATCTGTGGAACATATAAGCTTAAACTTTGTGCCTATAATTTCATCATATGAAAAGCTTGTTTCTATCTGTTCAACTTCTTCACCCTTTTGTGCGGCAACGGTATCTTTTATAAGTTTATCCGTTGTAACAAGGCCTAAAGAGTGTAAGGTTATATCAGATACTTCGTTGTTTTTATCAAGCACAAGTATAATATGTGATTTATCCGTAGGCCAAGAACCTGCAATAAGATCATACTGGTCGGTAATAATATCAGAAACGTTTTCACCGTTTAAACCTGAAATAAATTCTGCCCAGGTGTTATAACTCATAAAACTCTGGGACATTTGCCCCATAATAGAAGTTGATGACATCTGGCTTGAATCTGTTCCCATCATAGAAGAAAAAACTTCCATAATATCGGATTTCTGATATGCGCCGTCAGTTGTTTTTGCATAGATATTTAAAGGAACGTCATAAAAATACTGTATTGCACGAACGTGTTCGTTTATATTTGATTTGCCGCTTGTAAAATAATTTTTAAGGCCTTTAAGGTCGTTTTTTATAACGGTAGAGTTGTTCATACTGTTAGCAAGATCATACATAACCGAGCTTGCATAAACTTTATCTTTAGGGTGCTGCTTGCTATTTTCTTCTGCGCCCATCAAGGTAGAGATCATGCTGGACATATCCATCTGTTCAGCCTGTATCTGAATGGGGTAAGAAGTTAATGTATCTTCCTGCACCTGATCAATATATGCTTTAATACCGCTTGAAAGGGCTAAAATTAAAGCGATACCGATAATACCGATTGAACCTGCAAAACTTGTTAAAAAGGTTCGTGCCTTTTTAGTCATTAAATTATTTAATGAAAGGGAAAGGGCTGTAAAAAGACTCATTGAAGGCTTTTTGATTTTTTTGCCTGAATCCTTTTCGTCCTTTTCTTCGCAAGGATTAGTATCATCAATAATCTTACCGTCTTTTAATCTTACGATACGGTTAGAATATTCATCTGCTAGATCAGGGTTATGGGTAACCATAATAACAAGGCGATCTTTGGAAACTTCCTTTAAAAGCTCCATAATCTGTACGCTTGTTACTGAATCTAGGGCACCTGTTGGTTCATCAGCTAAAAGAATATCAGGGTCGTTTACCAAAGCCCTTGCAATAGCAACCCTTTGCATCTGACCACCGGACATCTGGTTTGGTTTTTTATGAAGCTGATCACCTAATCCAACTTTTTCTAATGCTTGTTTTGCCTTTTGCCTTCTTTCCTTGCGGGAAACACCCGAAAGCGTTAAAGCCAATTCAACGTTAGATAAAACGCTTTGATGGGGAATAAGGTTATAACTTTGGAAAACAAAGCCGATAGAATGATTGCGATAAGTATCCCAATCGTTATCCTTAAACTTTTTGGTGGATTTACCGTTGATAACAAGATCACCGCTTGTGTATTGATCAAGACCGCCCACAATGTTTAAAAGTGTGGTTTTACCGCTTCCGCTGGGGCCAAGGATTGAAACGAATTCGTTATCCCTGAAGGTAAGCGAAACGTCATCAAGTGCGTGAACTGTATTATCACCGCTTAAATAACTTTTTTTGATGTTTTTAAGTACTAACAACTAAAAACACACCTTTCCAAAATAATCTATATTTAGATTATACCATATTTTTTAGAAAAAATATGTAATTTAGGTAAAAATTATAAGAAAAAACGATTTTATTTATATAATAAATAAAAACTGCTTTTATTTGCGTAATATTTATGGTACAATGTATTTGGAATATTTTGTGATTTAAGGGTTTTATATGGAAAATAAAGAAACTGCCTTTTCCCGAACAGAACAACTTATAGGAAAAGATGCATTTTTAAAACTTAAAAATAAAAACGTTATCGTCTTTGGTGTAGGTGGCGTTGGTTCTTACGCCATAGAAGCTATTATAAGATCAGGGGTAGAAAATATTACTGTAGTTGATAGTGATTGCGTTTCAATCAGCAATATTAACAGGCAGATAATTGCATTAAATTCTACGTTAGGTAAATTAAAAACAACCGTTATGAAAGAGAGAATTCTTGATATTAACCCAAACGCAAAGGTTACTGAAAAACCTGTGTATTTTGATGAAAACACAAAAGGCGAAATTGATTTTTCTATCTATGATTACGTGGTTGATTGTATTGATAGCGTTAATTCAAAAGTTCTTTTAATAAAACAGGCAA
Source organism: Clostridia bacterium (assembly GCA_045537705.1). GTDB lineage: Bacteria > Bacillota > Clostridia > Christensenellales > QALW01 > UMGS1322. Next base: position 58,537 of record JAZSPY010000036.1, read on the forward strand.
AAGAAAACAACGTGCCTATTATTTCTTGTATGGGAACGGGAAATAAGTTAAACCCTTCTTTATTAGAAATTGCAGATATAAAAGATACAAGTTATTGTCCACTTGCAAGGGCAGTGCGCAATAAACTTAAAAAAGAAAATATATATTCTTTAACGGTTGTTTATTCAAAAGAACAACCTAAAAAAAGTGAAGGGATGCCAAGTTCTTGCGCGTTTGTACCGTCTAGCGCAGGGCTTTTAATGGCATCACACGTTATAAGGGAGCTTATAAAATGAAAACAGTTTTAATTACAGGTGCAACCGGCGGTATTGGTCAGGCGCTAGCAAAGGTTTTTTCTAAAAATGGATATAATGTTGTTATGAACTATAATCAAAACGAAGAAAAAGCAAAA
>JAZSPY010000136.1:0-3566 GCA_045537705.1 Clostridia bacterium
ATTGTACCATTTTATAGGTTATAATGTCAATATAAAATTATATTTTAAAAGGAGTTTTTATGAAAAAGGCTTTATCCGCACTTCTTGCAGTAGTTCTTTTGGCGTGCACCATAAGCAGTTTTTTGTTTATTTTTGCCTTAAATGGCTGTGCAACTGAAGTTTCGCTGAATTTGGAGATAAAAGATATGAAAGTAAACGGATTAAAAGAACCGCTTGGAATAGACACTACCCCTGTATTCAATTGGACAAACGTTAGCGATGGCTATAACAGGAATATGTCATATTATAGAATAGTTGTTTCTTCAACTATGGAAAAGGCTGAGAATTTTGAAGGCGATTTATGGGATTCAGGCAAAACACAGGGTGGAAACAATTATGATATTATCTATAATGGAAATTCTCTTAGTTCTGTTACAGATTATTATTGGCGCGTGACGGTTTATGATGAACGTGACGTTAAGTATGATAGCGAAGTTGCACATTTTGGAACAGGTATGTTATCAGAAAGCGATTGGACTGCTTCCTGGATTGGTGCAGAATCAGAAAAATCTTTTGAATTTAACGGTGCAAACTGGATATGGAGTGAAGAAGAACAAAAAACAATCGGGACCTGCAAAAGATATTTCCGCAAAACTTTTGCCCCTGATAACACAAAAACCATTAAAAAAGTTTTTGTTGGCGGAACTGCTGATGATAGCGTTATTATGTATTTAAACGGTGAACAGATTGCTTCAAGTTCTTCCTGGCAGGGCGGATTTTTTGTAGATATCACAAATAAAGTGCTTGCAGGCAATAATACTTTTTCAGCGGTGGTTTCTAACACATATACAGAAACAGGCTCTTATGCTGCGTTTATTCTTAAAGCACAGATTTACTATACTGACGGTACTGTTCAGGAGATTGTAACTGACGGAAGTTGGTTAATGAATAAAGAAGAAGTTGTTTCCTGGAACACAAACACATTTAACGATAATCTTTGGGCAAATGCAACGGTAGTTGGCGCATACCCCAAAAGCCCTTGGAACAACTTAAATATTGATACTACTATTTTAACTCAGGACGAGAGTGCGCCCTATTTAAGAAAAGAATTCAACGTTTCAAAACAAATAAAAAACGCTAAGATGCTTATTTGCGGTCTTGGTCTTTTTGAACTTAAAATAAACGGTGTTTTACCTGATGATACGGTGCTTAACCCCGCTAACACCCAATATGATGATACAGTAAATTACAGAGTTTTTGACGTTACTTCCCTTTTACAAAACGGTGAAAACGCTATTGGCGTTGAACTTGGTAACAGTTGGTACAACGAAAACTTTGAAATGTGGAGTATTAAAAATGCGCCCTGGCGTGATAACCCCAAATTATTTACTGAATTACATATTTTCTATGAAGACGGCACAAAAGAAGTTATAAAAACCGATACTTCCTGGAAAGTTTCTTTATCAGGGCCAACCGTTTACAACAGTATTTATCACGGAGAGAACTATGATGCCCGCCTTGAAATTAAGGATTGGGATAAAATAGGGTTTGATGATTCTTCCTGGAAAAATGCAATTATTACAAACACCCCCGGCGCATTAAAATTTGAAAATATGGAACCTATGCGCAGGTTAAACACAGTTACTTGTGAAATCACCAAACTTTTAGACGGCACATATATTGTAAAAGTTCCTGTGATGACAACAGGTTGGGCGAAGATAACCTTTAACGAGCCAACAGAAAACGAAACCGTTAATATTGCTTATGGCGAAACCTTAAAGGCAAACGGCAAAATCAATTACGTTGATTGGGGCGCTTCAAACACAAGCGGCGGTCCGTTCCAGATTTTTAATTACACTTGTAAAGGTGTTAAAGGCGAATCTTACGAACCTAAATTTACTTATTGCGGTTATCAGTATATTCAGATTTCAGGTTACAGCGGAACGCTTACCCCACAAGACGTTGAATGTTATTTAATCGCTAATGACGTTGAAAAAACAGGTGAATTTGAAACTGACAACGAACTTATAAACACTTTGCACAATAATATGGCAAGGGCTTTAATAAACAACTTCCAGGGTAAACCTACCGACTGCCCTACCTGGGAAAAATTAGGTTGGCTTGGGGATTACAACGTTATTGTAAGAACTGCGATGTATAATTACGGTATTCAAGCTTTTAATGAAAAGTTTATGAATGATATCCGTGATACTTCAATAAACAATAAAATGGGTAATACTTCCCCTGCGGCAGGTACAAGCCCAGGTAATATCATTGTTTGGAACTGCGCTTACGTTGAAGCCATTTATGAATCCTGGAAAACTTACGGTACCATTGAAATTGCCCAGGATCACTATGAATTGATGCGCGCAAATACCCTTACCCACGTTGACACAATAAAATCAACAGTTTCTTCCACCGGACTCAGTAAACCGATGTGGGTGTTTGAACATGAAGGCGCGCTTAACGACTGGCAGGGACCTAACGGACCTTCCAGCGCCCCTGAAGGTTATGCAATCGTTGCAACCTCAATGTTCTATAGCGTTGTTTCCCATTTAAGAGAAATGGCTATTGCTTTAGGTAAAACTAACGATGCCAACGAATATAAAACATATATGGATAACATTTATAACGCCTTTAACGAAACCTTTTTTAATGAAGAAAAAGGCTATTATGAAACAGGTTATTGGAACGAAGAGTGGGCAGGCACAAGATCTGAATACAGGCAGACTTCTAACCTTTGCGCCATTTACTACGGTCTTTGCCCTGAAGAACACATTGAAAGCGTTGTTCAAAGTATTGCAAATGACGTTATTTCAAAAGAATATCATTTAGAAACAGGTCACGTTGGAACAAGACTTTTACTTCCTGTGCTTTCTGAATACGGTTATTCTGACGTTGCCTATAAGCTTATTACCCAGACCACTTATCCTTCCTGGGGATATTGGGTAGAAAACGGTGCAACTTCCTGCTGGGAAGGATATTCCCTTGAAGAAACACGTTCAAGAAACCATTATTTCCTTGGAACGTACGATCAATGGTTCTTTGAAAATCTTGCAGGTATTGACAATATGACCAACGGTTATGAAACCGTTACAATAAAACCACAGATTTTAAATGAACTTCAGTTTGTAAATTGTTCCGTTAAAACAGTTCGCGGTACGCTTACAAGCAACTGGGAAAAGTATAATGACGGTACTTTGGAAATGGTTGTTACCGTTCCTTTTGGCAGTAATGCTACTATCTACGTACCCGTTGCTTCAATTGATAATTTAAGAGTTAACGGTGTTAAATTAAACCAACAGAAAGGTATTAACAGTTACGAAATCGTTGATGGAAATATCGTTATTAACGCAGGCTCCGGTACTTACGAATTTATTAACAGTACCCTTTTTGAAGATTTCCTTGATGCAAAAGCCACCCTAAGTCGGAGGCCAAGCGGTCTTAGGAAGACAACTCTGCCTTTCAACTCCTTGGCTCACAGAACGACATGGCTACGATCCGACTTTTATTAACGCAGGCTCCGGTACTTACGAATTTATTAACAGTACCCTTTTTGAAGATTTCCTTGATGCAAAAGCCACCCT
>JAZSPY010000074.1:0-10469 GCA_045537705.1 Clostridia bacterium
TGATTTTGAGCATCCACTGGCTTTTTCTTCTTTGAACAACCTCGCTTCCGCATCTTTCGCATACACCGTTTACAACTTCTTCGTTTGAAAGACCTACCTTACAACCGGTGCACCAGTTAATCGGCATTTCCTGCTTATAAGCAAGACCTTTCTTAAACATCTGAAGAAAAATCCACTGTGTCCATTTATAATATGACGGGTCTGTGGTATTTACCTCTCTTGACCAGTCAAAAGAAAAACCGAGCATTTTAAGCTGTCTTGTGAAGTTTTCAATGTTCTTTTTTGTGACAATCTTCGGATGAATTTTATTCTTTATTGCAAAGTTTTCAGTAGGTAAGCCAAAAGCATCCCAGCCGATAGGATAAAGTACGTTGTATCCTTGTAATCTGCGCTTTCTTGAAATAATATCAAGGGCTGTGTTGGAACGTGGATGCCCAACATGTAAGCCTGCACCTGATGGATAAGGGAATTCAATAAGCCCATAAAATTTAGGCTTTGTTGTATCACTGTCATCAGCCTTAAAAGCGCCTTCCTGATCCCATATATCCTGCCACTTTTTTTCAATTATCAAATGTTCATAAGGTTTTGCCATAATTTTTAAAACTCCGTTTCAAAATTTAAGTATACAGTATTTTATTATATAAGGTTAGAATTGTCAATTAAAAGATACTTTAAATAATTGATAATTCCTTTAGTATTTCATCAACGCTTTCAACAATATAGGTTGCGCCTGCTTTATTAAGTTCATCAAAGCCACCATAACCCCACAAAACGCCAAAGGAAGTAATGTTATTATTTTTTGCACCCTCAATATCATCTTTTCTATCACCAACCATAATGGCAAAGGGGCTTTCTTCTTTATCTAAAACTTCTTTTATAAATTGGCTTTTGCCCGGGTAAACACCGTGCATTTCAGCGCCTTTTAAAGCAGAAAAATATTTATATAGATCAAAGTGCTTTAGCACAATTTCTACCATAACCGTAGGTTTTGCTGAACATATCCTTAATTCCCAACCGTTGTTTTTTAAAGTTTCCAAAAGATAGGGAATACCGGGGTAAACGTAGTTTTCATAAATGCCTTTTTCCCAGTAGTATTCACGATAAACGTCAATCATGTGTTCGGCTTCTTCTAAAGATAAACCGTAAAGGCGCATAAAACTTTTGTTAAGGGGCGGGCCAATACAACTTTTTTTATCTTCTAATGTTGTTTTATTAAGTTTCAGTTTATCCTCTGCGTAAGTAATGGCATTTACTATGCCTTGCCCGGAATCCGAAATGGTTCCATCTAAATCAAAAAACGCAATTTTTTTCATAAAATCACTTCCCAATATTGTTGGTTTGAGAATACCACAACAATTTTAAACTGTCAATATTGAAATACAGATTAAAAATTTTTCAAAAAAATTGTCAAAAGTGTTTGACAGTTTTAAGGTTTGTTTGATATAATTGCCACGTAGTTATTTAAAATAACTCTCGTGTAACTTCACACTGAGGGGAGGGATATAGATGTCAGAAATTCATGTTGGTGAAAACGAATCATTAGAAAATGCTCTTAAGCGTTTTAAGCGTAAGTGTGCCCGTGCTGGCGTTCTTGCTGAGGTTCGTAAGAGAGAGCACTATGAAAAGCCCAGTGTTAAAAGAAAGAAAAAGGCTGAGGCTGCAAGAAAGAGAAAGTATTAATTCTTGATTAAAGATAACCGATGGCAATTGCTATCGGTTATTTTTTTTATGTTTTTTTCATAAATTCTTTATGGGGTGTTTTTATGAAAAAAGATTTAATTTATAAAACGGGAATTGCTCCTGAAGGTGCAGGCTACTTAAAAGTATCCTTGTTTGAAGATAATTTTGTTACAATTGAAAACCATTTAGGCATACTTGATATGAAAAACGAGTGCATAAAAATATTCTGTTCTAAAAAAATACTTGGCATTTTCGGTGAAAATTTAGCCATAAAAGAACTTGATGGATGCATTTTAAAAATAAAAGGCAAAATTTTTAAAATAGAATATTTGACCTGAAGGGATAATTATGATAAAATTATTAAATGGATATTTATATTCTTATGTTAGGGTTCGTTTTATAGGGCTTAACACACAGGAGATTTTAAATAAAGCCTATAAAAACGGAATAGTAATAAAAAACGCTAAACGTACAGAATACACCCAAATGGAAGCTGACGTTTACCGATTTCACATAAAAAAACTTAAAAAGCTAATAGGTGCAGAAAATTATAAGGTCATTATTTTAAAAAAACGGGGATTAACATATAAAATTACCGCCAACAAAAAGCGTATAGCCTTGATACTGGGCCTAACCATTGCCTGCATAGGCTTGTCTATTATATTTTCAAGAACCTGGTCAGTAAAAGTAATAGGTTACGAAAAAAGCGAAGATATCGTTAAAATTGTAAAAGAAAACGGTATGCTCGGCTTTAAAAAAGGGTTAACCGAAAAAATCAATGACGTTCAGGCTAAAATCAGCCGAAGTGATAAGAATATATTATGGAATGCCATTTCCATTAACGGCACGGTTGTTGAAGTTTATATTAAAGAAGATACAACCTTAAAAGTTGAACAGGCTAAAGATGGCAATTTAATTGCATCAAAGGATTGTGTTATACGAAATTTAATAGTGTATTCAGGCACAGCCGGGGTTAAAAATGGTGATACAGTAAAAAAAGGTCAGCTTTTAATTGAAGCCAAGCAAAAGTTAGGGGAAGAATACTATCCTGTAAAAGCCCAAGGTAAAGCAAGGGCAAGCGTATTTTATTCTGCAAGCTTAAGCGTTCCCCAAAGCGAAACGGTTTTTAAGGAAACAGGCAATAAAAAAACCGTATGCAATATTCGCTTTTTAGGTGCCCATATAAAAGCAGGCGGCAATAATCCGTTTTTAAACAGCGTAGAAACAAGGGAAAAAATCAATACCTTCTTTTTGCCTATTGAAATAACTAAAATCACCTACCATGAAACAGAGGCGCAAATATATCAGCATGATAAAGAAAAGCTAATTCAGGAAACACAAAATAATTTATTGACTAAATTAACACAACAGATACCAAAGGAAGCAACAATATATAAAACAGATACCACGATTTTTGAAAGTGACGGTGTGATTACGGTGTATACCTGCATTGAAACAGTTGAGGACGTGGCTGTAAGGGGATAATAAATGGAACATATCAACGTTGAAAAATCTGAATATTTAACCGAGCTTTTCGGTATGCGCGATGAAAATATCCGTATTATTGAAGATGAACTTAACGTGCGCATTTCTTTAAGGGATGATCGCCTTCAGATTGATAGTGAAGATGAAGAAAAAGCTTTGGTTGCAACAAGAGTTATCAAAAGGCTGGTAAATCTTTTAAAAAGAAATGAAAAAATAGATCGTAGCCGTATAAGGTACGCCGTTGAACTTGCTAAAGAGGGCAGGGATGAACTCATTGAAGAAATAATGAGTGATGTTGTAGCCATCACCTATAAAGGCGCACAAATTCGCTGTAAAACTTTAGGGCAGCAAAAATACGTTCGTGCAATGCAAAAAAACACAGTAGTTTTCGGCGTTGGTCCTGCAGGAACAGGAAAAACTTATCTTGCGATGGCAAATGCGGTAATGGCATATAAAAATAAAGAAATTTCAAAAATTATTCTTACACGCCCTGCAGTTGAAGCAGGGGAAAAGTTAGGCTTTTTGCCAGGTGATCTTCAGCAAAAGGTTGATCCGTATTTAAGGCCCCTTTATGATGCCATTTACGAAATGATGGGTGTTGAAGCCTACCAGAAACTTTGGGAACGGGGTGCCATTGAGGTTGCACCTTTAGCATATATGCGCGGAAGAACCTTAAACGATGCCTACATTATTTTAGATGAAGCCCAGAATACCACCGTTGAACAGATGAAAATGTTTTTAACACGTTTAGGTGAAGGTTCAAAGATGGTAATAACAGGGGATCTTACACAGATAGATTTACCGATGGGTAAAACAAGCGGATTAAAGCACGCAATAAGTATTTTAGGCGGAATAGACAAGCTTCAGATATGTCATTTAACAGCAAAAGATGTTGTTCGCCACGAAATAGTAATGAACATAATCAAAGCATACGATAAAAGTAATTAGCAAAAGAGGTAAAAATAATGTCATTAAAAAGGGATAAAGACAGTGCAAAAAATGCAAGAAGCACCTATAAAAGAAACAGGCGCAATATTGCATTATCATTTGTTTACGGGATTATCACCTGTATTTTAATAGTTTTTTTAGTATTTTTTGAAATAAGACCTCAAGCCCATACTGTTCAGGTAGGCGAAATAGCAGAACAAACCATTTACGCTATTGGTGAAGTTGAAGATCCTATTGAAACAAAGAAAAAGGAACAGGCTGCTTCGGATGCAGTAGGTGATGTTTTTGTCGCTGATGCAAAAAAAACCGATGCTATAGTTCTTTATTTTAACGAAACTATCTTTGAAAACCTTAAAACCGTTGCTAATTACGGATACACCATAAGGGGCGGCAAAGAAAATACAGGGGATTATATCATTCAGTACGACGTACAGAAACAAGAAAGTTTCCTTAAAAACGAGCTGTCATTTGTTCAGGATTCGGTTGATATGATTAAAGATGGTGCTATGACAAAGGTTCAAAAGGTTATCACCGTACTTGATAGTGATCCTGAAGTTGTACAAGCTTTGCAGGAGTGGTTTATGCCTGTTTTAAATCAGATACTTCAAAGGGGTATCAGTGAACAACAGTTACCAACTGCAAGAAAAAACATTGCAAAAACCATCATTGATTCCACAAGCATAAATAACTTAAAATTAAAACAGGTAGTGGCAGAAGTTGTTGAAGAACAGCTTACCGCTAACGCCGTTTTTGATCAGGCAAAAACTGAAGAAGCAAAACAGGCTGCAATAAAAGGAGTTCAACCTGTTATTGTACCTAAGGGAACTGCTATTGTAACGGAAAACACCATTGTTACACAAAATCAGGTAGATATGCTTAATAAACTTGGTATGCTTGAAGAAGGCGATTTTCCTTATGCGTTGGTAATCGGTTCAACAGGTATGGTTATGGCACTTCTTGCAATGGTTGCATTATATCTTTGGGTTTTTGAAAATAAGGTTGTTACCCAGCATAAAAAAACGCTGCTTTTATGCGTTCTGGTTATTGTAAATATTCTTGTTGCGCTTCTTCTTAAAAGCGGCGGCTGGCAAAAGATGATGAATGCAGCAATATCTACTATTCTTATAGCGATGTTGTTTAATGAGCAAATTGCGTTAATAGTAAACACAATGCTTTCGTTAATCCTTGCTCTTTTCCTTTCAGATGAAGCAGGCGTATTCTCTACTGATGCCGTTGCTTTAATAATATCTTCACTTGCAGGCGGTACGGTTGCAATCCACACCTGTAAAAATATCCGCAACGGTTCAACAAGGGCAAAAATGCTTATCCCCGGTGTAACTGCAGGCTTAATCGGTATGATTACTGCATTCCTTGTGCTTTGGGCTGCAGGTAAAGAACTTACAACATGTATAAAAGGTGCATCGTATTCGCTTTTAGGCGGAATCCTTGCGGCCATATTCTCAAGCGCATCACTTCCTGTTTGGGAAAGTATGTTCGGTTTAATTACACAATCAAAACTTCTTGAACTTTCAAATTCAAGTAACGATCTTTTAAGAAAGATAAGCGTTGAAATACCGGGCACGTATCAGCATTCATCTGCAGTTGCCGAAATGGCTGAAAACGGTGCAAAAGAAATAGGTGCAAACCCAATGCTTGCAAAAACTGCCGCGCTTTATCACGATATCGGCAAACTTCGTTGCCCTGAATGTTATACTGAAAATCAAACAGCCGAAAGTAAAGGATATCACGATAAACTTTCACCTAAAGAAAGTACCGAAATGATTTTTGCACATATCTCTGAAGGCGTGCAGATAGCAAAAAGCAATAAACTTCCTGAAGAAGTTGTTGATGTTATACGTCAGCATCACGGAACAAGTACGGTACAATATTTCTATAATAAAGCAAAGCAAATGGATCCCTTTGTAAAAAAAGAAAACTTCAGATATCCGGGCCCTAACCCACAAACAAAAGAAGCAGGTATAATTCTTTTAGCTGACTGTATTGAGGCTTCTGTTCGTTCGTTAGATGAAAAAACACCCGAAACTATAAAAGCTCAGATTGAAAAAATGTTTAAAGCACGTGTTGATGATGGGGAACTTGATGATTGCGAACTTACGTTAAAAGATATAAACGTGTTAAAACAGTCGTTCCTTGAAACTTTAAGTGCAATGTATCACACACGTATAAAGTATGATAATCAGGAGAAAACCGATGGTTCAAATAATTGATAATATTGAAACCAATGAATCTAAAGAACTTGTTTCTTTACTTGAACATGTTGCCCAAAGGGGCGCCCAAACAATTTTAGGTAAAGATAATTTTGAAATCACCGTATTTATTACCGATAAGGAAGAAATAAAAGAAATCAACCGTGAACACCGGGGCATTGATAAGGAAACCGACGTACTTTCCTTTCCGCTTTGGGATAGAAGAAGCGGTGAAGAACCTTTTATAAATCCTGAAACCGATAATATAATGCTTGGCGATATTATAATCTGTCTTTCAAAAATGGAGGAACAGGCTGTAGAATACGGTCACAGCGTAAAACGTGAAGGCGCATATCTTTGTATTCACGGTGTTTTACACTTATTAGGTTACGATCACATTGAAGAAGAAGATAAAAAAGAAATGCGCTTAAAGGAAGAAGAACTTCTTACAGAACTTAAAATCACCAGAGAGGATTGATGGAAAAATGAAGATGACTCCGGAACTATATAATGAATACGTTGAATTTACCTCTAACCATGAAAGAAGCCATATTCTTCAGTCAGTTGAATGGGGTAAAGTTAAAAAAGAATGGATAAACGAATTTGTTATCGTTCGTGATGCAAACGGTAAAATTGAAGGTACGTTAAGTATACTTATAAGAAAGATACCTATGTTTCCTTGTACCTTTATGTATGCACCCCGCGGTCCTATCTGCGATTTAAGTAATAAAGAAGTATTAAAAAAACTCACTGATGGCGCAAGGGAAATAGCAAAAAAATATAATGCTATGACTCTTAAGATTGATACCGATACTACAATTGATAACGTTGAGTATGCTTCTATTATGAAGGAACTTGGCTATAAACTTAAAAACGATTATTATAATTTAGAAGGTGTACAAGCCCGCTTTTTAATGCGCGTTGACCTTAAGGATAAAACTGAAGAAGAACTTTTACAAAGCTTCCATCATAAAACCCGTTATAATATCCGCGTTGCCATGAAAAAAGGCGTGCAGATAAAAATAGGTACAAGGGAAGATATTCCTACCTTCTTTGATTTAATGAAAACCACAGGTCAAAGAGATGGCTTTGTAATAAGGGATATAGATTATTTTTACCGTATGTATGATTCCTTAGGAAAGTATGCCCGTATCTTCCTTGCTTATGCAGGTGAAGATGAAGATCATCTTGAATGTGTTTCAGGTACTCTTGCAGGGCGTTACGGTAACAAGTGTTTATACCTTTACGGTGCTTCAGGTAACAAATACCGTAACTATATGCCTAATTACTTAATTCAGTGGGAAATGATTCGCTGGAGCAGGGAAAACGGATGCACTATTTACGATCTTCGCGGTGTTCCGGGTATCATTGAAGATGAAAATAATGCTATTTACGGTCTTTATAAATTTAAAAAAGGCTTTGCAGGTCAGGCTACTGAAATGATAGGGGAGTTTGATTTGCAGTTTAAACCTATATGGAATTGGATTTTTAAGGTGGCAGAACAAACAAGAAAACGCCTTAGAAAGTTTATTTCAAGGCTTAAATCAGGAAAATAGAAAATTTTTGCAAAAATTATCAAATATCGTTTGACATACAAAAAAAAATATGGTAGATTATTAAGGCTTAACATTGGAGCAGTTTGTTTTATTTTTGGGAGGTGCTTAAGATGGCAGTTGGACAAAGAACAAAAATTACTCTTGCTTGTACTGAATGCAAGAATAGAAATTACGATACAATGAAGAATAAAAAGAATAATGCAGAACGTATCGAACTTCAGAAATATTGCAGATTTTGCAAGAAACATACCTTGCACAAGGAAACAAAGTAATTTCTTAATTAAATTATAAGGTGTGATATTATGTCAGAAAATAACGAAAAAACGGTACTTGAACAGGCAGAAGTAAAAACTGATAAAGCTCAAAAAGCCGTTAAAACCGCTAAAAACGACAAAAAGAAAAAAGAAAAAAAGTCAAGGAAACGTCCTGTTTTGGAAATGATTTCTGAACTTAAAAAAGTTAGCTGGCCTACCAAGGCAGATTTACGCATATACGCATTGTGTGTGCTTGTATTCGTATTGGTATGCTCAGTTCTTATCGCGCTTATTGACCTTGGTGTTGCTGAAGTTATTGATTTAATCAGTGCACCTGATAAGCTTCCGGGTTGGCTCAATAGCCTGTTTAATTACGGAGGCTGATTGGAATGAGCAATATTCAGGATACCGATGCCAAATGGTATGTTGTTCATACTTATTCAAGTTATGAAAATAAGGTATGCGATAACATAATCAAAATGGTTGCAAATATGGGGCTTCAGGATTATATTCTTGAAGTGAAGATTCCTATTGAAGAGGTAATGGAAGTTAAGAACGAAAAGCGTAAGATGGTACAGCGTAAGTTGTTTCCCGGCTATGTTATGGTTAAAATGATTATGACAAAGCAAACGCTTTACTTAATCCGTAACACTCGTGGCGTAACAGGTTTTGTTGGCCCGGGATCAAGGGTTCCGATTCCGCTTTCAAATGAGGAAGTTCGCCGTATGGGTCTTGAAAACGTTCGTATTAAAGCAGATATCGCAGTAGGTGATTTGCTTGATATCGTTTCAGGTCCTTTTGAAGGTCAGCAAGGCGTTGCTAAAGAAGTTGACGCAACAAGGCAAAAAGTTAAAATCAACATTTCATTCTTTAACCGTGAAAACGAAGTTGAACTTGATTTTGTTGATGTTAAAAAAGTATAATACGCATCTTTTTGCGTTATTATATACTGCCCATTATAGCTAAATGGGCGGGGTGGGAGGATATAAAATTTTTGTTACAATATATCCGTATAACCACATGCACTTTATTGAGGAGGTGTAATTATGGCTAAAAAGATAACAGGTATCGTAAAGCTGCAGATCGTAGCAGGTAAGGCAACACCCGCTCCTCCAGTAGGTTCGGTATTAGGTCCTCACGGTATCAACATCGCAGGTTTCTGCAAGGAATTTAATGAACGTACAGCCAAGGACACAGGAATGATTATCCCCTGCGTAATCACAGTATATCAGGATAGATCATTCTCATTTATCACAAAAACTCCCCCGGCAGCAGTTCTTATTAAAAAGGCTTGCAAAATTGAAAGCGGTAGTGGTGTTCCCAACAAGAACAAAGTTGCAAAGATCACAAAGGCACAGCTTAAGGAAATCGCTGAAATTAAAATGCCTGACCTTAACGCAGCAAGCGTAGAAGCTGCAATGGCAATGATCGCCGGCACAGCTCGCAGCATGGGCGTAACCGTAGTTGACTAATTGCGAATTATTCGCACTAATAACGTGGGAGGGACGAGAAAATGGCTCGTACCGTTAAAACCACTATGGAGGTAAAAGATGAAAAGAGGAAAAAAATATCAGGACAGCGTAAAGCTTATTGATACCACAAAATTATATGATCCCGAAGAGGCGATCGCACTTTGCATTCAAACAGCAAAGGCAAAGTTTGATGAAACTGTTGAACTTTCCGTTAGATTAGGTGTTGACTCTCGTCAGGCAGACCAGCAGGTTCGTGGCGTAGTAGTTCTTCCTCACGGAACAGGTAAAACACAGCGCGTACTTGTAATTGCAAAAGGCGAAAAGGCAGATGCAGCTCAGGCAGCAGGCGCAGATTTCGTTGGTGCAGAAGAAATGGTACAGAAGATTCAAACTGAAAACTGGTTTGATTATGATGTAATCGTATGTACACCCGATATGATGGGTGTTATCGGCCGTTTAGGTAAGGTACTTGGTCCTAAAGGACTTATGCCCAACCCCAAAAGCGGTACCGTAACAATGGATGTTGCAAAGGCAGTTACAGATATTAAAGCTGGTAAAGTTGAATATCGTGTAGACAAAACAAACATCATCCACGTTCCTGTAGGTAAAGCTTCATTCGGCGCAGAGAAACTGAACGATAACGTTAAGGTTCTTATGGATGCAGTTGTTAAGGCTAAGCCCGCAGCAGCAAAAGGCACATACCTTAAGTCAGTAGTAATTTCCACAACAATGGGCCCTGGCATCAAGGTAAACGGTCTTAAATTCAACGCATAATTTTCTGCTTGACAGAATTTTAAAAACGTTGTAAAATCATTCTACAATTAAATAATCTCTGTATACCGTAGACAGCAAGCGCTTTTTCTTAAA
>JAZSPY010000134.1:0-6795 GCA_045537705.1 Clostridia bacterium
CACCAAGATATGCAAGAACAGGAGGCATAACAACCTTATCACCAACGTTAAATTTATCTTTCCACTTGTTGCCAACTTCAACAACTTCAGCACAGAATTCGTGCCCAATAATTATCGGATGCTCGCTAACGTTTTCGGGTACTCGCAAATGTTTTTCACCTTGCAAAATTGTTTTGTGGGTTGACATACAAACGCTGTCAGAAATAATTTTAATAAGGATTTCGCCATCTGTAATAGGGCGGAGTTCAAATTCTTCAAGGCGAACGTCATTTGCACCATAAAGTCTAACTGCTCGTGTTTTCATAATATCACCTTAAATCCTTCCTGCACTACCAAAGGTATGAAGTTTTTCTTTAATAACTTCTTTCATCATTTTTATAGCATCTTCATATACGATAAAGGGCCATGTTGATGGGTTTGACATTGTATTTAACGTGCCTTTAAGACCTTGGTTAAGGGCAAAAAGAACGTCAGAATAAATATTAATTTTTGTAATACCGTGATGGATAGCATTCTGCATCTGATCATCAGGCGTACCGCTTCCACCGTGAAGAACAAGGGGTCTATCACATACTGCAGTAATTTCATCAAGTCTGTCAATTCTTAATTCGGGTGTTTTCTGATAAACTCCGTGTGAAGTACCGATTGCAACGGCAAGTGCATCAACATCGGTTATTTCAACAAATTTTGCAACTTCGCTTGGAACTGTAAGGCTTTCGCCGGGATCGGTATCTGTACCTGTTTCACTGATGCTGCCAACGCTTGCATTGCCAACGTGACCAAGCTCTGCTTCAACTGTTACGCCTTTTGAATGAGCATATTTAACAACTTCAGCAGTATTTTTTGCATTTAAATCAAAAGGAAGTACGGATCCATCGTACATTACTGAACTAAAGCCTGAATCAATGGCTTTTTTAATAAATTCAAAATCTGTTGCATGATCAAGGTGAAAACAAACGGGAACGTTAAAAAATTTAGATGAACCATTAACCATTGTTGCAAGAAGATCCATATTTCTGCCCTGAAGGTCAACACCTAATCCCATAAGTAAGGCAGGGGATTTTTCTTCTTCACAGGTTTCAAGAACGGCTTTCATCATTTCGTAATTGCTTACGTCAAATGCAGGGATAGCATAGTGATTTTTCTTTGCATCCTGAAGCATTTCTTTCATTGTAACTAACATATAAACACACTCCTTTATTGATTGTTGTTTATATTATAGATGAGTATTTAACAATTGTCAATTACAAATGTTAATCAGTTGACTTTTGTGTTAACATTTGTTATAATACTAAAGAACAAATGTAAAGGGGCAATAAAATGTTTCATAAAAAACAGATGAAAGAAGCGGCAGTGTTATACTATGAAAACAATCTTACACAAAATGAGATTGCTAAAATAATGAATCTGTCTCGCCAAACGGTATCTAAATTATTAAATGATGCAATTAAGGAAAATATTGTTGAAATTAAGATTCATAATCCTGAAATTGTTTGTAAAGATCTTGAAGATGAAATTTGCAAAAAATTCAATATAAAAAATGCTGTAATATGTGGTGTCAGCACAAATGAAGAATCGCTTTGCCAATTGATTACAGTACGAAAAGCAGCGGAATATATAACTGCTCTTGTAGAAACGGGTAGTAATAAGATAGCATTATCATGGGGTAAAACCATACAAAAACTTATTCCTTATCTTAAAAACGTTAACAATGCTGAAAATACTGTATTTCCTTTGTTTGGTGCAACAGATCAGGAGCAGGCTTATTATTTATCCAATGAGCTTGCAAGAGGCTTTGCTGATAAAATTGGTGCAAAAGTTAAGTATGCATATTTTCCGTATATTCCTGATCGTGTAGAAGATTGTGAACTTTTTAAAAAAACCTCGTACTATAAAAAAATAAATGAACTATGGAAAAATATTGATATAGCGGTGTTGGGTATAGGTAATCAGCAAATTATTCAAACATTTGGAAGAATATTTGGTTATAATAAGGAAAGTGTTTCGGCAATTGGTGATATAGCAACACATTTCTTTAATTCTGATGGTGAGTTTGTGGAACTCTATGAAAATAAATTATGCGCTGCAAGGGAAAATTTAAAAAATGCTAAACAGACCATTGCAGTTGCTTGTGGTGAAGATAAAACAGAAGCAATTATCGGTGCGTTAAGAACAGGTATTATTGATACGTTAATTACCGATGAATATACAGCAAAAAACATTTTAGCTAATTAATTGAAGTTAAAAATTGATTGACAAAAACGTGCTAATTTCATATAATCATAATGTTAATAAAAGATGCAGGTATGGCGGAATTGGCAGACGCGCACGGTTCAGGTCCGTGTGAAAGTAATTTCATGCAGGTTCAACTCCTGTTACCTGCACCATTTATATAAAATGCGTTGATAAGAAATAGTAGATATTTTTGTTTTGCAGAGAGAAGGCGTTTGGTGCAAGCCTTTAAATTAAAAATATCCAACCCGTCTTTGAGCAGTAAAGCTGAATTTGTAGGCTTTATCGGGTTCTCCCGTTACAGAGATAATTAAGTGCGGTTTTTACTGAATTTAGGTGGTACCGCGGACTATTTTAAAAGTTCGCCCTAAGTTGTTATTTCAACTTAGGGTTTTATTTTTTTCTTGGAGGTTTTATTATGAAATTAGATAAGCTTGTTGGTGATCGTTTTAAGGACAGACCAAGTGAATGTAGTGTTGACAGCCATGCATTGATGGTTCGTGGCGGCTACGTTAAGTATGTTGCAAACGGCATATTTTCTTCTTATATGCCACTTAAACGTGTAACCCGTAAAATTGAACAGATCATGCGCGAAGAAATGGATGCTATTGATGGGCAGGAAGTACAGTTTCCTGTTGTAATGCCTGCATCACTTTGGCAAGAATCAGGCAGATATGAAAGTATCGGTAAAGAACTTATGCGTTTTTCTGATAGAAACGATAGCCCATTGGTGCTTGGTATGACTCATGAAGAAGCTGCTGTTCAACTTGTAAGGGATTATGCACAGTCCTATGCAAAATATCCATTTATGATTTATCAGATTCAAACAAAATTCCGTGATGAAGCCCGCCCACGTGCAGGGCTTATTCGTGTTCGTGAATTTACAATGAAGGATGCATATTCTTTTCATACAAGCCAGGAAGATTTGGAAGAATATTATGATAAATGCTACGAAGCATACGAAAAGATCTATGCCCGTTGCGGTGTGCCCCAGGTTATTGCAGTTAAATCAGATTCAGGTATGATGGGCGGTAGCATTTCACATGAATTTATGCTTTTAACACCTATTGGTGAAGATTCAATTGCTATTTGTACTGAGTGTGACTATCGTGC
Source organism: Clostridia bacterium (assembly GCA_045537705.1). Classification (GTDB taxonomy): domain Bacteria; phylum Bacillota; class Clostridia; order Christensenellales; family QALW01; genus UMGS1322. The sequence goes on from JAZSPY010000134.1 coordinate 3,346, forward strand.
AAATATGGAAGCTGCTGATAATATCTGTGATATTCAGCGTGATGCAGTTTCAGAAGAACTTAAAATGGTTCATACACCAGGAAAAGAAACCATTGAGGATGTTTGCGAATTCTTAAATACTGCAGCAGTAAACTCCTGCAAAGCAGTAATTTATCAGAGAAATGCTGATGATAAGTATATCGTTTTATTTATCCGTGGCGATCTTGAAGCAAATGAAACAAAGATAACAAATTTCTTAGGTTGTGATATTCACCCCGGTGTTGTAACTGAAGAATCAGGCATTTGCGCAGGTTTCTGCGGTCCTGTGGATATCTTAAAGGATGCAATCGTTTTATTTGATAATTCATTAAAAGGCAGAAACAATCTTGTTTGCGGCGCAAATAAAACAGAATACCATTACACAGGTCTTGATATGGATAGAGACGTTAAAGATGCTGAATATCATGATTTTGCTAAAATCCAGGAAGGCGGAATCTGTCCCAAGTGCGGTAAAAAGGCAATTAAGGTTTCACGTGGTATTGAAGTAGGTAACATATTCCAGCTTGGTACAAAATATACTACAAGTATGAATATGACGTATCTTGATAGCGATGGCAAAACTAAGCACCCAATTATGGGTTGCTATGGTATTGGTGTTGGAAGGCTTGCTGCAGCTATTTGTGAAGCCCATCACGATGATTACGGTCCCATTTGGCCAATGTCAGTTGCGCCATGGCAGGTTCAACTTTGTGCAATGCGTGCTGATGATCCTAACGTAAAAGCATTTGCAGATAAATTATACGCTGATCTTTTAGCCAAAGGTATTGAAGTTATCTATGATGATCGCCAGGTTTCTGCAGGTGTAATGTTCTCTGATGCTGATCTTATCGGTGCACCAATCCGTGCAATTGTCAGCCCAAGAAACTTAAATGAAAACGTAGTTGAACTTACAACACGTGATAAATCAATTAAAACAAAGATTGCAACAGAAAACATTATTGAAGAAATCACTAAGTTAATTAAAGAAATGATGTAATAAAAAAGATCCGAACATTTTTGTTCGGATTTTTTGAAAGGAATATTATGAATTATCGTGTTGATAAATATGGCAATAAGCTTTCTTGTTTAGGGTTCGGTTGTATGCGTTTTAAAAACGTATTAGGCAAAATTGATTTTTCAGAAGCAGAAAAGCAAGTGCTGTTTGCATATGAAAATGGAGTAAATTACTTTGATACTGCATACATTTATCCAAACAGCGAAGCAACTTTAGGTGAAATATTATCAAAAAATAATATTCGTGAAAAAGTCAATATTGCAACTAAACTTCCGCATTATTTGATTAAAAAAAGGGAAGATTTAGATAAAATTTTTAATGAAGAATTAAAAAGATTAAAAACTAACTACGTTGATTATTATTTAATGCATATGTTGGCTGATACTGATACCTGGGCAAGATTGTGTAATTTAGGTATTGAACAGTGGATACAAGACAAAAAAGAGTCAGGTCAAATCAGGCAGATCGGATTTTCCTATCATGGTAATTCCAATGAGTTTTGTAATCTTATAGATGCATATAACTGGGATTTTTGTATGATTCAGTATAATTATATGGATGAGTTTTCTCAGGCAGGGGTCAGAGGACTGAAATATGCTTCTTCAAAAGGTTTGCCCGTTATGATTATGGAACCTTTAAGGGGCGGAAAACTTGCAAATAATCTTCCTGAACAAGCAAAAAAGTTATTTAATAGTTATTATAAAAAACATACACCTGTACAATGGGCATTTAAATGGCTCTTTAATCAACCTGAAGTCACGGTTGTGCTTTCAGGAATGAATAGTTTGGATATGGTTAAAGATAACGTAAAAACTGCTACAGAAACCGAGATTAACGAATTAACCGAACAGGATAAAGAGTTACTTGTAAGCGTTAAAAATATTATTAACGCTAAAATGCAAGTTAATTGCACAGGTTGTGCATATTGTATGCCTTGCCCTAAAGGTGTTGATATTCCGGGATCGTTTTCAGCACTAAACAGAAAGTATTCAGAAAACAAATTATGGGCATTGGTTGATTACTTTATGTGCACAGTGTTAAGGGCAAAAAAATCAAGTGCTTCAAACTGTATTAAATGCGGTAAATGTGAAAAGCATTGCCCCCAAAATATAAAAATAAGGAAAGAGCTTGATCAAGTAGTAAAGGAACTGGAAGGTCCAATTTATAAAATAGGCAAAAAAGTTGCTTCCATATTCAAATTTTAAAAAAAGACCGCTTTAAGCGGTCTTTTTTGGTGTGCCTGGCAGGAGTTGAACCTGCGACACCCAGAGTCGGAGTCTGGTGCTCTATCCACTGAGCTACAAGCACGTTGATATAGGTATTTTACACAAAAATTATAAATTTTGCAACTTGTTTATTAAAAGGTTGAAAAAAAACGTACTTAGTGATACAATATATGTGTATTATGTTTAATTGTGAGGAATATTTAATGCAAAAAGGGTTGCTTATTTCATTTGAAGGAACAGATGGTTGTGGCAAAAGCACACAAATCCGCCTTTTAACTGAATACCTTAAAAATAAAGGAAAAGCTGTTGTTGTTTCCCGTGAACCCGGTGGATGCAAGGTTGGTGAAAAGATTCGCAACATTCTTTTAAATGCAGAAAACGTTGAGATTTCACCAATGTGCGAACTTTTTCTTTATGAAGCGGCAAGGGCACAACATATGGCACAGGTTATTGAGCCTGCTTTAAAGGAAGGTAAAATCGTAATTTTAGATAGGTTTATTGATTCAACTTTTGCATATCAGGGCTATGGCAGGCAATTAGGTGAAGAATGTGTTGATTTATTTAATAAATATGCTATCAATCACAGATATCCCGATATCACGTTAATGCTTACCTTAAAAGCAGATGACGCCTTTAAACGTAAGGGCGGCAACGATACTAAAGACCGTATGGAAATGGCAGGGGATGACTTCTTTAAGCGTGTTGATGAAGGCTTAAAGCGTGCATGTGAAAAGTATTCTGACCGTATTATTAAGGTTAATGTTGAGGGCACTTGTGATGAAACCCATAAAAAGATTTGCGCCTTGATTGATAATTTATTGGAGAACTAATATGCAGGAACAAGATAAAAAAGTAATTATTCTTGATGAAACTGAAGATAATGAGCAAACAATTGAAGAACTTGAAGCGCTTGAACGCAAAGAACGTTTAGAAAAACTTAAAAAGCCAAACATTTATGCTAAAATGCCGTATATGCTTATTATTTCAAGGATTACTAACGTTATTGGTTTACTTGGTATAATGTTTAGTATGCTTACTGTTAACGGCACAGCGCTTGTTGTAAGCCTTATAATACTTTTGATAAGTACAATTGTAAATTATTTGTTTTTTAAATAAAAAATCCTCCTAAAAAAAGGAGGATTTCTTTTTATTTTAAATTAAATTTTTTTATTAACGTTTCTTTATCCATAT
>JAZSPY010000008.1:0-3571 GCA_045537705.1 Clostridia bacterium
TGTCAAGGTGAATCATTGCACGCTTGTCGGGAGACTTTCTGCCTATGTTATCAACGATATCAAAAGCAAAGTTGAACTTATCTTCATTTTTAAAGGAAATTGCCTGTAAAATGCCTGCTTCATCTTCTGTTGGAATAATAAAATCTTCCCAGATACGTTTTTTCTGTACGCCATCTTTTTTCTTCTTAGGTGCAAATACAAAATCCTTTGCGCCACCGTGAACAAGTTGGTGAGGTGCATCGCTTGATGAATTAAGAACAAATGCATAGAAAATACAATCAGCATTTTCTACTGCAATCATTCCGTGTGGCTTAGATGAATCGTAATAAATGCTATCGCCTTCGTGAAGAATCTCAACGTGATCGCCAACCTGAACTTTTAAAGCACCCTTAATAACGATATCACATTCCTGGCCTTCGTGTGTAGTAAGTTCAATATCCTTATTTTGTGCGTTTTCATCATAGTGAAATACAACGTAAAGAGGTTCAGCAATACGGTTCTTAAATGATGATGCAAGGTTATAATAAGTCATTCCGTGGGCTTTCTGAATTTCCTGACCCTCGCCTTTACGTGTTAAGGTATAGCCTGCAAGACGTGGGCTTGTACCATCAATAATATCCGTAACGTCAACATTAAGGGCCAATGAACACTTGTACAAAAATGCAAAGTTAAGATCATCCTGCCCTGATTCACAGGCGATGTACTCATCCACGCTGACACCTGTTTTCTGTGCCATTTCTTCAATGGATAAGCCAACGATTTCCCTTAATGTTTTGATTCGCTGTGCCATTTCCTGAATTTTAAATTCAAGTCCTGTTGCAGTTTTCATTTTATATCCTCCGTTTTTTTGAGGTGAACAATAAAAGCCCGCCTCAAAGATATGATTACTTTGAGACGAGCTAAAATACACCCGCGGTACCACTCAAATTGCATAGTTTTAGCTATGCCCCTCAGACTCTATCAAGCCTTATGCTTTTACGCAGCAATCACGGAAAGGTTCTACTAAAACAGAAAAACTGTTGTTTCTTCCTTCCGGCTCAGAAGCTACAAACAAGGTTGCCTTTGGAATGGCTTACACCAACCGCCATCTCTCTTTGCCTTTAGCAACAATGCACTCTTCGTCAAAGCCTTTATATTACTATAGAATTATATCATATCCTTAAAAAAATTGTCAACTGATTTTTTAAAGTTTGTTGCGCTGTATCTTGCCGGAAATAGTCTTTGGAAGTTCATCGCAGAATACAACGATTCTGGGGTATTTATACGGCGCGGTATGGGATTTTACGTATTCCTGAATTTCTTTCTTTAAAGCCTCAGTTTTTTCTGTTCCTTTAGTTAAAACAATGCTTGCTTTTACTACCTGACCGCGTACTTCATCAGGTGCAGCAGAAACACCACATTCTAAAACATAAGGAAGTTCCATAATTACGCTTTCAATTTCAAAAGGACCGATGCGGTAACCTGAAGACTTAATAACGTCATCAATACGTGAAACGTACCAGAAATAGCCATCTTCATCACGCCAGGCGGTATCACCTGTATGATATAAACCATCGTGCCATGCATCTGACGTTTTTTCTTCATCAAGATAATATTCTTTAAACAATCCGCAAGGCACATTTTTATCGGTGTGAATTACGATTTCACCTGTTTCACCGTTTGGAAGAGAATTACCGTCAGGATCAACGATATCAACATCATACTGTGGTGAAGCTTTACCCATTGAGCCGATTTTGGGAGTAGTTCCCCTTAAATTGCAGATAGTAAGCGTTGTTTCTGTTTGACCAAAGCCTTCCATAATTTCAAGACCGGTTGCTTTTTTAAACTGCTTGAAAACTTCGGGGTTAAGTGCTTCACCTGCTGTTGTAAGGTGGTGAATTGAAGATAAATCGTATTTTGAAAGGTCTTCTTTTATAAGCATACGAAGCATTGTAGGCGGTGCGCAGAAGGTTGTTATCTGATATTTTGCAAACATCGGTAAAATATCAGAAGCATCAAAGCGATCAAAATCATAAACGAAAACCGCACCTTCGCAGAGCCATTGACCGTAAAGTTTACCCCAAAGTGATTTGCCCCAACCTGTATCGGAAATTGTAAGATGTAAACCATCTCTTTCGCAACAGTGCCAATATTTTGCAGTAACGAAGTGACCTAATGCATAAGTATGCTTGTGGCTTGCCATTTTGGGATTACCTGTTGTACCGGATGTAAAGAACATAAGTGCTGCTTCGTCACCTGAAGTTGTTTCATCTGTTCTTTCAAACTTGCCTGAAAAACGAACGTATTCGCTGTTAAAATCATGCCAGCCTTCTTTTTGTGCGCCAACAATTACTTTAACTTCAACCTGTGGACAGTTCTTAGCGGCATTTTCGGCAATCTGAGCAACGTCACCATCAGAAGTACAAATAATTGCTTTAACGCCTGCGGCATTATAGCGATATTCAAAATCGTGTTCCTTTAACTGATTTGTTGCAGGAATTGCAATTGCGCCTAACTTATGAAGCGCAACCATTGAGAACCAGAACTGATAATGGCGCTTTAACACAAGCATAACCTTATCGCCCTTTTTAATGCCTAAAGATGCAAAGTAGTTTGCAGTCTGGTTAGATGCACGCTTTATATCTTTAAAGGTAAAACGCTTTTCGTTGTGATCTTTATCAACGTAAAGCATTGCAAGTTTATCAGGATATTTGTTTGCAATTTCATCAACGACGTCAAAACCGAAGTTAAATGTATCGGTATTAGTAAACTCAATATTTTGTAAAACACCGTTTTCATCTTCCTGGCATTTAACGAATTTTTCGCAAATAAGTGATTCGGTTTTCTTAGTTGAAGCAATACTCTCTCTTACAATTTCTTCTTTAGTGTTTTCACCTGGCAAAACTACAGCGCAAAAAACGCATTCTTTGCCTTCAACTGCAATCATACCGTGTGGCGTTGAAGAATCATAATAAATACTATCGCCTTCGTGAAGAACTTCAATATTATCGCCTATCTGAACCTTTAAACTACCTGATAAAATAAGGTCAAATTCCTGGCCTGAATGCTTTGTTAAATGGATAGGTTTATCCTGCTGACTTAAAGAATACTCGTACCTAACCATATAAGGTTCGGCAATTTTATCACGGAACTTGGGGGCAAGGTTTTTTATATCAATGCCTTCTTCTTTTGCAGTAACCTGACCCTGACCTTTACGTGTTACGGTGTAACCTGAAAGGTGCGCACCCTTACCTTCAAGAAGTTCTGAAAGTTCAACATCAAAAACAAGTGCACATTTATGTATAAATGAAAAAGGGATATCTGCCTGACCGCATTCATACTTAATATATTCTTCAACGCTAACTTCTGTTTGCTTTGCCATTTCTTCAATAGAAAAGCCCATAACATCACGCATTTCTTTAATTCGTGATGCAATCTCCAAAAGTCTTGTCAGGGTTGTGTTTGATTCCATTTTATTCTCTCCTTTAAAAACAAAAAAACTCATCTCAATTTTACTTGAGACGAGTTTTGAATAACAAATACCCGCGGTACCACTCAATTTGCACAGGATTTCCCGTGCCACTTAAAGCTC
>JAZSPY010000051.1:0-6888 GCA_045537705.1 Clostridia bacterium
GCTTCCATATTTTCAACCTTTGCATCACGGTAGTGATATGGGTTTGCAAGCATTTCGCCGTGTTTATCAATTAAAGCAAAGTCAACGCCCCAAGTGTCAATACCGATTGCGGCAATATCTTTGTGGCCCGCTGCTGAACACTTTAAGATGCCCTGCTTAATTTCGTGGAATAATCTTAAAACGTCCCAATAAAAATGACCGTTAACTTCAACCGGATCATTTGAGAAACGATGAAGTTCTTCTAATGTAATTTTACCGTTATTTAACGTACCTAAAATTGCGCGGCCTGATGATGCGCCAAAGTCAAATGCTAAAACTTTTTTCATATAAGCACCTCTTTAATAATTTTCTATGACAATATAATACACTAATTAATATAAATAGTCAATTATTTAAACGGGTTTTTTCATTGTTAATGCAATACGCTTTTTATTAACGTCAACGCTGATAACCCACACAGTTACAACCTGACCTACTTTTAAAACTTCCATGGGGTGTTTAATAAAGCGATCGGTAATCTGTGAAATATGCACTAACCCATCCTGATGAACGCCAATATCAACGAATGCGCCAAAATCAATAATATTACGAACGGTACCTTTGATTTCCATACCGGGTTTTAAATCTTCCATACCTAAAACTTCCCGCTTTAACATTGGTGGTGGAAGTTCATCACGAACGTCACGCCCCGGTTTTTCAAGTTCTTTAATAATATCTAAAAGCGTTGGAACACCGATATTAAGTTCTTCGGCAATTTTAGAAATACCGATAGTTTCTGCCTTTTCCTTTAACCCTGAGAAAACCTTATCCTTTTTAATATCATATCCGCATTTTTCAAGTAAAGTTTGGGCGGCAGAATAACTTTCGGGGTGAACTGCGGTGTTTTCAAGCACGTTTTTGCTTTCAGGCACACGTAAGAAACCTGCGCACTGTTCAAAGGCTTTGGGGCCAAGTTTCTGTACTTTTTTAAACTGGGCGCGGGAAGTAAATGCGCCGTTTTCTTCCCTATAGGCTACGATATTTTTGGCTAAGGAATCACCGATACCTGCAACGAAAGATAAAAGCCTTGGTGATGCAGTATTAACGTCAACACCAACGTTATTTACGCAATCTTCAACAACGCCTTCCAATGTGTTATCAAGTTGCGCGGGGGGCATATCGTGCTGATACTGCCCTACTCCGATTGCCTTGGGTTCAATTTTAACAAGTTCTGCTAACGGATCCTGCAATCTTCTTGCAATACTAACTGCACTTCTTAAAGAAACGTCATAATCAGGGAATTCTTTGGCAGCAAGTGGTGACGCTGAATAAACTGATGCGCCTGCTTCTGAAACTACCATATAAGAAAGGTCCATATCTTTCATTTCAGACAAAATATCAGCAACAAGAACCTCTGTTTCGTGGCTTGCGGTACCGTTACCGATAGCGATAACGTTTACTTTGTGCTTTTTAATTAAAGCTTTTAAGAACTCTTTTGCCTTATCTTTATCGTGGTTTGGAAGTGTTGCGTAGATGACCCCCGTATCTAAAACCTTACCCGTTTTATCTACAACTGCAACCTTACAGCCTGTACGATATCCGGGGTCAAGCCCCAAAGTAATCTTATTTTTAATTGGCGGTTGCATTAAAAGTTGCCTTAAATTTACACCAAACACTTTTATTGCGCTTTCGGTGGCTTTATCGGTTAATTCATTACGGATTTCCCTTTCAATAGCAGGGAAAATCAAACGTTTATACGCATCTTCTGCGGCAGTTAAAACTTCTTTTGAGCAAGCATTATCGCTGACAATATGTATGTTTTTAATGATATTTAACGCTTTTTCTTCGTTAAAATCAATGGAAACCTTTAAAAATTCTTCCTTTTCACCGCGGTTTATGGCTAAAATTCTGTGCCCTGCAACTTTACTTACAGGTTCAGAGAACTCTTTATAAGTTTCATAAACGCTTAAATCTTCTTTATCGCCTTTTGAAACGATATCGGAATTATGATAACAAACGTAACGGATACGCTTTCTTGTTTCGGCATCATCGGAAATCTTTTCGGCAATAATGTCCCTTGCGCCCTGAAGTGCATCATTAAGGGTTAAAACGCCTTTTTCTTCATTTATATAGTTTTAGGCTTCTGCTAAAATATCAAATTCAACCTGAAGATAGATTTTTTCTGCCAAAGGTTCTAATCCTTTTTCCTTTGCAACGCTTGCCCTTGTTTTGCGTTTTGGTCTGAATGGGCGGTAGATATCTTCAATTTCAGTTAAAGTTTCAGCGTTTTGAAGGCTTAACGCGATTCCTTCAGTTAAATTGCCTTGCTTTTCAATGGCTTCAAGCACCTTTTGGCGCATCTCTTCTAACTTTCTTAAAAAAATAAGGCGGTCAGAAAACTCACGCAAAATCTGATCATCTAACGAGCCTGTTTTTTCCTTGCGGTAACGGGCGATGAAAGGGATTGTGTTGCCTTCATCAATCAGTGCGATAACGTTTTCTGCCTGCCATGTTTGGATTTGAAATTCTTGTGCTAATTTAATTGCTTCCATGTTTTCACCTGTTTGTATTTTTTTATAATTTTACCATATCTAAATGTTATTTGCAAGGTTTTAAGCGTTGAAAATTTTCATATATTGTGTTACAATAGTTTTTGAGGTGTTATTTATGGATTATAAAAAAGTTCGCAACGACCTTTTAGGTAAAACGTTAGTTGAAAATTTTAATAAAAGATTTTTTGAAAGCTATTACTGCGCTACAAAAGAAGAAGCAAAAGATAAGGCGCTTTCTTTAATTGAAGACGGTTCTTCTGTTACCTGGGGCGGTAGTATGAGCATTATTGAATGCGGTCTTTTAGATGCTGTAAAAAGCGGTAACTATAAGGTTATTGACCGCGATAGTGCTAAAAATATGGAAGAACGCCAGGCCTTAATGCGCCAGGCAGTAAACGTTGATACCTTTTTAATGAGTGCAAATGCAGTTAGCCAGCAAGGAGAACTTGTTAATATTGATGGCATCGGCAACCGCGTAGGCGCGTTATGTTTTGGGCCTAAACAGGTAATAGTTTTAGTTGGTATTAATAAAGTTGCGCCTGACCTTGATTCTGCAATAAAAAGAGCAAGAAACGTGGCTTCCCCCATAAACACACAGCGTTTTAATCTGGAAACTCCTTGCACAAAAACAGGTGTTTGTGCTGATTGCAAACATTCTGATTGCATCTGCGCGCAGATGGTTATAACACGTATTTGCAAACCAAAAAACAGAATTAAAATTATCTTTTGCGGTGAAAACCTTGGTTTTTAATTGAAAAAAATTTCTTTTTGTGATACAATATTTTTTGGTGATATTATGTTAAAAAAGCTTTTAAAAAATCCTAAACTTTGGGAGATATTCCGATTTGGCGTTAACGGTGGCGTTTGCTTCTTAGTTGATGCCGCTATAATGGCGGTTTTAATGGATTATACACCGCTACCCCCTTGGCTTTGCATCGGAATAGGCTTTACGGTTTCGGTAATATTAAACTATATTTTATGCTTGGTTTGGGTGTTTAAAGGCGCAGGCAAGCAGGATTTAAAATCCCAGATTGTTTTTATCGGTTCAAGCGTTATCGGGTTAGGTTTAACCGAAGTTTTAATGCTTTTTGCATTAAACGTTTTATCTATGGATAAACTGATTGCAAAGGTAATCGTTACTTTAATTGTTATGGTTTGGAACTACTTTATGAAACGCCTTGCCATTTACGGTTTTAAGAAAAAAGAAAGTGATGAGTAATCATCACTTAAATTTGCGGATATGGCGGAATTGGCAGACGCGCTAGACTTAGGATCTAGTGTTTTTTGACGTGCAGGTTCAAGTCCTGTTATCCGCACCAAAGACACCTTTTAGGTGTCTTTTTTATTTTGCAATTTATGTTTTTTTATGATATAATTTTTTTATGGAGGCGCAAAATAATGAACTTTCAATTACTTAATCCCTACATACGTTATTTTTTTAAAACGGATAAATATTTTTGCAGTAGCGTTAATATGTATGCTGATGATTACAGGCTGTTTTTAGGCTTAAAAGATGGGTGTAATCTGATAATTAACAACGAAGTTCTGCCTTTAAACGAAGGTTGTTTGGCTATCATTCCCCCTAAAACATTTTATCGCCTTGACAGAATAAAAATAAGCGAAATTTTAATAATGAATTTTGATATGGATTCCAGCCATAGCGATACGGACCCGTTAGCACCTATCCCTGCAAGCAGTTTTAAAAAGGAAAGCGAGTTTTCTTCTTTAATTTTAAAACCTTTTGATAAGTTTTTGTTTATAGATTGCAAGGAAAACGCTAAGGAGCTATTAACTATATATGATGAATACGTGCGCCAAGCACCATATTATATGGATATTGTTTCTTCACTTTTTAAAACGTTTTTAATTAAGATTGCACGTAACCTAAATGAAGAAAACGTTTTACCAAAGTATTTAGAAGAAATTTTAAGTTATCTTGATAAACACTTTTTAGAAAACCCCACAAACAGTTTTTTAGCAAAGAAATTTGGTTTTAACCCTAATTATTTAAGTAATATTTTTAAAGAGCATTTAGGTATTTCTTTGCATGCTTACATTTTAAATAAAAAGGCGCTTTACGCTAAACAGATGCTTGTTGCAACAGATCTTTCGGTTTGCGAAATTGCAAAGGAAGCAGGTTTTACCAACCAAAACAGGTTTTGCGAGTTTTTTAAAAATAAGTTTGATATTTCGCCTACGCAATTCAGAAAAATGATGACAAAGTTTGAAAAATAAAAAACGGCAAGAGAATTCTCTTTGCCGTTTTTTTATTAATTAATATCAATTATTAAATCGCACCTGTTTTTTATATCGGTTTTATCAAAATAGATGTTTTCAAGGGGAATCCATTCATTAAAGAAACGCTTTGCCATATCCTTTTCGTTGCGTTTTAAGATCCGTTCTTTTTGTACGTTTTCATTTATGTTTAAAAATACGGAATAATCATAATATTTCTCAAACTTTGGATGCATGGAGTATGCGCCTTCAATTACGGTTATCTGTTTTGGGGTAATGTTTACTTTTTCTTTTAACGACATAGTTGAACAATTAAATTTTTGATACGCTATTTCTTTTTCATCATTAAGCGGAGTAACTACTTCGTTTAAAAATCGTTCCCAATCAATATTTCCGCCGATCTCATTAAACCTTTCATGTGTTCTTTGATAAGGTTGCAAAAAGAAATCATCCATATGTATAACACCGCAATCATAGATTTCTTTTAAAACATTACTTAACGTTGTTTTTCCGCTTGCGCTACCGCCTTCAATAGCGATTTTTACGTTGCCCTGTTTTATCATTTTATCAATTGCAATAAACACAGGCAAAAATTTTACGTATTTTTTTGAAATAACACGGTATGCAGGTTTATAGTTGTTACGGTAAATTTCAGAATGATGCACTGCAGGATATCCATTTTTTGCCCAAACTTCCTTTTCTTTTATAAAATCTTCTTTTGAAAAAGGAAGCAGGTTTTGTGAAACTAAATCTTCTACCACATTTAATTTTTGTTTTAAGTTTTCTAATCCATTTTCTTCTTTTTTTGCAGAAGCAATAAACAGTTTAGTAAAAGTTTCTATTGACAACCCTTTATCAATATAACTTATGGGCACCCTTACATAATCGCCATCAAGCTGTTCAATTTTATTATCACTATAACTTTCATTTACTGTATATTCGTTAAAAATGTATTCTTTTGCTTTTTCTAAAGATACCATTAAATGTTCGCATCCAAATGAACTTTGGTACAAGAATTTAAATATATCCCGAATCTGCAATTTTGAATAGCGTTTACAATAATCTAAAATTAATGCCTTGGTGTTTTTAATCATAAGTTTTATTCTTCTATCTTTAATATTTTTTCAGCAGCCACAACAACAGGAACTAACACGGGAATAAACGGACAAAGCATTAAGCCAAATTCACGGATTTGCCCTGTTAAAAAAGGCATTACGTAGACTAATGCCAAAAAGGCTGAAAGAATCATCTTTGTTAATTGTTGATTTTTATTTGTGAAATCGCTTATTGCAAAAGGAAAACTAAAATAAAATTACTATAGAAAGTATACCACATTTTAAAGAAATAGTCCATATTTTAACAAAAAAATGCTTTGAAAAATTAATTTCAAAGCATTTATTTTTTACTTAAAATCTTCTATGTTAAACTTCCATTCTTCTCTTTCACGGAAATGGCGTTTAAACTTTTTAGTTAATTTACCCTGTTCTTCAAGGTGCATATAACAGGCAGTATCACAGGCACGACCGCAAATTGAAGCGGTATAAGCGTGCTGCGCAGGTGGATAGAAGAACGTTGCATCTAAGATTTTTCGTGCTTTTTCAGGGCTGACTTTTGCTTCACCCGCAATGATTTTAATTCTATCTTCAAAATCGCTGTAGGCATCAGGCGGCATAAAAGGATTTTTTAATCCGTTTGCACCGTTATAATACACTGCACACTGCCAAGGATCAATTATACCATCTTCCTTAATGGCTTTACCGTGGCAAGCCTTAATGCACTTTTTACAGTTATCACAAAGGTGTGGTTTTTGAATAGGTGTTTCTTCTATTTTTGCATCAGTTAAAATGAAAGAGTAGCGAACCATTGGACCGAATTCATCAGTTAAAACTGAACCGTTAAGGCCTTTTTCACCTATACCACATTGTAATGCAGCATTTAAGAAATCCATTTGATTTTCTTGGGTTTTATTGCGATAAATGGCATCGTAAGCAACTTCAGGATTGGTACTATCAGATTCTGCCATAATCTGCTGATGTCTTCTTTGGGGAACTGCAAAATAGCCTTTACTTTCAATAAAGTTGGCAACGTGAATTTGTGCCATAGGCATAATGGTTTCTTCCAT
>JAZSPY010000118.1:0-7148 GCA_045537705.1 Clostridia bacterium
GAAGGATTCTTTATTCTTTTACAATCTTGATAACCCAAGTAACTCTATGTTTAAGACAAAGACCCATAATGCTTATATAATCATCATGATTAATAAAGAGTCTTATATAAAGAAAAAGAGTCATAAAGATTCTATAAAGAATCATCATGACTCAAGAAGATTGCAGATTTTTTTAAAAATTATTGCTAATTCAATTCTTGCGTGGTATAATATATAGCGCCAAACAAATTACATAAGTTTTAGGAGGATTTTATTTTTTCATAGGGGTATTATACCCTTTTTTAAAGCGCACAATAGTTTTATGTATTTGGTAAAAGCGCAAATTCCTACAAGCTATTGTGTATGGTAAATCCTCACTACTTGTAATTTGTTTGGCGACAATTGGAGTTTGCGTTTTTCGATGCGGGAACTTCGGTTGCCGCACTTTTTTTTTTTTATTGGAGGATTTACTAATGGAAGAAAAACAAACAATGACGGGATATCCGTCAATAGACAAACCATGGTTGAAACACTACTCGGAGGAGAATGTAAATTCTCCGTTTCCCGAATGCACTTTGTACCAAAACATTTACAACTATAATAAAACACATTTATCCGAAATTGCATTAAAATACTTCGGGAACAAAATTACTTATAAAACACTTTTCAAAAATGTTGATGATGTTGCCAAGGCCTTTATTGCAAATGGTGTAAAAAAGGGAGACAAAGTTATTCTCTTTACATCTGCAACACCAGAAATGGTTTATATCACATTAGCATTATGCCGTATCGGTGCAGTTGCGAATATGATTAACCCTCTTTTCAATGAGGAACAAATCCGAGATAGAATTAACGAAACCGATGCAACACTTTTAATTGCATTAGACCAACTATATGGAAAAATAGAAAAAACCATACCTCAAACAACTATTAAAAAAGCAATAATTATACCTGTGTGTAATTCTATGCCTATGCCATTAAGTATTATAGCAGGTATGAAAATGAACAAGAAGCTTGCTTATGGTGAAGCTCTTGTAAAATGGTGCGATTTTATTAAGGCGGGTAAGAATATTACCGATGATTTTGATGCTGAATATGAAAAAGACAGACCCTTAATAATGGTTTACTCTTCGGGTACAACAGGTGCATCTAAAGGTATTGTTTTAACTAATGACGGCATTAATGCTACAATATCGCATTATATGAGCCCTGATTTCCCGTTTGATAGAGGCGAAACTTTCTTGCAGATGATACCTGTTTGGTTCTCTACGGGAATTGTGTTAGGTGTGTTAATGCCTATTTGCATAGGAATTACTTCTATTCTCGAACCAGTTTTCAGCAAAGAAAACTTTGTAAAAGATATGAAGAAATACACACCTAATATGACATTAGTAACTACAAGCTTGTGGTTATATGCAATCCAAAGTGAAGAACTTAAAAACTGCGATTTATCTAATTTGAGATATCCTATAACAGGTGGCGAGCAAGTGCTGATAAGCGCAGAAAACGCCATTAACCAATTTTTAAAAGCACACAACTGCAAATCCGTTTTATTGAAAGGTTACGGCATGTGCGAACTTGGAAGCACAGTCTCAACAGACTCTTCCTCAATAAGAAAAACAGGTTCTACTGGCTTCCCAATTAAAGGAGTTGTTGTTTCTGCTTTTGATACGGTTACTAATCAAGAAATGCCATATGGAGAACGTGGAGAAATCAGAGTTCAATCGCCTGCACGAATGAAAGAGTATTTCAAGAATCCAAAGGCAACAGAAGATTACTTCTATATTGATGAAAAGGGCAACTGTTGGGGTTGTACTGGTGATATGGGATATGTTGATGAAGATGGTTTCATTTACATATTGGGAAGAAAAAGCGATAAGTTTGTTTCAAAGAGTGGGCAAGAAGTATTTTGCTTTGACATTAAAAATGTTATTTTGCAAAATGAAAACATTGCATCTTGTGAAGTAGTTGCTTTACAAAAAGACAACTATTATGTTCCTGTTGTACACATTGTTTTGGAAGAAAACTGTCATGATAGTCAAGAAAGTATACTTGATGCAATACATCATCTGTGTTTAGACAAATTAGAAAATGATTGCATTCCTTGTGCTTATAAGATTAGAGAAAATTTCCCTGTAAAAAGCAGTGGCAAAAAAGATATGGAAGCATTAAGACAAGAAAAGGATGGCTTTTTTCTTCCCCAAAATGATACGCTGATTTCAATAAACTTATAAGAATTCCAACATATAAAGGGCTATGACATTTTGTGTGCCATATCCCTTTTAAAATAATTTGCACCAAGTTTGCACCAAAGTATAAAACAAGGCATAAAGAAAACCCCGAAAACCGTGATGGTTTCGGGGTTTTTGTTTGTTTTGAAATAATACAGATTATCTCTTGGAGAACTGAGGAGCGCGACGTGCAGCCTTTAAGCCGTACTTCTTTCTTTCCTTCATTCTTGGGTCACGAGTAAGGAATCCTGCTTTTTTAAGTGCAGGTCTAAGGCTCTCGTCTGCCTTAGTAAGTGCACGTGCGATACCGTGACGGATTGCACCTGCCTGACCTGTAAAGCCACCGCCCTGTACGTTTACAAGAACGTCATACTTTCCAAGTGTTTCTGTTAATTCAAGAGGCTGACGAACGATGTTCTTAAGTGTATCAAGACCAAAGTAAGTGTCAAGCTCACGCTTATTAACGATAATTGCACCTTTACCTGCAACAAGTCTAACCCTTGCAACAGCTTTTTTACGTCTGCCGGTGCCCCAGAACTGAACTTTAGATGCCATAATACAAACTCCTCCCTATTACAGTGTATATGTTTCAGGCTTCTGAGCTGCATGTGCATGCTCAGCATCCTTATATACACGAAGTTTAGTAAGCATTTCTCTGCCTAAGGAGTTTTTGGGCATCATACCCTTGATAGCTTCATAAACCATTAATTCAGGTTTCTTTTCAAGCATATCTTTTGCGGAAGTCTCTTTAAGACCACCTACGTATCCGCTGTAACGATAATATTTCTTCTGTTCCAGCTTCTTTCCGGTAAGCACAACCTTGCCTGCATTGATAACGATAACATGGTCACCGCAATCAACGTGAGGTGTAAATGTAGGTTTGTGTTTGCCGCGCAGAATCATAGCTACCTGGGTAGCAAGTCTGCCAAGTGTCTGCCCGTTAGCATCAATAACGTACCATTTACGTTCAACGTCAGCGGGTTTTGCGACAAATGATTTCATAGCAATACCTCCAAAAATTTTCTTGCTTTACAACAAGCTTTATTATAATACTTTAAATATTAAATTGTGTCAAGCACTTTTTGATTATTTTCCGCAATGTTCAAAAATTGTGTTAACAAGTTCACAAACAACGCGAAGAATTAAGAAATATACTACTGCAAGTGGCAAACAGAATATAATTTCTACCAGACCATTAAGGACATATCCCCTTGCTACGTTTGCTATACCACCGATAAAATCAAGTAACGTATTAACCGCAATAGCGGCAGTCATAACGTAATAAACAATTGTAACAAGTTTTCTTCCATAAGATTGTTCAAGATTTAATAATGCTTTAAAATCAAAGTTCATAAAAATTCTCCTTTAGATATAATATACAACTGAAGCAATACGCTTAGCTGATTCGTTTAATGAGTTAAGGTAAGCAAATTCTTTAGGTGTATGGATAAAATCACCTGTAACACCTATAGAATCAATACAAGGAATACCTGCATGCGTAACGTCTGCTGCATCGGAACCACCAAGGCTTAATCTGGCTTCTAAATGCGGCAAACCAACCTTTTTATAGATTTCATTCATTTTATCAAGAAGTGCAAAGTTACGGTCACATTTTTCCATAGCAACTCTAAAACCGATTCTTTCCACCGTTGCTGTAGTGCCTTCAACAAATGATTTATTTACAATATCGTAAGTGGCTTTTTCAAGTTGTTTAAATTCTTCATCGTTATAGAATCTGTACTCAGCAATAAAGGAACAAAAATCCGGTACTGTATTTGCGCTTGTTCCACCATTTATTATTCCGCAATTGCAGGTAATACCGTGAACATCCTTAAACTTTTCAAATTCAATTATCTTGTGTGCGGCTTCTAAAATAGCATTAGCGCAATCACTAACACAGCGAGAAGCGTGTATTGATTTACCCAAAACGTCAACCTTATAACGTGCAATACCCTTGCGCCACATAACTGCATAACCGGGCATACAACTTTCAAGGTTTAAAAAGCCAATTGAACCTTTTGCTTTTTCAATAATATAATTAATCGTTGCTTTATTGCTTTGCATGCTGTTAACTTCCTCATCTGTTTGTAAAAGAAGTTTTACAGGACGCTTTTTAAAGCCAATTTTATGAAGTGCAACCATAGCCTGAAGTGCTGCAACTGTTCCACCCTTACAATCCATAACGCCCGGACCGTAAATTTTGCCATCTTCAATTTTTACCGGTGGATTACCAAAGCTGCCAATAGCGTGAACTGTATCAATATGGCCTGATAACGAAATAGGCTCAGCATCAACTTCATCATTCATAGTGATGCAAGCTACGTTACCTGAAAACTCATTTTCAAGCACTTCAACTTTCCAACCATATTCTCTTGCAACGTTTAAAAAATATTCAGCAATTTTATCGTTGCCTTCTTTACATTCGGTTGGACTTTCAATATTTGAAATATCAATCCATTTTTGAATAAATTCATCGTTAATATCATCAATAACATTAAATAATTTTTCGTGGCTCATAATAAAAATCCTTTACAAAAAAAGCTCCCGCTAAACTAGCAGAAGCGTTATAATAAGTATAAAACAAATGAATAATTTTGTCAATATATTAACAATTATACAAAGCGTTTTTCTCCAATAAAGAACAACGCTAAAGTGCCGGGACCTGAATGAGAGCCGATTACAGCACCAATATCACCGATAATAATCTTACAATTAGGATAAACCTTTAATATCTCTTGTTCAAGAATACGTGCATCTTCAATTGCATCGCAGTGGCTGATACAGATTTCCTGATTATCTATATCATCTCCAAACTCTTTCATACGTTCTAAAAGATTGTTGATGGCTTTCTTTCTGCCACGAACTTTCTGATAAGGAACAAGTTTACCTTCGGCATTACATTGTAATACGGGCTTAATATCAAGCAGCGTACCAACGATAGCACTTGTTTTTGATACCCTGCCACCGTGAAGAAGATATTTAAGATCATCAACGGTAAACCAAAGCATTACGTTATGTTTAATATTTTCAGCATATTCAACGATTTCTTCAAAGGATTTTCCTGCGGCAAGTTGTTTTGCAACACATAAAACAAGCAAACCTTCGCCTAAAGATGCACCAAGTGAATCAACTGAATGAATTTTATTATTTGGGTATTTATTCTTTAATTCATGAATAGCAATCAATGAACTATTATAACTTCCGCTTAACCCTGAGGATAAGCATATGTAAATTATATCATTACCTTCTTCTAAAATAGGTGTAAAAAATTCAATATATTTTTCAGCATTAATTTGGCTTGTGCTACATTTATCGCCTGCACGCATTCCGTTATAAAAATCTTGTGCATTAAATTCTTCTGCAGAATATATTCTTTCAACGTCGTTTACGGTTAAAGTCATAGGCATCATTGTAATATTGCATTCACTAGCAATATTTAATGGAATATCAGCGCATACATCACAAATAAGTTTAATCATAAAAATCTCCTTAATACAAAATGTTACAGTTTTCAACAAACATATAACATAGTTTTCAATACTATATTACATTGTTTGTGCAATTTTGTCAAGAAAAAAATAACATCTGCGCAAATATTTACACAGATGTTTTTTATTTATTATAATATGATGCTTTCCCCTGTCATCTCTTTAGGTTGTTCTAATCCAAGAACCTTAATAATAGAAGGTGCAATATCAGCAAGGCGACCGCCTTCCTTAACTTTGCAATCGTAACCAACAACACAGAAAGGAACTTTATTTGTAGTGTGTGGTGTAAATGGATTACCATCATCACCAATCATACGGTCTGCATTACCGTGGTCAGCAGTAATAATAACTACGCCATCCATTTTATTGGTAACGTCAATAATTTTACCAACGCATTCATCAACTGCTTCAACAGCCTTAACAGCTGCATCAAAAACACCTGTGTGACCAACCATATCACAGTTAGCAAAGTTAAGAATAATAACATCATACTTTCCTGATAAAATCTTTTGGCAAACTTCATCACAAACAGGATATGCACTCATCTCAGGCTGAAGATCAAAGGTAGGAACATCAGGTGATTTAATTAAAACCCTGTCTTCACCATCAAATGTTTTTTCTTCGCCACCATTAAAGAAGAAAGTAACGTGAGCATACTTTTGTGTTTCAGCAATACGAAGCTGAGTCATATTTTTTGACGCAAGATATTCGCCTAAAGTCATTTTAAGTTCTTCTGGTGGGTATGCAACTGTTACGTTTGGCATTGTTTCATCATACTGCGTCATACATACGTACTTAACAGGGAAAAATCCGTTTTTACGTGTAAAACCATCAAATTTTTCATCAACAAAAGTACGGGTAAACTGCCTTGCACGATCTGGGCGGAAGTTAAATGAAACAACACTATCCCCTGCTTTAATCATTCCGTTAGTGTTAACGACAGTAGGAATAATAAATTCATCCGTTACATCATTAGCGTATGATTTTTCCATAACGTCAACAGCATCACCATTAACGTTGCCTTCACCATAAACCATAGCAGCATAAGCTTTTTCAACTCTATCCCAAGCAAAGTCACGGTCCATTGCGTAATAACGACCTGCAAGTGTTGCAATTTCGCCAACGCCGAGTTGTGCCATTTTGTTTTGTAAATCTTTTACAAAGCCAACGCCCGAAGTTGTTGAAACGTCACGTCCATCAAATAATGCGTGAACGTAAACCTTTGTTAAACCGTTTTTCTTTGCAAGCTCTAAAAGTCCAAAAAGATGTTCAATATGGCTATGAACACCGCCATCGGAAAGCAAACCGATTAGGTGCAAAGCGCTATCATTCTTTTTGCAATTTTCAATTGCGCCCTTTAGCGCTTCAATTTCAAAGAAATCGCCATCGGTAATTGATTTTGAAATTTTTACAAGCATTTGATAAACAACGCGGCCGGCACCAATATTTG
>JAZSPY010000100.1:0-7093 GCA_045537705.1 Clostridia bacterium
TTATCTGTTATGCCTGCCATAGGGGCAAGAATAAGTTTATTTTTTAATTTAACATTTCCAATTTTCATAACTTCAAAAATATAAGCACCTTTATGCAAGGAAAAATTTGCGAAGGTGCTTTTTTATTTATTGTTTTACAGGAACCCAGTTCCATTTTTCACTTGCTTCAAGCCAAACGTCATCACTTAACGGGTGAGTGGATACCTTTTTTGCCCTTGCCAGATTAAAAACGAATCTTGCAAAAGCAATAATATACATTTTGCCTTCACTCATTTCTCTGTAAGCTAACTGACCCCATATGGTTGGATCCCATAAATCTCTTTCAAGATATTCTTTTTTAATTTTTTCACCATCATAATATGTATGATTAAGTTCAAAGGAAAACTGCCCGTTATTAACGTTTAAAATAGCGTAATCAGCTCTAAAACTTTCGCCTTTTTGGCTTAAACCAACGCTTCCGGGATTTAAAACAAGTTTTCCACTTTGGGCAATATAAGCAAACTGATAATGGTTGTGCCCACAAAGTAAAATATCTTCGTTAATATTTCCAAGAACTTCGTTTAAGCGGTTATGGTTGTTGTAATAAAGCAGTTCTCGTACTGAATCAGGAGATCCGTGAACCATTCTTATTTTAAGGCCATCAGATTCAACTGTACGCTGGTTTTTAAGCTGTTTAATAAAAGCACGCTGATCTTCAGTTAAAAAACCAATGGAATCGCGCATAAATTTCCACTGCAAAGCGGTTTGTGTTTCAGGAAAACCGGCAAAATGATCATTAGCAAGTTCTTCACGGTTACCTGCAATAAAAATGGCATCTTTACTTCTTAATAAATCTAAAACTTTATCCGGGCAAGGACCATCACCAATATTATCGCCTAAAACAAGAATTTTATCGTAACGTTCCTTTGGAACTGCATTAAAAACAGCGTTTAATGCAACAATATTTCCATGTATATCAGAAAGTACAAGGTATCTCAATTATCTTCCTCCAATGTGCCCATATTTGTAAAGGGGAAAATCCTTGCCTGTGCTTTTCCTATAACATTATCAAGGCTGATAGCACCGATTATTTCAAAGCGGCTGTCAGCAGAATTGTTTCTGTTATCGCCCATAACAAAAACGTGGCCTTCAGGAATATAATAAGGATCCATATTGTGAAAACGATTTCCTTGTGTAGAAGGTAGTGTATAATTTTCTTTTAACTGAGCACCGTTAATGTACACTACACCATCAACAATGCTTATGGTTTCGCCGGGAAGACCAATAACACGTTTAACGTACATATCTGGATAAATAGGAGTATCATATTTACAAATTACGATATCTCCACGCTGAACGTCGCTTATAGCATAGGTAAATCTTGTTACTAACAAACGATCTTGTGATGTAAGTGTGGGTTGCATACTTGGACCGTCAACGGTAGCAACAAGAAAAACAAAACTTCTTATAACAATTGCAAGTATTAAAGCAAGCGAAATAGTTAACAACCAACTTAATATTGATTTGCTTGTGTTAAGACGTTTTGCCTGATTATCAGTGGGTAAATAAAGCCTATAACGAATTCTGTCACCATTTTTTCCGTGATAAACGTAAGGAGTTTCAAAAGTATCAAACTTTTTTGTGCGTTTGATAGTCTTGTAGTCAGGTATATCTTTAAAAATATCTTCAGTATCTTCTTGTTTTTCTTCCTGAATTTCTTCTTGAACTTCTTCTTGAACTTCTTCTTCTAGCATGTTTGTTTCAAGCATTGAAACAAGTGTTTCTTCTTCTTGAAGTTGCCTTATTTCTTCTTCTGTTTTTTCTTCAACAACTTCATCAACAGCTTTTTCATTAATTTTTTCAACAGTTTCTTCAGTTTCCTTAGTTACAACTTCTTCAACAAAGAATTCTTGTGCAAGTTCTTCTTCAAGATATTCTTCTGTGATAGCAGATTCATCAATCTCGTCAATTTCTTCATCTATAAAAGTATCATCTTCTAAAATAGCTTTGGCATTAAAAACTTCGTTATTCTCGCTTATTTCAGAATTTTCACCATTAAACATAGTTATTTGTGCAGCATCAACATCATCAATATCGTCAACGGATTCTTCCATAATGTTAGCGATAGAAAAAAATTGCTCTTTTTCAACAGGAGTTTCTTCTGTAGCTTCTTCAGGTTTAACAAGAATGTCTCCAACGCTGAAAATATTAAAATAACCGTTATTTTTTTTCTTAGCCATTTTATTTCTCCAATTTAATAATTTTTTTTGTTCGCTTAGAACATTCCTCGCGGTCAAGCATAATAATACGACCGCATTTTAA
Organism: Clostridia bacterium; assembly: GCA_045537705.1. Lineage (GTDB taxonomy): Bacteria > Bacillota > Clostridia > Christensenellales > QALW01 > UMGS1322. The sequence continues at coordinate 2,302 of JAZSPY010000100.1, forward strand.
ACATTTAAGTTTAATATCTGCTCCTGTGCGAACACATTCCCAACTGTTACTGCCGCAAGGATGATTTTTCTTTGTGATAACTGTATCACCTAACTGAAAATCAAGCATATTATCACCATAACTTTTAATAATAATATATTATAACAGAAAAACAGGTATTTTACAACAAAAAAATGGGTTTTATTCGTTTATAAGTTTCTTTATTGCAGTTGCAAACATTTTTGCGCTTAACTTAAGATCAGTTAGGGAAATAGATTCATTTGGTTGATGTGCCTTATCTGGCTTATCGGGAAATTGAACACCAAATGCAACTGCTTTATTCGGTAAAGTGCGGGCATAAGTTCCACCACCGATTGCAAGGGGGGGATCGTTTCTTAAGGTGTATTTTTTATAAACACTCATCAATGTTTGTACTAAATGAGAATTTTCATCAACGTGATGGGGTGCCTGGTAATGTAAAACGTCACATTCCCAACTTTCAGGTAAAGCTGATTGTAATCTTGAAGAAATATCGTTAATTGAATAACTTACAGGGTATCTTATATCAATCACAATTTTCAAGGTATCGTCAAGCATATCGGTAAACATAGGGTTTTTACCAATAAAACACATACCAAGATTAAGTGAAAGCGCACCGGAAATATCATCAGAAAGTTTTAAATCCGCACCTTCACCATTGGTTTTATCAACAAAGATGTTAAGCATATTTTCAACAAACTTACCTTGGCTATCTTTAAGGTCAAGATAATCAATAAACTTAAATAATTCAAAAAATGCATTAACGCCTTTTTCTGGGGTAGAACCGTGTGCGCCAACGCCACGAGTTTCTATGATAAGAGTATTTTTATCTTTTTTTGTTAGCGAAAAATCAGCATTTTTACCATAATCAGCAATGTTTTTTTCTAATAAATCAATATCACCGATAATAGTAGCTGTGGCTTTATCAGGCACCATATTTGCCCTTAATCCGCCTTGTAAATAAAGTTGATATCTGCCTTCGGATAAACTGCCTGTAATTTCAAATTGAGCAATACCCTTTTCAGTGATAATAACAGGGTATTCTGCATCAGGGGTAAATGCCATATCAGGCATTTCTTCTGTTTTTTCGTATCTTTCCATACAACCCCAACCGCTTTCTTCATCTAAGCCAAAGATCAAACGAACACGGCAAGGAATAGAACCTAACTCGTTTTTAACTGCGTTTAAAGCGTAAATTGCGCTGATAGCAGGGCCTTTATCATCAATAGCACCTCTGCCGAATAATTCATCATCCTTTATTACTGCTTCAAATGGATCAGAAACCCAACCGTCGCCTGCAGGAACAACGTCAAGGTGGCAAAGAACAGCAATTAACTTTTCACCTTCGCCAATTTGTGCCCAACCACAGTAATTATCAAGGTTTTTAGTTTCAAAACCAAATTTTTCACAAAGATCAAGAGTGTATTTAAGTGCATCTGCACAAGGTTTGCCAAAGGGCATATTTTCTTCTGCATCTTCTTTAACTGAAGGAATAGTAATAAGACCTTTAAGGTCATCAATCATTTTGTCATAATTAACGTCAATAAAGCCATCTGTAAAGGATGCACCATTTATCATACCAAGCAATATTTCATCAGGTGAAATACTGTACTTTTTATCTTTTAAAATAACAGTAATAATCTTTTTTGCATTGTTATTATATAACTTTTTACCAAAAGAACCATCCTTGATTTCGCTGATTTCATCAAGGTTTATAACGACTTCTTTAATTATCCTTTTGCCTGTAAATTGCCTTATTGTTAAAACGTTGTTTTCAATAGTGTATTCAAAAGAAGAAAAACTTCTTTTTAAGGAAAAATATCCAAACACAAAAATGGCTAAAAGCACGGTTAACGTGGAAGAAGTAGGGGGAAAATAGCCAGGCATAATGATAGTGTTAAGCATACTGAATAACACCATGCAACCACAAGATAAAATCATAAACGTAATTATGGTAAGAATAATCAAAACAACTGATATATTTTTTCTTTTTAATGTCTGCTTGTACATTTATTCTGCCTCCAAAGTTAAATAATCAAGGTATTGGCGCATTTCATTAACGTGATCACCGTTTAATAGAATCATATAAGTGTCCTCTTGCAATAACTGTACGTTATCTGATTTTTTTGCCTTTTTCATAGGAAAAGCATATAAAACACCGTTAAAATAGCAAACGTCTTCAAATTCGCCATCAATAGAAAGTGGAACAATGTTTTTAAGAGTATATATGCTTTGTAGCATACTTTCAGTAACAAAAATCGCCTCACAATTTTTTGCAATGGTAAGATAGTAAATATAATCTTCTATGGTGTAATTTTCAATTGTCTTAACGTATTCTTCTGCATCTTTTTTTATTAAGGTTGCGGCACCAACAAAGGTAACGCCTGTTGATTTTTTTATATCTTTTTCAAGGGTTCCTGTACCACCGGAAGTAAATGCGGTATCAATTAACAAAACTTCAATACCGTTTTTTGCAGAATTTATCTGCATAATGGTGTTGTTTATAAACGACGAAGCAAAAACTATGGCAATAATCAATATTAAAAGAACGAATTTTCCGTGGCATAAAGCATATTTAAGTTTATTCATTATTTGTTATCTCCAAAAAGTTCGCAAAGCACGTTTTGTGCTGCGTCAGCATATTTTGCCCCTTTATATATAACTGCAATAACACGGGGCTTGTATGAATTGCCCTCAATTTCAAAGTTCTTTTCATCTATAGAAATAATAGGCAGGGGCTGACCTTTACCCACGTATTCACTTGTGCCAAGGTTTAATAAACCATCAGGCGCAACGTTTGTTATGTCAACACCGTAAACAACACCGTTTTTGTCTGTTACGGGCTTATTAAAGTTGTTTTCAAGGGGTAAAAGCATATTTTCTTCAAGCAAAACATTATAAAAAACTTCGTTATTAACTAACAGAATATCACCTTGCCCTGAAGCAAGACGGATAACTATCTGATTCCAACCGTTTTCGCTTGTAATGGTAATTGATTCATTACCGGCTTCCTTTGTAACAAAAACGCTTACTTCAAAATCAGGAACGTTTGTAAATTTGTTTTTAAGTTTTTTTGCCCATTCTTCACCATCAGAGCCTGCGATATTGGTTTGATATGCAAAAATAACAAGCCTGTCCCTGTTTGTGTAAAGGTAGTTCTGGCGGGCATTAAAAATAATAATCGTAAGTGCAATAGTTATAACAATACTTAAAATTCCTATAACGATCTTCTTGCCTTTAATTGTTTTCATAAATTCACACTCAAAAAAATATTCGGTGCAAAATATTACACCGAATATAATTATACAATATATTTTAATTTATGTATAGAAAAATTTTTCTATTCTTCATCATTATTGGTTGAAATTTCAAGAACAGGGGCTTCTTCAACGCTGAAAGAATCTGCCTTACCTAAAAGATTATCAATGCGTTGATATCTTACTGTGGCATCATTGATTTTAGCGCTTGCCTCATCAAGTTTTTTCTTGGTTTTATCTAAAAGATCGGCAAAATGACCAAAATTCTTTTTGATATCAAATAAAAGCTTTGTAATCTGGCTTGTGCGCTTTTGTATAGCCAAAGTTTTAAAGCCAAGCTGAAGGCTGTTTAAAAATGCACCGATTGTAGTTGGTCCTGCCACTGTAACACGGAATTCTCTCTGCAACTGCTCACATAAACCGCTTTTTCTTGCAACTTCAGCATAAAGCCCTTCAATAGGAAGATACATAATTGCAAAATCTGTGGTGTGCGGGGGATCAATATATTTATCACGAATGCTTCTTGCGGAATGTTTTATGGAATTTTCAAGGCTCTTGCTTGCGCTTTCAACTAATGCGGTATCGCCACTTTCCGAAGCATCACAAAGCCTGATATAGTCTTCAATGGGGAATTTACAGTCAATGGGAAGATATACAATATCGTTGTTTTCATTGTTAGGCAAGCAAATACAAAATTCAACTATGTTAGCCTTTCGTGGATTAGGCTTAACGTTGCGCTTATACTGTTCAGGTGAAAGAATTTGTGAAAGCAGGCTGTCTAAAGAAACTTCACCCCAAGTGCCGCGAACTTTAACGTTAGTAAGGGCACTTTTAAGATCACCAACGCTTGAAGCAAGGGTCTGCATTTCACCTAAACCTTTGTAAACGCTTTCAAGTTGTTTGCTTACGTTTTCAAAACTCTCTGTTAAGCGTTTTTCAAGGGTTGAAGAAAGCTTTTCATCAACAGTTTCGCGCATTTTCTCAAGCTTTTGGGCATTATCTTCCTGAATAGAACGCAGGTTGTTTTCCATGGATCTACGCATATTTTCAAGTTCGCGCCTTTGACCATCGCTGAAATCACGTTGCGCTTGGGAAAAATCCTTCATCTGATTTTGTAACAATGTAATCTGCTGATTTACCGTGTTGTTCACAGCAGTATTATAATTGGATAGGGTAGCGTTTATTTCTTTTCTTAATTCGCTGTTTTCCTTTGAAATCTGGGTTTTTATTTGAGTTTCATTATCCTTTGAATTTGATTTAATCAAAAGCACGAAAGAAACGATTAAAGAAATTACCGAAATTATTAAAAGCGCGATATAAAAAATGTACTCCATTTTATACTCCTTGGTAGAAATATTTTTTCTAATAGTATTATAAATCATAACCATAAAAAGTCAATATTAAAAATTTGCAGTTAGTTTTTTTCTTAAAAAACATTTTATAAAAATTAACAATAAATTTTAAATAAATAGCAGAAAAAAAGTAAAAAATTTTTCAATAATAAATTGTAAAAAAAT
>JAZSPY010000114.1:0-5118 GCA_045537705.1 Clostridia bacterium
CACTTGTTGAAGCAGATGGTGATGAAGAAAAGGCAATAAAGATCCTTCGTGAAAAAGGTCTTGCAACAGCTGCTAAAAAGCAGTCCCGTATTGCTGCAGAAGGTATCGTTGAAAGCTACATCCATATGGGTGGTAAAATCGGTGTTCTTCTTGAAGTAAACTGCGAAACTGACTTTGTTGCTAAAACAGATGCTTTCAAACAGCTTGTTCATAATATTGCTATGCATATTGCTGCTGCAAACCCTGCATATCTTAACAGAGAAGAAGTTCCTGCTGACGTTATTGAAAAGGAAAAGGATATTATCCGTGCTCAAGCTCTTAACGAAGGCAAAAAGGAAGCTTTTGTTGATAAGATTATTGAAGGTAGAATCAATAAATTCTATAAGGAAAACTGCCTTATGGAACAGCAGTATATGCTTGATCCTGATATGACGATTGAACAGATCGTTACCGATGCTATTGCTAAAATCGGTGAAAAGATTACAGTTCGTCGTTATACCCGTTATGCAATGGGCGAAGGATTAGAAAAGAGAAAGGATAACTTTGCCGAAGAAGTTATGAGCCAGATGGGCTGATAAATATTAGGAACACCTGAGAGTGTTCCTTTTTTTAAGTACGGAGGTTTATTATGTCATATAACAGAGTTTTATTAAAATTAAGTGGTGAAGCATTAGGCGATAATGGTAAAGGCTTTAATTTTGATACTATTACTAAAGTTGCACAGCAGATTGCAGATTTAGTAAAAAACAATAAAACGCAAACCGGTATCGTAATTGGTGCAGGTAATATCTGGCGTGGCAGACAGGGAAACGATATGGATCGTGTTGCTGCTGACCATATGGGTATGCTTGCTACAATTATAAATTCACTTGCTATGAAAGATGCAATTGAAAAATGCGGTGTAAAATGCCATGTTATGACAAGTATTGAAATGAATAGTGTTGCTGAACATTTTTCAGCAAGGCACGCACGCGAAGCGCTTTCAAAAGGTGAAGTATGTATTTTTGCCGGTGGTACAGGAAGTCCATTCTTCTCAACAGATACCGCTGCAGCACTAAGAGCAGCTGAAATTGAAGCAGATGCTATTTTACTTGCTAAAAATATTGATGGAGTATATAACGCTGATCCACGTAAAGATGAAACAGCAAAAAGATATGTTTCAATCTGCTTTAATCAAGTTCTTGCTGATAGATTACAGGTTATGGATAGTGCTGCAACTGCAATTTGTATGGATAATAATATTCCTGTTATCGTTTTTGCATTAAACGAAGAAAACAGCATTAAGCGTGTTTCTAATGGCGAAGCCCTTGGGACTGTTGTTAAAAACGATATTGAAACTGTTTTTTATAATTAATTTTGATTTTTAATTGAATTTTTATTAAAAAGATGCTTAATAGCATCTTTTTTTCTTGTAAAATTATCTATAATTTGGTATTATATATATAATAAAATAATTATACGGAGGTATTTGTTATGACAAATGAATTTATTGCTGAAATTGAAATGACTGCTGAGGATAAAATGTCAAAAACCGTAAATGTTTTAAAGGAGAATATGGGATCTATTCGCGCAGGTAGGGCAAACCCTAAAGTACTTGATAAGGTTCTTGTTGAATATTATGGAACAATGTCACCAATTGTTCAGGTTGCAAACATTTCTGTTCCTGAACCAAGAATTTTAATGATTACACCTTGGGATGCTTCAATGGTTAATCCTATTTGTAAAGCAATTCAGATGTCCGATTTAGGCATTAATCCTAATACTGATGGTAAGGTTATTCGTCTTATTTTCCCTGAACTTAATGAAGAAAGACGTATTGAACTTACAAAACAGGTAAAAAAATATGCTGAAGATGCAAAAGTTGCAATCCGTTCAATTCGCCGTGATGCAATTGACCAGTATAAAAAACTTAAAAAAGATTCTACAATCACAGAAGATGATGAAAAGCGCGCAAATGATGCAATGCAAAAATTAACAGATAAGTTTATTGCTAATATTGATTCAGTTTCCGTTGACAAAGAAAAGGAATTACTTTCTATTTAATAAAAGGATTATTATGGAAAATAATATGAATATGCCCAGGCACGTTGCCATTATTATGGACGGTAACGGCAGATGGGCAAAAAAACGTGGTCTTCCCAGATCATACGGGCATAAAGTTGGAACAGAAAACGTTAGAAAAATTGTTAAATATTGTTCTAAAATGAATATAGAATATTTAACGGTTTACGCTTTTTCAACTGAGAATTTTAAACGTCCACAAGATGAAGTAAGTACGTTAATGAAACTTCTTGTTGAATATTTTAATAAAGAAACGGAAGAACTTCGCCAAAACGGTGTTCGCCTTAATGTTATAGGAGATATTTCAACTTTTGCACCTATTGTTCAAGAAGCAATTAATAATGGTATTGAAAAAACAAAAGATTGCGATGATCTTGTTTTTACTATTGCTTTAGCATATGGTTCAAGGGCCGAAATTGTAAGAGCAATCAAAAAAATTCAAGATGCTGATATTGAAGAGATTACCGAGGAAACGGTATCTCAATATCTTGATACATTTGATATTCCTGATCCTGATCTAATTATCAGAACAAGTGGGGAAGAACGCCTTTCTAATTTTCTTTTATACCAGGCTGCATACTCTGAATTTTATTTTACCGATTGTTTATGGCCTGATTTTGATGAAAAAGAGTTTGATAAAGCTTTAATAGAATATTCAAAGCGTTCAAGGCGCTTTGGAGGTGTTTAATATGGATTTATTAAAACGAATAATTAGTGCAATTGTACTTATAGCCGCGATTGTTGGTATTATTATCTGGGGAACTATACCTACAATTGCGCTTGCATCCGCTATATGTTTTTTAATGATGTTTGATATGGTAAACGTTTTAAAAAGCGGTGGTTATAATGTTAATAAGATTGTATTATTGATAAGTGCTGCGTTAGTTTTTCCGGCTGTTTATTTTAAGCAAATTCAAGGTTATTTTTTGCTTATAAGTTTAGCTTTTTCTGTAATGGGTATTTGTGTTGTGTTATCAAAAAACCCTGATGTTAAAGGCTTTATGGCAAGCGCATTCTCACTTATATATCCATTGTTGCCGGGGGCTTTTTTAGTTTTATTATTATCAAATGATTTATACACAAATAATCGCGAAGGCGTTATATTATGTATAGGCGCAGTAATATGTGCAACCCTTGCAGATACTTTTGCATATTTCTTTGGTTTAATGTTTGGCAAAAGAAAACTTTGCCCACAGATAAGCCCTAAAAAAACAATAGCAGGCTCAATTGCATCCTTCTTTGGTGGTGCATTTGGCGGACTTGTTATGGCTATATTTTTTAATCATCATACACATAGTAGTAATGTTTTTATGTATGATTGGATTATTATTGGTTTTGCTTGTGGCGGATTTGCACAAATCGGCGATTTAATTGCCAGTTTATTAAAACGTCATTGTAACGTTAAAGATTATGGTAATTATATTCCGGGACATGGTGGAATTATGGATAGAATGGATAGCATAAGCACTTGTCTTATTGCCATTGTTATTTATATACAGATATTTGTTCAGGAGTTAATATGAAAAATATTGCAATATTAGGCTCAACAGGTTCAATCGGTACACAAGCGCTTGAAATTGCCAGAATGTATCCGGAAAAATTTAAAATTGTAGGATTGGCAGCCAAAAGCAATGCCAATCTTTTATTAAAACAAATAATTGAATTTAAGCCTGTTTTAGCGTCTATTGAAGATGTAGACGCATATAATTCAATAAAAGATAAATTACCGCCTGAAACGGCGCTTATTTGCCAAAAAGATGGTATGATTCAATTAGCACAAATGGAACAAGCAGAGATTCTGCTTGTTTCTGTTGTAGGTATTGCAGGTTTGCCTGCAGTTGTTGCCGGTTTAAAGGCAAAAAAGAAAATTGCCCTTGCAAATAAGGAAGCACTTGTAACAGGTGGTAAAATTGTTTCTGATCTTGTTAAAGCAAACAATGATATTATTTATCCTGTTGATAGTGAACATTCTGCAATTTTCCAATGTTTACAAGGTAATCAGAATAATGAAATCAATAAAATTATTCTTACAGCTTCCGGCGGACCTTTCAGAACCTTTGAAAAAGATCAGCTTTTTAACGTGAAAGCTGCAGATGCATTAAAACATCCTACCTGGAATATGGGAAAAAAGATCACTATTGATTGTGCTACGTTAATGAATAAAGGGCTTGAAGTTATTGAAGCAAAATGGCTTTTTGACGTAGAAGTTGATAAGGTACATCCTTTGATCCATCCGCAAAGCGTTGTTCATTCTGCAGTTGAATTTAAAGATGGGGCAGTTGTGGCACAGATGGGTGAACCTGATATGAAATTACCTATAATGTACGCTTTTGAATACCCTGATCGTGTTTATTCAGGCGCAAATTTCCTTGATTTAGTTAAACGTGGTCATTTAGATTTTTATGAACCTGATTATGATAAGTTCCCATGTTTAAGGCTTGCTTTTGAAGCAATGAAATTAGGCGGAAATATTCCTTGCGCACTAAACGCTGCAAATGAAGTTGCAGTAGAAATGTTTTTAAATGATAAAATAGGTTTTTGTGATATTCCCAAAATGATAGAGCATACTATTTTTAATACGGAAATTATTAAAAATCCTACTATTGAAGATATTTATGAAACAGATAATTTGGTAAGAAAACGTTATTTAGGAGGATAATTTTGGGTAGCATTCCTTTTATAATAATCGCATTACTTATGCTTGGTTTATTGATTCTTGTTCATGAACTTGGTCATTTTATTACAGGTAGATTATTAGGGTTTAAAATTAACGAATTTTCCATTGGTATGGGTCCTAAAATTTTTTCTAAAGAAAAAAAGGGCATACTTTATTCATTAAGGGCTATTCCAATGGGCGGATTTGTTGCCTTTAAAGGCGAGGATGAAGAAGATGAAAATGACCCACAGGCAATGAATAATATGCCTTGGTATAAGCGCGCAGTAGTTATGTTTTCAGGTGCTGGGTTTAATATCTTGTTTGCCTTTTTGCTTACTGCGATTCTTGTGCTTTCTGTTGGTTATTATGCGCCAAAGCTTAGTGTTATTGATGAAAAATCA
>JAZSPY010000049.1:0-5218 GCA_045537705.1 Clostridia bacterium
ACTTTGATAAGCGGAACACCGTGGCGGTGAGCAACCTTGGCGTAAAGCTCAATGTCAAGCACGCAGAGAGCCGGGTTGGCAATAGTTTCGCCAAACACAGCCTTGGTGTTAGGTTTAAATGCTTGTTCAAGCTCTTCATCGGTTGCATATGGTGAAACAAATGTAAATTCAATACCCATTCTTTTCATTGTTACTGAGAAAAGGTTAAAAGTTCCGCCATAAACGGTGGAAGCGCAAACAATGTGGTCACCACAAGAAGCAATATTAAAGATTGCATAAAAGTTTGCTGCCTGACCTGAAGACGTAAGCATTGCGGCAGTACCGCCTTCTAACGCTGCTATTTTTGATGCAACATAATCATTGGTGGGATTTTGTAATCTTGTATAAAAATATCCGCTTGCTTCAAGGTCAAAAAGCTTGCCCATATCTTCGCTTGTATCGTATTTAAAGGTTGTACTTTGAATGATAGGAATCTGCCTTGGCTCGCCGTTTCCGGGAACGTAGCCTGCCTGAATGCATTTGGTTTCAATGTTTAATTCTTTCATAGTTTTTCTCCTTAAAACAAAAGTATCCTATTATGTATTAGAATTATAACACCTATTATTTATATTGTCAAAATAAATATAAAAAAAGAGCCTGTAAAAACAGACTCCTTACGTTTTTTATTTATAGATTTTATCATAACTGCTTTTTTTAGCAGAAGATAAATCAACGTTTGGGGGAATATATTTACTTTTATCCATATTAAGATAATCGCATACGCCAACCATCTCTGCAACGGTTGAAATATTAACGTCTATTCCCTTTTCCATACGTTCAATAAAACTGTTATACTCTTTTTCACCGTGTGTATAAATGGGCACGTTTTCATCTGCGCGTTTTGCCTGACGCAATTCCTCTAAAAAAGCAGAAAGATTATTTTTAATTTCATTTGCATCGCCAAAGATTTTAGGGTCAATTACTATAAAACTGTGGCAGGTTCCTGCGCCAACGCCTTTTGCACGAATATGATGGTTTGAGGTTTTTCCGCAAGATGTAATTGAAGAAAGTATTTCGCACATCATAGAATAACCGTAGCCTTTGTGTCCGCCGTTAGTTTCCCCTGCTCCGCCCAAAGTCAGAATACCGCCACCGAGTTTATCATCAATACAATTTAAGGCGTGCTGAGCATCGGTACAGATATTGCCGTTTTCATCAAGTGTCCATCCGCTTTCAAGGGATTTATCTTCCTTGTTATAAACTTCAAGTTTACCCTTTGGTACAACTGTTGTTGCGGCATCAAACCAGAAAGGAATAGGTTCGGCAGGCATAGCAAATGCAATAGGATTTGAGCCTAAAAGCGCCTGTCGTGAATTTGTGTGAACTGCGATAGATTCAGAATTTGTAGTAGCAATAGCCATCAAACCCTGATCACACGCCATTTTTGTGTAATATCCTGCTATACCAAAGTGATTTGAATTGCGAACTGTAACAAACGCTATACCGCTTTCCTTTGCCTTTTTAATAGCAAGTTCCGTAGCGTATATTGAAATCAACTGTCCCATTCCGCTATGACCGTCAATAACTGCGGAAACGGGAGTTTCAAAAACGATTTCGGGCTTTGCATTTATTTTTATAGATCCGTTTTCTATTGCTTTATGATAGCGCACAAGCCTTTGTGTGCCGTGTGATTTAATGTTATATAAATCTGCTAACAATAAAACATCCGTAATCTTTTTTGCTTCACTTTTGGTAAAACCGAACTTATTAAACGCTTCTTCACAAAATTTTTTTAATTTTACAACGCTAAAATTAACTGTTGACATATTTTTACCTTCCTTTGTTTTTTTATTAAAGTATAAAACTTTCAATTGAACATTACAATGGTTTATCGTACCAATATATTCGCAAATCGTTCAATATATTGAAATACTTTACTGTTTTTTGTAAAATAATTTGAAAATCATTCAATTTTATGTTATACTGAATTAAGAAGGTGAAAATATGAAAACTGCTTTTGATTTATCTTTTAAAACTGATTGGGATAATGTTTGTGTTATTCATAAGGAAGGCTTTTATACTTCTATTTTTGACTTTCATAAGCACGAATTTTATGAAATCAACCTTATCTTAACAGGCAACGTAAAAATAATATTATCTTCTTTAAGCGAAGAAACAAACCAGCCAAGGCTTGTTTTAACCCGTCCCCATACACCCCATTTTATAACCTGTAATTCTGATACTCTTTACAGCAGACTTTATCTGTTGTTTACAAAAGATTTTTTACAGGATTACTTTGTTGATTTCAAACGTTTTGATCAAGTTTTTGGTGATAACGGAAACATTATTAAAATAAATGGTCAGCAACTTAAATTTATAAAAAGCACTATTCTTTTAATAGAAAAAGAAAAAGATTCTTTAAGGCAAAAATTACTTACTTTATATTTACTATCGTTTTTATTTGATATTAACGCTCCGGAACAGTTTAATAAATCGTTTGTTCCACCGTATATACTAAAAGCGCTTTCTTATATTGAAAGCCATTTTAGTGAAAAAATCACCGCAGAATCTCTATCAAAAACCCTGTATATCGGCAGAACAACGTTAATGACTAATTTTAAAAAGCACACGGGAAGCACCTTAAACGATTATATCGTTGCCACAAGGTTAAAAAATGCAATCACCCTTTTACAAAATGGCAAAAGTGAAAGCGAAACTGCCGAAATATGCGGATTTTCTGATTCAGGAAGTTTAATAAGGCATTTTAAAAAGCAATTTAATTTAACACCTAAACAGTATATAAAAAAACAGACGCTTCAAAATTGAAGCGTCTGAATTTTTAGTTGTAAAGTTATTAGCCCTTCATTGCAACTTCGCAAGCAACTGCAACTGCAACGGACATACCAACCATGGGGTTGTTACCTGCGCCGATTAAGCCCATCATTTCAACGTGAGCAGGAACTGAAGATGAACCTGCAAACTGAGCATCACCGTGCATACGGCCCATAGTATCTGTCATACCATATGAAGCAGGACCAGCAGCAGCGTTATCGGGGTGAAGTGTTCTACCTGTACCACCGCCTGAAGCAACTGAGAAGTATTTTACGCCGTTTTCAATAGCCCACTTTTTGTAGGTACCTGCAACTGGGTGCTGGAAACGGGTTGGGTTGGTTGAGTTACCTGTAATTGAAACGCCAACGTTTTCTTTTCTCATGATAGCAACGCCTTCAGAAACATCGTTTGCGCCATAGCATTTAACCTTTGCTCTATCGCCTTCTGAGAAAGCCTTTTCATATACAGTTTCAAGTTCGCCTGTATAGTAATCGTACTTGGTTTCAACGTAAGTAAAGCCGTTGATACGTGAAATGATATAAGCAGCATCTTTACCTAAGCCGTTAAGAATAACGCGAAGAGGATTCTTACGAACCTTGTTTGCGTTAAGAGCAATCTTAATTGCGCCTTCAGCAGCAGCAAAGCTTTCGTGACCTGCAAGGAAACAGAAGCATTCTGTTTCTTCGCTTAAAAGCATTGATGCAAGGTTACCGTGGCCTAAACCAACCTGACGCTGATCAGCAACTGAACCGGGAATACAGAATGCCTGAAGTGCTACACCGATTTCCTTTGCAGCTTCAGCAGCGGTTTTGCAACCTTTTTTAAGTGCAAGAGCTGCACCTAAGGTATATGCCCAGCATGCATTTTCAAATGCGATCGGTTGAACGTCTTTACAAATCTTGTATGGGTCAATTCCCTTAGCATCACAAATTGCTTTTGCTTCTTCGATGTCTTTGATACCATTTTCATTTAAACATTTATTGATTTGTTCAATTCTTCTTTCATAACTTTCAAATAATGCCATTATAGTATCCTCCTATTCTTCACGTGGGTCAATGTATTTTGCAGCATCTGCAAATCTTCCATATGTACCCATTGCTTTCTTAATTGCTTCATCAGCATTGATACCTTTCTTTAAGAAATCAGTAAATTTACCTAAAGATAAGTATTCATAACCGATAATTTCGTTATTTGCATCAAGTGCAAGTCTTGTAATATATCCTTCTGCAAGTTCAAGATATCTTGGTCCTTTTGCTAAAGTTGAATAAGCTGTACCAACTTGGCTTCTTAAACCTTTACCTAAGTCTTCTAGACCAGCACCAATGTGTAAGCCACCTTCAGAGAATGCTGATTGGCTACGACCATAAACGATTTGTAAGAATAATTCACGCATTGCAGTATTAATAGCATCACAAACTAAGTCTGTATTTAATGCTTCTAAAACTGTTTTACCAACTAATGCTTCAGATGCCATAGCAGCTGAGTGAGTCATACCAGAACAACCAATAGTTTCAACTAATGCTTCTTGAATGATTCCACCTTTAACGTTTAATGATAATTTACATGCACCTTGTTGAGGAGCACACCAACCTACACCATGAGTAAAACCGTTGATGTCTTCGATTTTACGAGAATATGTCCATTCGCCTTCTTGAGGGATTGGAGCACAACCATGGCTAGCACCCACTTTAACAGGGCACATTGCTTTAACTTGACTTGTGTAATTCATGTTATCCATATTATTTTTATCCTTTCAATTTATTTCCTTTATTATTATACTACATTTTTTAAAGTTTTTCAAAAAATAAGTATTAAAGCCTATTTATAATTTTTAATCATGCTCTTACCAGACATTTCAACTGGTTTTTCAATACCAAGAAGTTCTAAAAGTGTAGGAGCAATATCACCTAAATTACCTGTTTCATGAAGTTCAACATCTTCTTTAGTGATTAGGAATGGAACTGGGGAAGTTGTATGAGCTGAGAATGGGTTACCATTTTCATCAAATACGCAATCAGCATTTCCGTGGTCAGCTGTAAGAATAATTGTACCACCAACAGCTTTTACAGCATCAGCTACTTTACCAACACATTCATCAACCACTTCAACTGCTTTAACAGCTGCATCATAAACTGTTGTGTGACCAACCATGTCACAGTTAGCATAATTAAGAATGATTGTATCATATTTTTCAGATTTAATAGCTTCTAGAACTTTTTCAGTAACTTCATATGCACTCATTTCAGGTTGCATATCATATGTTGCAACTTTTGGAGATGCAACTAAAATTCTATCAGCACCAGGTAGTTCTTTATCTACACCACCATCAAAGAAGAAAGTAACATGTGCATATTTTTCTGTTTCAGCAATTCTAAGTTGTTTTAAGCCTGCAGCAGAAATTACTTCA
>JAZSPY010000137.1:0-15217 GCA_045537705.1 Clostridia bacterium
TGACATTCTGCCATAAATAAGTGTATAATATGTTTGTAATAATTTTTATTTTGAGGTTAAAATGAAAAAGTTAAAATTTTTAACGATTTTTGTCATTATAGCTTTTGTTTGCAGTCTTGTTTTTTTTAACGTTGGTGCAGCAGAAGTCACAAAAAATATTGATGCCTTAACTAACAAAAATGTTGATATAACAACAATATCAGGCGGAAAAATCACTGTAATACAGGACGTTTCCAGTTTAGTTAAAAGTTTGCTGGGAGAAACCGGCGGAAATTTAACTGCCAACATTTCATATAGAGGCACAGAAGAAGCAAACATTTCTATCACATATAAGATCAATCCTTCTTCAACACTTACATTAGAGCAGGCAAATGGTGCAGTTTCTATAGAAATAACCTTTACAGTTGGTGATGAAAGCAAACTTACGGAACTTAAAATTACTTCCGCATCCGTTAGCGCATATCCTACAGAAAGCGCTACACCTACCATAGAACCAACGGAAGAAATCACACCTACACCAACAGGCGCACCTGCAACTTTAACACCTTCACCTACTACGCAGGTTACACCTGCCCCCACAGTTGAACCTACCGCTACTTTTATGCCAACGGAAACAGCAACTGAAACACCAATAAACACTTTGACACCTACCGCAACACCAACACCTTCGCCTACCGTTACGGTAACACCAACGGCAACACCAAAGCCAACGGTAAGGCCAACAAGAAGACCTACCGCTACCCCCAACCGCACAGATGATAATTATACGTCAAACTGGCAAACTCAGGCACCGCCTACCTTAAGCCTTTCACCTGACGCTACGGTTGATCCTAACCTTTCCACACCTGTTCCGCAGAAAACGCCCGAACCTTTTGAAAAGGTAAGCAATAGCCCATCATTAAGTTTTATTGTATTACTTTTAATATTGGTTTTCTTCTTGATTGTAGATATTATCTTGATCATCTGGCGCAAGAAAACGGGCTCCGGAGTTGTAATAAATAACGGAATCGCAAGGCGCAAAGTTCGTAACGATCTTGTTAACACCCCCGAAAATGCCGAATCTTCTGATTTTGAAAACGAAGCACCTCAAGAGGAATAAATAACCAAAAACAACGCTACATTTAGCGTTGTTTTTTTATTGTACTTATGATATAATACTACAAAATACGACAGAAAAAAGGGTGCTTTATGAAGATAAAAACCAAAGAACTTGATTTTAATAAAGTTTTAAAAATTAAAAAGCCTGCACACAAAACCCCTTTAAAGCCTAACATTATTCTTCAAACAGTTGTGCGTGTGCTTGCTATCTTTGATCTTTTAGCAACAAAATTTACTTATACTTTTAAAGACAGGGATAAGCTTGAAGAAGGTCCATACCTTATTTTAATGAACCACTCAAGTTTTATTGATCTGAAAATTGCATCAAAAATATTTTATCCTATGCCCTATTCCATCGTTTGCACTTCTGATGGATTTGTTGGCAAACGTCTTTTAATGCGCCTGTTAGGATGTATTCCCACGCAAAAATTTGTTACCGATCTCACGTTAATTCGCGATATGAAGTATTCCCTTAAAAACGGAGTAAGCGTTTTAATGTATCCTGAAGCCAGTTATTCTTTTGACGGCACCCAAACACCGTTGCCGGAAAAACTTGGGCAATTGATGAAGTTGTTAAACGTTCCTGTTTTAACGGTTATTACAAAAGGCGCGTTCCATCGTGATCCCCTTTATAACGGGTTACAGTTAAGAAAAGTTCCTGTTAGTGCTAACGTTAAATGTATTGCCACAAGGGAAGATATCAAAAAACTTTCCGTTGATGAATTAACCCAAAGACTTGAAAAAGAATTTACCTTTGATAACTTTAAATGGCAACTTGAAAATAAAATTAGAGTTAGTGAGCCTTTTCGTGCAGATGGCCTTGAACGTATTTTATATAAATGCGCCAACTGTAAAAAAGAAGGCACAACAAAAGGCGAAGGTATTACTATTAAGTGTTCTGCCTGCGGTAAGGAATACGAACTTGACGAGTTAGGTCAGCTTTGTGCCTTGCGTGGCGAAACTGAATTTTTACATATTCCCCATTGGTACGCCTGGGAAAGAGAATGCGTGAAAGAAGAGCTTATAAATGGCACCTATCTGCTTGATACCCCTGTTAAAATCGGCGTTATGGTTGATTATAAAGCCATTTATATGGTAGGTAACGGCAGGCTTATTCATGATAAAAACGGATTTACCCTAACCGGCTGTGATGGCGAACTTAATTACACCCAACCCCCGCAATCTTCTTACGGTTTATACGCAGATTATTTCTGGTACGAAATTGGTGACGTTATCTGTATCGGTGATAAAAACCGCCTGTACTACTGCTTTCCTGAAAAAGAAGGCGTTGTTGCAAAAACCCGTCTTGCAGCAGAAGAGCTTTTTAAATTAACTAAATAAAAAAACAAAACACCGCGATTGCGGTGTTTTTTGTTACACATAGTAAGGATTAGGTTTGCAAAGTAAAACAATTGTATCTATAAACCAACTGATACCAAAAAGGCCTCCTGTAAACAAATATAAAATTCCTGCTCCAATTCTGCCTTCATAAAATTTATGTGCACCAAAGTAGCCTAACAACAGACAAAGCAAAAATGCAACCCACTTATTTTTTGGTCTTCCATAGTTACCGCCGTTATTGTTTTGGTTTACGTTGCTGTTGGTATTTGTGTTATTAATAACTATGTTTGGTGTCTGTGAATCCGCTTTTTTTACTTCTTCAACTTGTCTACCGCAATGTATGCAAATAACAGCGTCTGTTGCAATTTCCTTTCCACAAAATTTGCAGAACTTGTTGTTTCCCTGATTTTCCATATTTTTCTCCTTTTTTGACATTCACTAAATGTCATTTTTTTCTTTATTATAGCATATACTATCCTTAATTGACAAGCACAAAATGTCAATTTTTTGGAGAAAATTTATGTTTATTAATAAAACAGACAACGGTATGAATAATATTTGCGGTAAAAATATTGCAAAATTCCGCAAACAAATGAATTGTTCGCAACGAAAAATCGCCGATATGCTTCAATTAGTAGGTATTGATGTTGATAAAAACGCAATACAACGCATTGAAGCAGGAAAGCGTTTTGTTACGGATATTGAACTGCTTGCATTTAAAAAAATTTTTAATAAGACTTTAGATGAGCTTTTAGAAGAATAAAACCCATATTTTTTTACTTTCGGAAAATCTGCTTGACCCAGGAACAACTTTTTAAATTAACTAAATAAAAAAACAAAACACCGCGATTGCGGTGTTTTTTGTTTTTGTAACTATTAAAGTCCGTATCTCTTCTTAAACTTGTCAACACGGCCTGCAGAGTCAACAAGCTTCTGCTTACCTGTATAGAAAGGATGGCACTTTGAGCAAATTTCAACTGAAAGAGAATCCTTAACTGAACCTGTTTCAAAAGTTTCTCCACAAGCACACTTTACTGTTACCTTTTTGTAATCCGGATGGATACCCTGTTTCATTGTAGTATCACCTCATTTTCTAGGAAATCAGTTTCCTTTTTTATTAAGCACAGATTATTATACATATAAAAACAAGTAATGTCAAATGATTTTTTTAAATTTCTGTTTTTATCCTTTGACCTTTTTTATCAGAAAGTTTTGCTTTTTCCATAATGCGCATAACACGTTCTACTTCTTCAAGCTTTATTAAAGGTTCTGCTTCCTTATCTATAGCCTTAACTACGTTGCGGTAAAAATCGTGAACGCAGCTTTCAGGCCTTTCAATATCATACTCTAAAAGCGTTTCTTCATTTCTTGGCGCCATTGTTTTTGTAATACCTGCGGCGTTCTGAACAGGGGTAATATCTTTTTCCTGCCAGGCTTTAAGTTTTGCAATATGACCCTTTTGTTGCCAATCTTCAATCTTTAAAGTTCCTTCTTTACACTGCATATAGAATCTTGGCATTGGTAAAAAGTTATAGGTACCAACTTCTATATAAGCGCTTTTACCATCTTCAAAAGAAAGATTAAGTTTAAAGCCATCATCAACTTCATCATTTAAAATATGAGTAAACTTACAATCAACTGAAACAACTTTGCTTTTAAAAAGCTGTAATACCTGGTCAATAAGATGAACGCCCCAATCATAAAGCATTCCGCCACCGTACTGTTTTAAACTGCGCCAGTCCCCCGGAATACCGCGGGAACCGTGAATACGGGATTCTAATGAGATAGGCTCACCGATTTCATTAGATTCAATAACGCTTTTAACGCCTAAAAAGTCAACGTCCCAACGTCTGTTCTGATGCACTGTAAAAAGACAGCCGTATTTTTTTGAAGCATCAATCATCTTTTTAAGATTTTTAACACTTTTTTCAACAGGTTTTTCACAGATAACATGCTTTTTATGTTTTAAAGCATCAATAGTTAATTCCATGTGGCTATCGTTTGGTGTTGCGATAACAACTATATCAACGTTTTTATCGTTAAAAATCTCTTCGTTACTATTATAAACTCTAATGCCTTTTTCCTTTGCTACATTGCATCTGGCTTCCTTTATATCAAAAACACCTTGCAAAGCGCAAACATCACTTTTTAAAATCTGATCAGCGTGCCAGGCACCTTGTCCACCATAGCCCACTATTGCTACGTTTTTCATTTTATTCTTCCTTTATCTTTTCTGTAAGTAAAGTATAGTACACTTTTTTGCCTAATTCAAGACAAATATATATTATTTTTAGACAAATATTGCAATAAGCCAAAGAAATCTCTTTCTTTGGCTTATTGGTTATCTTTTTACTAAAGTTGAGCCAGCAGGTGAATCCTTAATATCGTATCCTGCCTGATTGATTTCATCCCTTATTTGATCTGATAATGCCCAGTTCTTTTCTTTTCTTGCTTGGGCGCGTTGTTCTAACTTTTCTAAAAGTTCCTTAGGAATATCATTTTCTTCTTCCATAGGGATATAGCCTTTTTCTAAATCAAGGCCAAACACTTCATCCATTTTTATTGCAGTATCAAAGATTTCCTTTGCGCACTTGCCTGAACGAAGAAGGTTCCATAAAATACCTAAAGCCTTTGGAACATTAAGATCATCGTTTACTGCCTGTAAAAACTGTTCATAAGCCTTTTGGCAAAGTTGTTTTACGCTTTCATCACTATCAGCGTTTTTATTTTGGGCAACTGCTTCTAATAAGCGGATATATGCTTTTTGCGAAGCCTTTATTGCATCCCAGGTAAAGTTAATCTTATTTCTGTAATGCGCATTTAAGCAGAAATATCTGAAAGTAAGAGGCATAATTGACTTTTTCTTTAAATCATCAACGGTATAAGTGTTGCCAAGGCTCTTGCTCATTTTACCGTTATCAACCATCATAAACTCACCGTGCATCCAGTAGTTTACTGCAGGGTGGCCTAAAAGTGCGTTAGACTGAGCAATTTCGTTTTCGTGATGAACGGGAATATGGTCAACACCGCCTGTATGAATATCAAAAGTATCGCCTAAATACTTTCTGCCCATTGCAGAACATTCAATATGCCATCCGGGATATCCCATACCCCAGGGGCTTTCCCATTGCTGAAGATGTTCTTTAGGTGCTTTTTTCCAAACCGCAAAATCAGCAGGGTGTTTTTTCTGATCGTTTACTTCAACACGGGCGCCTGCCAATTGCTCATCAAGATCAAGTTTAGAAAGAACGCCGTATTTACCGTACTTAACGATATCAAAATAAATACCATCATCAGTTTCATAAGCAAAGCCTTTTTCTTCTAAACCTTTAACAAAATCAATCATTTCTTCAATATGATCCGTTGCCTTTGGAACGATTTCAGGCAAAGAGATATTAAGCGCCTTAACGTCGTTTTCAAAAACCGAAGTATAGTATGCTGCAATCTCTAAAGGAGATTTTTTCTGTTGTTTAGCAGCCTTTTCCATTTTATCTTCGCCTTCATCAGCATCAGAAGTAAGATGCCCAACGTCAGTAATATTCATAACGCCTAAAAGCTTATAGCCGTTTAATTTTAAGGCGCGCCTTAAAAGATCCATAAAAACGTAAGTTCTTAAGTTGCCGATATGTGCAAAATTGTATACTGTAGGACCACAGGAATACATACGCACTTCCCCCGGGTTTACAGTTTTTAATTCTTCTTTTTTGTTTGTAAGAGTGTTATAAACTAACATAAGTTTCTCCAATTTGTTTTTATTATATAGATTATACAACAATAAATGCCCTTGCGCAACCGTTTTATGCCTTTTTTTAAGTAATTTACCTTTAATTTTAAGCATAATCTTAAAGGGTGATATTTTTGAAAAAGAAAGTTTTTTTAAATATGAGTATTCTTGCCTTCAGCAACATTATAGTAAGAATAATCGGTATGCTTTATAAAGTATGGCTTGCAAAGGAAATCTCCCCTGTTGCCTTAGGATTACACCAACTATCAATGAGTGTTTATTCTGTTTTTATAACGCCTGTTGCATCAGGATTGCCTAACGCAACAAGCCGATTATGCGCAAAATATTTAAAACAGAAGCAAGAAGAAAATGTGCTTGCAAGCGCTTTTAAAATAGCCTTTATTCCGCTATTTATCTCACTTATTTTATTGCTTTTGTTTCCCGGGACTATTTCCCGTTTGTTTTTGCACCAGGATAACGCAAAAATAGTTATCCTTGCTTTGATCCCTGCCGTAACATTAGGGGGGCTTGCTTCCTTGCCCCAAGGCTTGCTCCACGCTAAAAGCAAATCTTATCTTTCAGGCATTTATGAAATTATTGAACAGCTTTTTAAAATACTTTTGGCTATTATTCTTGTTCGCATTTTTAAAAATGCGAACACGGTAGTGCAAGCATCGTTACCTAATATCGCCATAAGTGCCGGCGGTATTTTATCTTTTATTCTGCTTTTTTCAACCGTTAAAGGCGTTAATCTAAAAAAAGGCGGTTATTCTAAAGAACTTTTACAAAACGCCCTGCCCCCAACCTTTGCCCGCCTTGGCACTTCCCTTTTACATTTAGGCACTACCACAATTTTGCCACTTTGTTTAATAGCATACGGTTTAACAAAAGAAAGCGCATTGAGCCAATATGGAATATTAACTTCTATGGCATATCCGGTTGTATTTGCGCCTATGACCATTATCGGTGCCCTTTGCGTTGTTGTTTTGCCTGAAATTGCAAAAAACTTAAACAATAAAAAGGTAATTATTTATAAAACGAAAAATTCGTTTATGATAGCCTTATCAATTACAGTAATCTTTTCTGTTTTAGTTTTACTGTTTGCCCCCTATTTAGCCAAAACCTTTTTTAAGCAAGAAATGGCAGGCAGGTTTATGGTTATGCTAATACCTTCTATTATTTTTTTAGGGCTTTCACAAGTTGCAAGAACTATTCTTAACGGATTAGGCAAGCAAAAAACCTTAATGGTAACAAGCATTGTTGATGGATGCTTTGGCTTTTTACTAACGTATTTCCTTGTTGTAAGGTTTGGAATTTATGGTTTTATTTTAGGCAACTGTATTCAGGACTTTTTGGCTTTTATTATTAACTTCTTTTTGTGTTTTAAAGAAATTAAAAAGGGTTAACCCATTTAGTTAACCCTTTACAGTTATTAAACCTTATGATAAAATAAAAAGAGAGAATAATCCATTCTCTCCAAGGGCATTTACGTAATGCTAAACGTTTATTTTAGGAAAAATTATTCCTGTTCAGGTGCTGCAACGGGGCAAGCATCTGCACAAGCACCACATTCAATGCAAGTTGCAGCATCAATAACGTACTTACCATCACCTTCAGTAATAGCTTCAACGGGGCATGCACCAGCGCAAGCGCCGCAAGCGATACAATTATCATTAATCTTATAGGCCATCATTTTCACCTCCGCCCTATATTCATTAGCATTATTATAACACCATTTTCTTTTTTTGCAAGCAATTTTGACAAATTTTTAAGTTTTATTAAGGAACCAATTTTTATGAAAAAACAAATTAAAAGCTTTCAGGTTGATCACGATTATATAATTCCCGGAATATACGTTTCCAGAATTGATGGTGATGTTGTTACTTACGACCTTCGCACAAGAAAGCCAAACAACAACGATTATATGGATAACGTAACTATGCATACCGTTGAACATATGTTTGCAACCTTTGTTCGTTTTTCCGAATTTGGCAACAACATAATCTACTTTGGCCCTATGGGTTGCAGAACAGGTTTTTACCTGCTTGTTAGAAATATGACCAATGAACAGGTTCTTGCTTTAACAAAAGAAACTCTAAAAAAAATAATTGCCCACGATGGCGAAGTGTTTGGTGCTACAAAAAAAGAATGTGGCAATTATCTTGAACTTGACTTAAATAGTGCAAAAAAAGAATGTGTGCGTTATTTAAAAAATCTTGAATCCTGGAACGATTTTTCATATAAAGGAGAAAACAAATGATTGGCATAATCGGTGCAATGGACGTTGAGGTTAATAACCTTAAAGAATTAATCAAAAACAAACAAACAAAAACCATAAGCGGAAACGAGTTTGTTTGGGGCACTATATATAATAAGGAAGTTGTTGTAGCAAAATGCGGTATCGGAAAAGTGTTTGCCGCAATCTGCGCCCAAACGATGATTTTAAACTTTAATCCTGAATATATAATCAATACAGGTGTTGCAGGCACTTTAACAAAAGAACTTTCTGTTGGTGATATTGCAATTTCACAAAGCGTTGTTCAACACGATATGGATACTTCCACATTAGGCGATCCCGTTGGGCTTGTTTCAGGGATAAACGTTATAAATTTTAAAGCAAACGAATATCTTATTAAAACAGCAACCGCCGTTTTAAAAGAAAATAACTTTAAATTTAAAACAGGCGTAATCGCTTCAGGGGATCAGTTTATTGCATCCCCAGAAAAAAAGGAAAACATTATTAAAAACTTTAATGCTATCGCATGCGAAATGGAAGGCGCTTCCATTGGGCACACTGCATTTGTTAACGACGTTGGTTTTATTGTAATCCGCGCAATTTCTGATAGTGCCGATGATTCTTCCAATATGGATTATCCAACCTTCTTAAAAAAAGCCGCGGAAAATTCTTTTAAAATCACTTCTGAGTTAATTTCAAGAATATAATTTTTTATTTTTCACATAATACCTTTTGAGGTGATTATTTTGAAAGATAAAGATTTAAAAAAGTTTTTTGATAAATATGCAGCTGAAGAAGGCACCGTAGCTTCTATGATTAACCGATACGGTACTTATAATATTCAGCCAACCTGCGATATGGAAAACGATTTTCCTAAAATTTCACAAGGCAAACCTAAAAAATAATAGTTTTTAACAGATGTGTATACATCTGTTTTCTTTTTTTATATATTACATATTCGCTTGACACAATTTTTTTATAGGGGTATAATAGGGTTTACCACTAAAAAAGGAAGTGATTTTTTGGAAAAATTCCTTGTATTATTTACTTTTATCGGCTCAGTAATCGCATTATTGTTTGCTCTTGTAACTTCAAAAAAGATAATGAAGTTCTCCGAAGGCAACGAAACAATGCAAAAAATTTCAAAATCAATCCGCCAAGGTGCTAACGCCTACTTAAAAAGACAGTACAAAGTTGTTGGTATTTTCTTTGCAATTATGTTTGTAGTTTTGTGCGTAATGGCAATATTTAAATTGCTTACACCTTACGTGCCTTTTGCTTTTGTAACAGGCGGTTTCTTCTCAGCCCTTTCAGGTTTTATCGGCATGAAGATAGCTACCTTAACAAATGCCCGCACCGCGCAAGGCGCATCTGAAAGCCTTAACAAAGGTTTAAGGGTTGCCTTTTCTGCAGGCTCAGTTATGGGCTTTACCGTTGTTGGTTTAGGTTTATTAGACATTTCAATTTGGTTCTTCTTATTGAAATATGTATTTAACTTAGCCCCCGCTGATATTACAAGCGCTATGCTTACCTTTGGTATGGGCGCATCATCAATGGCTCTTTTTGCCCGTGTTGGCGGCGGTGTTTACACCAAAGCGGCTGACGTTGGTGCTGACCTTGTTGGTAAGGTTGAAGCAGGTATTCCTGAAGATGACCCCCGTAACCCTGCAGTTATTGCTGATAACGTTGGTGATAACGTTGGTGACGTTGCAGGTATGGGTGCTGACCTTTATGAATCCTACGTTGGTTCAATCCTTTCTGCTTCTGCATTAGGTGTTGCAGCATTTGGTGGCAGCATTCAGGCTATGGCATTACCTATGATTTTAGCTTGCGTTGGTATTCTTTGTTCAATCTTTGGTACTTTCCTTGTTAGAACAAAGGAAGATGCAGATCAGAAATCACTTTTAGGCGCTTTAAGTCGCGGTACAAACTTCTCCGCTATCTTAATTGCAATCATCGCATTCCCCCTTGTTTACTTTATTTTACCTAAAGCTAACTGGATGGTTTACTTTGCAATCCTTGCAGGGCTTATCGCCGGCGTGTTAATTGGTAAAGCAACTGAATATTACACTTCAGAAACCTTTAACCCCACAAAACGCCTTTCTGCTTCAGCAGAAACAGGTAGCGCAACAGTTATCATCAGCGGTCTTTCCTTGGGTATGCTTTCAACTGCACTTCCCATCGCTATCGTTGCAGTTTGCATTTTAGTTGCCTACTTTATTTCAGGCGGCGCACAAAATGCAACTATGGGTCTTTACGGAATTGCATTAGCCGCAGTTGGTATGCTTTCAACATTAGGCATTACTCTTGCAACTGATGCTTACGGCCCCGTTGCCGATAATGCAGGCGGTATCGCACAGATGGCAGGGCTTGATGAAAACGTTCGTAAAAGAACAGATGCTCTTGATTCATTAGGTAACACCACTGCTGCAACAGGCAAAGGCTTTGCAATCGGTTCAGCAGCACTTACTGCTTTAGCTTTAATGGCTTCTTACATAGAAAAAATTCAAGGTATTCCCGGCGGTGCAGAAAAAATCGCAAATCTCAGCCTTATGAATCCTACCGTTTTAGTTGGCTTATTTATAGGTGCTTGCTTACCTTTTGTGTTTGCAGCTTTAACTATGGAATCCGTTGGCAGAGCAGCTCAAAGCGTTGTTATGGAAGTTCGCCGCCAATTTAAAGAAATTACCGGACTTATGCTTGGCAAAGCTGACCCTGAATACGCAAAGTGTGTTGACCTTTGTACAAAGGCAAGCTTAAAAGAAATGGTTCTTCCTACCGTTGTAGCAATCGTTGTTCCCGTTATCGTTGGTTTAACACTTGGTGTTACAGGCGTTGTAGGTATGCTTGCAGGCGCAACTGCAACAGGCTTCCTTTTAGCCATCTTTATGTCAAACTCCGGTGGTGCCTGGGACAACGCTAAGAAATACATTGAAAGCGGTGTTCACGGCGGAAAAGGCAGCGAAAGCCATAAAGCAGGTGTTGTTGGCGATACTGTTGGCGATCCATTCAAAGATACCGCAGGCCCTGCAATCAACATTTTAATTAAGCTTTTATCCATGGTTTCAATCGTGTTTGCAACTTTAATTGTAAACTTCTCAATCCTTGGTTAATTATAAAAAAAAAGACTGCTGAAATTCAGCAGTCTTTTTTTAATTATCTCTTTGATCTTTTTCAGCATCAATTGCCAAAACAAGCATTAAGGCAGGTATGGCGTCTGTTTCGTCAACTACATCTATTGTATAAGTATCTGTAAATTTAAACAATTCTTTTGTAATTCTGGCAACAAGCTCGCCGGTTTCTTTTGTTATTGTATAATCCCATTCAAATAAGTTGCCTGCAACAGACCAATCTAAATAATCCACAATATAAGTATTTTTGAAAAACGAAAACTCTCTTTTTACGTAGCCAGCAAAAGAACCTTTTAAAAAGATTGCGAAGGTTGGCATAAGGGCAAGTAACTTTTGCCTTAATTCGCCCACCATTTTCCCTTTACTATTAAAAACCTGAAAATGTTTGCCAAGACTCAGCTTGCTTTTTACGGTAAAAACAATCTGCTCGTTTTCATCAATAATATTGTAGCTATCTAAAAATGAAAAAGCTTTTTGCTTAAAAATCAGTTTCATTATTCTTTATTCCTTTTTAAAACTTGTTTATGTATTTCTTCCGCTAAAGCTTCGTATTCCTGTGCCGCACGGCTTGATTTTTTAAATGATGCAACAGGCTTGCCTGCATCCTGAGCCCATTCAATAGTTGAATCTATACGCACGTAAGAATCAAAGATATAAAAATCTTCCATTTCATTTAACGAAGCAAGAGTCTGTTTAAAATAATTTTTTCTTTCGTTTACCTTTGTGATTGCAATACCTAAAATCTTAAGCTGCGGCGCAATATCGGTAACAACAGAATAAAACTCAAACATATTTGCAAGGCCGAACAATCCCCAGGGGCTTGCTTCAACAGGAATCAAAAGGTAATCCGAAGCGCATAAAAGGTTCATTGCCCATCCGCCTAACGTTGGTGGCGCATCAATTAAAATGTAATCGTATTTTCCGCTATCCTTAAGATTCTGAAGTGCTTTTTTAAGGATTAACTCCCTTTGCCATTTAGTAAAAAGTTCATATTCAATACCACTCATTAAGGTTGATGAAGGTATAATATCAAGGTTTTTATATTCCGTTTCGTAAATAAAATCGCTTAAATCCTTTTGTTCCTTAATGGCGGCATAAAGGTTTTTATCGCTTTTTGCAATTTCAAGCACAGTATCTTCATCAAAAAACGAAAGTGATAAGTTAAGTTGCATATCTCCATCAATCAAAAGCACTTTTTTGCCTTTTTGCGATAATGAATAGCCTACGTTTGAACAGGTTGTTGATTTTCCTGAACCACCTTTATTATTAGCAAAGCAAATTGTTGTAGTTTTTTTCATAGTTTTCATTCCTTTTTTATTTTTAAGGCTTACAGATTCCACAAGGTGAATAACCTGAATTTATAGCCTCTTCTCTTGAATCTATAATAACACGATTTTCTTCACTGGGCAAACTTTTGCAATCATGCATATGAAATTTTTTGCTGTTTTTATTGCCTATATATGCCTTTTGAAAAAAGCCCGGTGTTGCATCTTGTTGCGGAACTTCTTCCATAAAATCACTCTGTTTAACCGTTATGTTTTCGCCATCAGTTGAAATGCATACTGTTCCGCCAACATCAGTTCTGAAAACAGAAGCTTCTGCTTGTTCAAGTATTTCCAACGTTTCTTTATGGGGATGACCGTAACTGTTACCCTTGCCGCAAGAAATAACTGCATATGTTGGTAAAACGCTTCTTAAAAAGTAATAGCTTGTACTTGTTTGCGAGCCGTGGTGACCAACCTTTAAAATATCAGCCTTGATATTAGCACCGCTATCAACGATTTTTGTTTCAACATTGTGTTCTGCATCACCTGTAAAAAGGTAAGTTACCTTGCCAAATTTAAGAGTAAACACTATACTGGTGTTGTTGGGTTCTTCTTTTTTAGCATCTTTGGGCCAAACAACGTTTACCTTGCTTTGCCCTATCTGCCAGGAATCACCTTGTTTACAAAGGGTAATGCCGCACTGCCTGTTTGCCGAATCTTTAAATTCACTAAAAACTTGTGAATTATAACTTTCAACAGGGCAATATATTTTATTTACCGTAAAATTATCTATAATTGCACCAAGCCCGCCTATATGATCTTCGTGGGCATGGGTTGCTACAACAGCATCAATAGTTTTAATGTTTTTACTTTTTATAAACGATACAATATCCGGTGCATCAAAAATGTTGCCACCATCAACAAGCATACTATGCTCACCCTGAACTATCAGCGCACAATCTGCTTGACCAACATCAATAAAGTAAACATGTAATTCACCTTCAACACCAATTTGTTGTTGCACGCAAGCACAACAGAATATAAGCGCAAAGGACAAAATAACCGCTAAAAGCTTTTTCATTTATATCCCTCATTTAATATACTATTATTGTATCATATATCGTTGCATTTTTCCACAATAATTTTTAAAAATAAAAAAGATAAAAAAACACCGCAAAAATGCGGTGTTTTTAATTTGTAATTTTTAATTACTTAATGATTGAGCTTACGATACCTGCGCCAACTGTTCTGCCGCCTTCACGGATAGCGAAGTGGAGACCTTCTTCAATAGCGATTTCGGTAATTAAAGCGATGCTCATTGTGATGTTATCACCAGGCATTACCATTTCTACGCCATCAGGAAGAGTTACTACGCCTGTAACGTCTGTTGTTCTGAAGTAGAACTGTGGTCTATAACCATTAAGGAATGGGGTATGACGGCCGCCTTCTTCCTTCTTAAGAACGTATACTTCACCTTTAAACTCTGTGTGGGGGTTGATTGTGCCGGGTTTGCAAAGTACCTGTCCTCTTTCAATTTCGTCTCTCTGGATACCACGGAGAAGAACACCGATGTTGTCACCAGCCTGTGCTTCATCAAGAAGCTTTCTGAACATTTCAACACCTGTTACTACTGTGCTTCTCTTTTCTTCTGTTAATCCAACGATTTCTACTGTATCCTGAACTTTAATTGTACCTCTTTCTACTCTACCGGTTGCAACTGTACCACGACCGGTGATTGAGAATACGTCTTCAACAGGCATAAGGAAGGGTTTGTCTGTTGCTCTTTCAGGTGTAGGAATGTAGCTATCTACTGCATCCATAAGTTCAAAAATTGCTTTGCACCAATCGTTTGACTTAACGTCTTCACCCTTTGTTGCTGCTTCAAGAGCCTGGAATGCTGAACCCTTGATGATCGGAATGTCATCACCTGGGAAATCATATTCTGAAAGCATTTCACGAATATCCATTTCAACGAGTTCAAGAAGTTCTTCGTCGTCTACAAGGTCTGTCTTGTTCATAAATACTACGATGTAGGGAACGCCTACCTGACGGGCAAGAAGAATGTGTTCTCTTGTCTGAGGCATAGGACCATCTGATGATGCTACTACAAGGATTGCACCGTCCATCTGTGCTGCACCTGTAATCATGTTTTTAACATAGTCAGCGTGTCCGGGGCAGTCAACGTGTGCATAGTGTCTTGTTTCGGTTTCATATTCAACGTGTGCTGTGTTGATTGTGATTCCTCTTTCCTTTTCTTCAGGAGCTTTATCAATTGCGTCATAAGCCATTGCTTCTGCGCCACCTACTTTTGAAAGGCAGGTTGTGATTGCTGCTGTAAGGGTTGTTTTACCGTGGTCAACGTGACCGATGGTTCCGATGTTTACATGGGGTTTAGTTCTTTCAAACTTACTCTTTGCCATTT